>NZ_CP141823.1:963581-1284774 GCF_035621455.1 Vibrio natriegens NBRC 15636 = ATCC 14048 = DSM 759
GTGGGGCTTTAATAGTGCTGGTGGGCACTGGGCTGATCCCGCTTTGCCGTCCACTGATATTCGTACCTCACCTCGCGAATTTACTGTGTATGGTATCGAGCCGAAATTAGCAATGTATTTTGGTGAAGGTCAGTCCGTTACTCAAAACTGGATTATTGGTGCTCGTTACGTAAACGAAGATATCGACTACAAACTTACGCAAACGCCTCTCTCTGGAGGTAACACCAATGTTCCGCGTGACTGGCACTTAGATACCGACGCGTTTGCGGGTTACATCAGCAATGAAATTGGTCTATTCAACGATACACTCAAAATCACGCCTGGATTGCGTTTTGAATCGGTTGATATGAGCTTTGACGATCTTGGAAAAGAGCAAAGTGCAGATAATAAAGTGACGGAGTGGTTACCCGGTTTGACGCTGGCTTATAGTCTCAATGAACAGTGGGTCACGTACGCAAATGCGCAAAAATCTCTGCGTGCACCTCAGATTGCTTACATTCGAGGCTTGGGTGAAGAGGGCAGTGAGTTGGCGTGGAACTACGAAGTGGGCGCGCGTTTTACTCAGAACGAGACAAGTTTCAACGCTGCGATTTACCGCATTGATTTCGAGGATCAACTGCAATGGCAAAGCGCGACGCAAACTTTTGACAACATTGGTAAAACGCTGCATCAGGGTATTGAACTGTCAGCTCGATATGTTCCCGAGTCATTACCGTTACTCAGCCTGGGTGCAAGCTACAACTACTTAGATGCCACACTCGAAGAAGACGGTGAGAACAAAGGGAATCAGCTAGCGTTCTCTTCCAAGCACCAACTTGGCTGGGATGCGACTTATGTCTTCTCTGGCGTAGATACCACTTTATCTGGTTTCTATTTCAGCGATGCGTACACCGATAACGCCAACACTAGCTCTGAAGATAGTACGGGAGCGACTGGTAAAGTACCGTCTTATATGGTCTGGAACTTTAACTTAGGTACGGACTTATACAAGGATGAAAAAGGTAAGCTGCGCATGAATGTCGCCGTGAACAATCTGTTTGATGAAGATTATTACTTCCGCGGAATCGATACTAGCCCTGTTGGTCGCTACCCAGCACCTGGACGCTCATACACGCTTGATCTGAACTACCAGTTTTAGCGCCTTGAACTTGATTTACTGATCTAGAAAAAGTCGTCAGCTTAAGTTGGCGACTTTGCCGATCATAGTATTGGAGAATATTGTTATGGAAAATAAAGCTCGATTGGCGACTGACCGTTTTTTGGTGTGTTCATTGATGTTGCTTATGCTTGTCATTGCTTCATCTTCAGCCATGGCTCAGATGCGCACCGTTCAAGATGAGCAGGGCACATTCGAGATAGAAACGATTCCAGAGCGTGTCGTTGTTTTAGAGTTTTCTTTTGTGGATGCCTTAGCCGCAGTAGATGTGTCGCCAGTTGGTGTTGCCGATGATAAAGACCCAACACGCGTCATTGCCGCCGTTAGAGAGAAAGTTGAGCCTTGGCAGTCTGTTGGTGCTAGATCACAGCCTAGCCTAGAAGTGATAGCGCAACTCAAGCCGGATCTCATCATTGCTGACGCGGAACGTCATCTTACTATCTATGAAGATTTGCAGCGAATAGCGCCAACATTGTTGCTAAAAAGTCGTGGAGAGACGTACCAAGAGAACCTGGAGTCTGCATTAAAAATTGGTGTCGCGATTGGAAAGCAAGATCAAATGATGCAGCGAGTCGAGCAGCATCATCAAACGATGGCGCAGTTCAAACAGCACTTTGCTACTCAAGAGACCATACAGTTTGGCGTCGTTTCCGATAAAGGTATGTGGCTACATAGTCCGGTGTCTTACGCTGGTGGAGTGTTGACGACTCTGGGGCTAAACAGTCCTCTGGACGACAAAACGCAAACGGCTTATTTGCCGACAAGTTTTGAGTTTCTTCTCAAAACTAACCCAGATTGGTTACTGATTGGGCTGTATTCCACCCCCAATGTTGTCGATGAATGGCGCAAAAATCCATTGTTCAAATTGCTGACTTCAGTCAAAAAGCAGCAAGTTATCGAGGTTTCACCGCAACTGTGGTCACTCAACCGCGGTATGCTGGCGGCTGAAGAGATCGCCCATAATCTTAAAGCGCTTTTGGAACGCTCTTAATTCGTCACTGGTCAAAAACCTGAGATTGAGGAAAAACGAAAAAGCCAACCTCACATGGAGGTTGGCAAATCTTACCCAGATGGGGGAGGTAAGATCAGGAGGTCGCAAGTACGCTGTGCACTTCTGACTTAATTGAGTCAGACTGCGTACCAAAAATCGCTTGTAAACTGTCTCCAATCACCAGTGCATCTAAGAGACGCGATTAACGAGTGCGTGGTGCTTTAATACTCTTTTCAAGCAGAGCTGCTAACTCTTCAACTTTTTCGGGATACTGCTCGGCGAGATTAACGACTTGGCCAATATCATCCTGTAAATCAAATAGCTGAGCGCTGGAGAGGTTACCTTTTTCATTCCCCGTATATTGGCAGATAAAATCGTCATCGTGTGGCGGAATATAAGCGTAACGCTGGTCTCTGAATACCTTTTTGTATTGCATCCCTTCAAGCACCATATTGTCTCGGCCTTGAGGTTCCTTACCCAGTAACGTGTCCAGCAGCGGTTGGCTGTCTGGCGCTTCTTCCTCTTGCAGTTCAGAGCCGGTTAGCTGAGCAAAACAGTGATAAAGGTCGACTTGGTTGAACAAGGCTTCTGTTTCTCCTCGGGTAGCGCCGTTTGGCCAGCGGACAATAAATGGCACTCGCGTACCACCTTCAAACAGGCTGTACTTTCCGCCGCGCAGTGGGCCAGCCATTCGATGTTCGCCGTTGAACTCAACCGCTTGATCTTTATAGCCATCATTTAGTACAGGGCCGTTGTCGCTGGAGAAGATCAAGATCGTATTATCAGCCAGTTGCAGCTCTTCCAATTTATCGAGGACCTGCCCAATGCACCAATCCATTTCGACGATTACATCGCCGCGAACTCCGTGGGGTGTCACGCCTTTAAAGCGAGGGTTCGGAATACGCGGTACGTGCGGTTGATGCAAGGCGTAGTAAAGGAAAAACGGCTGATCTTGGTTTTGCTCGATAAACTCAATGGCTTTGTCAGCAAAGACTTCGCCCATGGTTTCATCATCCCAGATTGCGGATTGACCGCCGCGCATGTGACCGATACGGCTAACGCCATTGATGATCGTGCCGTCGTGGCCATGATCGTACATGACATCCAGAAGCTCTGGGTTGTGGCGGCCTGTAGGTACGTCATCAAAGGCTTGATCCCAATCGTAGGTCACTTCAATCGGGTCTGAAGGATCGAGGTTATCAACATGGCGATTGTCGATGTAGACACATGGAACACGGTCATTGGTCGCAGCCATAATGTAGGAATCGTCAAAACCGACATCGTTTGGTGTTCCCTGAATTTCTTGATTGAAATCGAGTTCACCATTGCCGAGCCCTAAATGCCATTTACCGACGATGCCGGTGCGATAGCCAGCCTTTTGGAACATTTTTGGCATCGTAAAATCAGAGATGGTGATGATCTGCGGGGCATCGCCAGGTAAAACAGCTGCGTTAGGGTTACGCCAAGGATAAGACCCTGTCAGTAAACTATAGCGCGAAGGCGTACACGTCGCCGCCGTGGCATAACCTTGATGGAATTTAAGCCCTTCTTCAGCCAGTTTATCCAGATTAGGCGTTGGAATGTCGTTGGCACCGTAACAGCTCAAATCGCCGAAACCGAGATCATCGGCATACATAATAATTACATTAGGGAGTGTATCGTTACTCATGAGAATTCC
Organism: Vibrio natriegens NBRC 15636 = ATCC 14048 = DSM 759; assembly: GCF_035621455.1. NCBI lineage: Bacteria > Pseudomonadati > Pseudomonadota > Gammaproteobacteria > Vibrionales > Vibrionaceae > Vibrio > Vibrio natriegens. The sequence goes on from NZ_CP141823.1 coordinate 967,407, forward strand.
TTATCGGTTCCACTGTGAATGAACAAGTCATATGGAAGCAGGTGATCAAGCACTCGGCCGTCAGCCCATGGATCGTCGGTTCGAACCAATTCTTCTGCCATGGCGCGTAATAGGCGACGAAGGTCCGCTTGTTCAGGGTCGAAAGCTAGGTTATTGGTTTGGTACGGATCTTGGATGTTGTCGAAAAATTGGGTTTTTTCGACTTGGCCGAAATCATCAATATGTAGTGCTAAGGAGTAGCGCTCAGTCTTAATGCCTCGAACTGAAGCGAAATAGCCACGGATTTTACCGTCTGCACCTGGCGCGGTATTCATGTTCTTCAGATAGAGAGCGTAAGTTGGGCTGGTATCCATCGAACCTGAGCGGAAAATCTCATCGAGATTGCGACCATGAATATTGGTTGGGCAAGATGATGAAAGCCCCATCAATCCCAATACGGTTGGCATAATATCAGCACTGCTCAAAAAGGCTGGGTGTTGATTTGCCTGACTCTGATCGGCAGCTTTTACGATGAAAGGTACTGAAAATGCCTCGTTATAGATGCAGTTTTTGGCATCATTTACGCTTTGGCTGCACAAGGTTTCTCCGTGGTCGCTGGTAAATACCACGATGGTATTGTCCCATTCACCCATCGCTTTCAGTGTCTCAACCAGACGGCCGAACTCACTGTCGGTGCCTGTAACATTGGCAAAGTAATAAGGCGCGCTATTGGCTTTTTCGAGGCTCGTATCAGCGTTTTCGCGCAATAAAAGCTCATCAACAGGCGTGTCTTTGTAACGTAACCAATCTTCTATACGGCAATCGTCAAGGCTGTCGTATGGGCTGTGTGGCGGGTTCATCGACATAAACAGCGCAAAAGGTTTGTTTGCGTCGCGCTGGCCTTGTTCGTTCTTCAGATACTCAATCGCCTTGTCGGTTTCATGTTCTGCCGACCATACCTTTGGTTCGTGACGGCGGCCATCGGTGTCGTAGTAGTGGGGATTGTTGTGTTCATCAAACGTGCCGTATCCATACCAATAATCGATTCCATGGCGGCGCTGTGGTTCGGTGTACGAGTCCCAGGCAGGTACATTCGGGTCAACGTAATGACCAGGCTGCACTGGATCATTTGGTGTTGGTACATCCAAATGCCATTTGCCGATATAACCGACGTGATAGCCTGACATTGACAGGACATCAGTGAAACAAATCGCGGTTTCTGGCAACTCGGAATCAACGCGGTCTGAGTTACAGTTCAGCGGTACACCACTGCGAGACGGGAATTGCCCGGTCATCAAGCTACCGCGGTGTGGGCTACAAACTGGGCAGTTACTTACGGCGTTGTTCAGCAACGTTGATTGTTGGATAAACGCATCAAGGTTGGGTGTATGGACAGGGTCCCCCACACCGGGAATTAAGTCACGATAGTAAGGATTTTGCCAGATACCCAGCGACATCAGGCGAAATTGATCGGGGAATACATAGAGTAAATTGGGTTTTTTCATGATTCACAATAGTAGAGGGTTTGAAATATTATATTGAAACATTGTTTTATAAATGTTGTTTGCGATCACGGATTGATGATAAATTAAAATGGCGTTTTAAAATAATTCGTCAACTAATAACAAGGTGTGGTTACGGTGTCACTTATTATTCCCATCAGTAAAGCGAAAGCAAAGCGTCCGTTTCATATTTTGTCCAAACCGATTGGACCTTTGTGCAATTTAGATTGCGACTATTGCTTCTATCTCGACAAAACCGACTATTACCCGCAAACCAAGCAGTTTGATATGGGGGACACGACACTTGAGGCACACGTAAAAAGCTACATAGAGAGCCAGCCTGCTGGTTGTCCGGAAGTGACGTTTGGTTGGCAGGGTGGGGAGCCGACATTAAGAGGGTTGGCGTTTTTTCGCCAGGCAGTAGCGCTGCAAAAAAAATATGCCCGTCCGGGAATGAAGATCATCAATACGCTGCAAACCAATGGTGTGCTGATTAACGACAGTTGGGCCGAGTTTCTTAAACAGCATGAGTTTTTGGTTGGGATCAGTATTGATGGTGATGAAGAATTGCATGACTACTACCGCAAAACACGCAGTGGGAAGGGCTCTTATCGTCAGGTGATCCAAGGTTTGCAGACGCTACAAAAGTATCAGGTCGATACCAATGTGCTGACTGTGATTCAAAACCACAACGGCAATCATGGTAAACGAGTATATCGGCACCTGACACAACTTGGGGTGACATTTATTCAGTTCATTCCGATTGTCGAACCGGAAAAAGGCAAAGGTGTTTCGGAGAGAAGTGTATCTCCAGAGCAGTTTGGTCAGTTTATGGTGGATGTGTTTGAAGAGTGGCGCAAAGGTGACATTGGTAAGGTGTACGTCAGCCATTTTGATAATGCGCTCGGCATGCATTTGGGTATGCCGTCTTCTATTTGTGTACACGCCCCTCAGTGTGGGGAGAATCTTGTGATTGAGCACAATGGTGATGCCTATAGCTGTGACCATTTTGTTTATCCAGAATTCAAAGTGGGGAATATCAACCAGCGAGATTACCCTGACTTGATAGAAACACCGATCCAGCAACAATTTGCTACCCGCAAGCCGACTGGTAGCCAAATCCATTGCCAGCGATGTGACCAACGTTCGCTTTGTCATGGCGCTTGCCCTGCGCAGCGGATCGATGCAAACGGGGAGTTATCTATATCGGCAAAGCATTATCTGTGTGACGGGTATTATCAGTTTTTCTCTCATCTTCGCCCTTACCTTGATGCGATGGGGCGATGTTTGCAACGTGGCTTGCCACCTCTCTATTACGCTCGATTTATGCGCCACCCCTAGGCAGGTGTGCGCATCCATCCTTTGAGCAATTCTGCTGGCATTGTTAAAGAGCACGCTGTCATAGGCTAATTTTTCTATTTCAGCGTGCTTACAATTCCGTAGTCCTATCAGCCCAGCACATCAGAACCCGTTTAATCTATGCTAAGAAAGCAAATTATTAATAAATGAAACATCGTTTTAATTTTATTGTTTTTGGTAGTTCAATTTTGTGAGCCAGGTGGGCATTGAACTAAAAAAATAAAACGTAGTTTTGATCTTTATATCAAAAATATAAAAAAGCGTTTCAATAATTATAGGTTATGAGTTTTAATTCATTCATTGATGATTTTGTTGTTAAGCGAGTAACCCGTGGCAATAAGTTTGAATTGTTTGGCAAATACGGCGCAAGGATGCACGGGCCGTTCTGAAACGCTGAAAATGCTAAAAGCGATTGTAGAGCGCCAAATGGATGTTGTTCGTGGAACAACACAAGACGTGCCGCACTTTAATAGCGCGGCGCACTATACAGAAAGCGTAGCGGGTATCGAACATGTTTGTCGTTTGATGTGGGGCGCAGTGCCAGCTGGAGAAGCGCTGAAAGATGAGCATGCCGAGTTGCGCCAGTTGATCGCCAACGGTACCAATCCCATGCACCAAGACTTTTGGCAGTTTCCACGCAATTATGACCAACGTGTTGTGGAGATGTCATCGATTGCAGTCGCGTTGATCGATGCTAACGAATTTTACTGGCAGCCGTTAGATCGCGAGCAGCGCACTAACCTTGTGACTTGGTTAAATTCTGTCTCCGATTTAGAGTTGCCGCCTAATAACTGGCGCTGGTTTAGGGTTCTGATCTTAAAAGCACTATCGTTGTTGGGTGTGGAAATTCAGCAACAGGTGCTTGAACAAGACCTCGCTTTTATTGATGAAATGCATTTAACAAACGGGTGGTATCAAGACGGTCTCACAGGTGTCGTGGACTATTACAACCCGTTTGCTTTCCAACTTTACGCATTGGTGTACGCCCGCTGGGACAATTATCAGAGTGTTGGCAGTCAGCTTTTGCTTGACCGTGCAATAGAGTTTTCTCATCGCTATCAATATTGGTTTGGCGAAGATGGTCAGCCTCTGTGCTACGGCCGCTCGTTGAATTATCGCTTTGCTGGTGCTGCTTTTTGGGCGGAATTGGCGCGTACTGAACATCCTGATATTGATATCGCAACGGCAAAAAGCTACTGGATGCAAACCATGCGCTGGTGGGCGAATCAGCCAATCTGGGATCAACAGGCACAGTTGTTACCGGGCTTTGCTTACCCTAACTTGCTCGTGAGTGAATTCTATACCAGTTACGCGTCACCGATGTTGGCACTTAAAGCCTTTAACGCCCTCTACCTGCCTGAACAGCATCCATTTTGGACGGTAGAAGAACAACCATTATCGAGCAATATGCCCGCCACGTGGATTGGTGATCGCCACCTGATTACCCGCCGTCAGGGTAGTTATCTGTTGACCAATAGCGCACCTGCAAACGAGCTGCGTAATTGTAATGACAAATACAGCAAGTTTGCCTATAGCTCCGCGCACGGGCTGTGTGTTGAATCAACTAATTGGTTGGATCAGGGTTGGGCGGGAGACAATATTTTTGCTTTTGCTCATCCACAGACTCGTCAATGGTTTAGTCGCACCCGAAATATCAATAGCTATCGCGAAGGCGATGCACTGGTCTCTTTATGGCAGCCGTTTGAAGGTTGTGTGGTGAAAACGCGCCAAAAATTTACTGAGCAGGGTGAACTTCGCAGCCATGAAATCACCACAGACTTTGCTTTGGAATTTGTGATGACAGGGTATGCCGTAGATGGCTGGTCAGCTTGGTTTAGCCATCAGGTGATTCAGCCTGCACGAGTGGAGTCTGAGCGGCTCTTTAGTGAACTGATTTTATTGCAAGGTGAGGGGAAAACCCGAGTCTACCCATGCGCACCCAACACCAATTTACTTTATCCCCAAGCTAGTGTTCCTGCCATTACTGGTCGTATCGAACCCGGTACACACCAGTATATTGTCGCCGTGAACGCTGGCAATGTGCCTCGCTGAGTTAAATGGCTACGCGAAGTACGAAAGAATTAATCTTTACATTTGTATACAAATCAGGGAGTTACTGATGAGTTATAAGAATAGCTTACCTCTACTTGGCAAAGTCGCTATCGCGGTTGCAGCCTCTGTCTCTTTTTCTGCTTTGGCGGATACGTACAACGAAGCCCCACAGCTAAAAGAGTTGGTGGCAGCTGGGCAACTCGCCCCTGTTGCTGAGCGTTTGCCTGAAAACCCACTTGTTGTTGAGCCGATTGAATCTATCGGTCAATACGGTGGTGAATTGCGTCTGCTTGGTTTAAAAGCGGACCGTGGTCACCGTATGCGTATGCTTAAGTACGACAACTTATTTAACTTTAACCGTCACTACACGGGTATTGAGCCAAATCTAGCGACTAGCTACACAGTAAACCCAGAGCTTACAGAGTACACGATCAGCTTGCGCAAAGGCGTTAAATGGTCTGACGGAACAGAGTTTACAGCGGAAGACATCAAGTTCTACCTAGATTTAATTAACCGTGAAGACTGGTCTGGCAACAAACCACTCTATGCTCGTCAATCAGGTGATGCAGTCGGTACCGTTGTCGACAAACACACAATCAAAATCACGCTAAAAAATGCCGATGGTATGTTCATTCGTAAATTGGCGAACACTGATGGTTCTAACATCGTTCAGTTCCCGAAACATTACTGTGAGCAATTTTTGCCTGAAGTAAACGCTAAAGTGACTGAAGAAGCAAAAGCCGCTGGCTTTGATAGCTGGCAGCAATACTTCCAAACTAAGTGTCGTGCGATTTACTTCCAAGAAAGTTACCAAAACCCAGACCGCCCTACAGTAAACGCCTGGAAAGTAAAAGTCGCTCCAGGTCCGCAAACGCAATATGCAATTTGGGAACGCAATCCATACTATTGGCAAGTCGATACGGCGGGTAACCAATTACCTTACCTAGATACGGTTTACTTCTCTTACTCTGAGAATAAAGAAGAGATGGTTCTTCGCGCTGCCGCTGGTGAGACAGACTTCCAAACTCGTCATATTGGCGTAGCTAAGTACCGTCCAATGCTCATCGAAAACGAGAAGAAGGGTGACTACACTTACGCGACTCGTCCAAGTACTAGCATGAACGCGCAGATCCTTGGCTTAAACCAAACGCACAAAGATCCAGTTAAGCGTGAACTATTTTCTAACAAAGATTTCCGTGTAGCACTTTCTCACGCAATTGATCGTGAAGGTATTAGTGAGACTATTTTCTCTGGTGTCGTTGCGCCTTACCAAGCAGCGCCTTCAGAGGGTAGTGCATTCTACGATGAGGAATTTGCAACTCAATACACAGAGTTCAACCCAGAACTTGCCAACCAACTGTTAGACAAAGTCGGTCTGAATAAGAAAGACGACGATGGCTACCGCCTGGATAAAAATGGCAACCGCCTGCGTATTGAAGCGTTGGTTAACCAACAGCACGTTGGTGAAACCACAGACATTCTTGAGCTTGTGAAAAACGATTGGAAAGACGTGGGCGTATTCCTGGATATCCGTATCGTTGAAGGTTCTTACCTGCAAACTCAACGTTTGGCGAATGAATATGATTTAGCGCCAGCGAAAGGTGATGGTGGTATCGGTGTGTTGGATACTTTCCGCAGCTATGCACCTCAAAACCCAGAGTCTACCTGGGGCTTAGGCTACTACTACTGGATGACAGATACTTCACACGCTAATGCTGTTGAGCCACCTGCGCACATTAAGAAGCAAATTGAGCTTTACCAAGCTATGGGTAAAACATCTTCTCATGAAGAACAGTCTAAGCTGATGCAGCAAATTATTGATATTGCGAAAGAAAACTTCTATGTAATTGGTACGGTTCAACCACTGGATGAAGGTGTGATCATTCGTAAAGGCGTTCGCAACGCTGATACTGAGGTTCCAAACTCATACAGTATCGCTTCGCCAGGTCCAATGCGTACCGCTCAACTTTGGAAGGAATCAAAGTAATTTCGTTGAACTAGGTATGGTTAAACCAGACCTGTTAGCCGCAGTCACTAGCAGCTGCGGCTAACGAACCTTTTGTTTTAACTGTTTGCGAAGTTGCAAATGTAGGAATAATTATGAGCAGTTTTTTTCTGTATATAGGACAAAGATTAGCGGCGGTATTTACCACTTTGCTGGTCGTGTCTATTTTAGTTTTTGTCGTTATTGATTTACCACCAGGTGATTTTGCTTCTGCAAAAATCGCAGAAATGGCCGCTATGGGTCAAGATGTCGACCCAGAGCAGATACTTGTTTTGCGTGAAATGTTTGGTTTGGATAAACCGTTGCATGAGCGTTACATAAGTTGGATGGGAGGTCTACTTACAGGTGATCTCGGGCTTTCTCTGGTTAACAATAAACCAGTTTGGGATAACATTCAGCCTACACTGTTACCTACCATTCTTTTAGCCTGTGCCGTACTGGTTTTCAAATTTACGTTGGCTATTCCAATCGGTGTTTACTCTGCTCTGCGTCAATACTCATTTGGCGATTACATCGCAACCATATTTGGCTTCATTGGTATGGCAACGCCTAACTTTGTTATTGCGATTGTTGCCTTGCTAATTGGTTATCACTCTTTTGACGTGATGCTGTCTGGCCTTTACTCGCCAGAGTATATCTCTCAACCTATGAGTTTCGACAAATTCATGGACGGTGTTAGTCGTAGCTGGTTGTATATTCTCGTTGCGGGTACCGCAGGTATGGCGGGTATCATTCGTATTATGCGTGCCAACTTGCTCGATGAATTAACAAAGCCTTATGTAAAAACCGCACGAGCGAAAGGCCAAAAAGAATTTACGCTCTTAGTTAAATACCCTATTCGTGTCGCGTGTCTACCACTTGCTGCGACGATTGGTTGGCAGTTACCACTTCTTATCAGTGCAGACGTGATTGTAAGCCAGGTGTTGAACATCCCGACAATGGGACCAACCATGCTTAGCGCATTGCGTAACCAAGATATGTACCTGGCTGGCGACATTCTATTGCTGATGTCTACCTTAACCATTATCGGCACCATCATTTCTGACCTCATCATGTATTGGGTAGACCCTCGCGTACGCGCTGGTCTTTAACCGAGGAGTAATCATCATGACAGCTAATATTCAAACTGCTCCTGCCAATAGCATATTTGCTCGAGTATGGAAGCGAAAGAAAAAACAGATTGACCTAACGGAAGCAACCGCCTGGCAATTGATTGGTCTTAAATTAAGACGTCACAAACTGGCTTGGTACAGTATGTGGTTCTTAGCTCTAATCTATTTTGTCGCTGCATTCGCAGAGTTTTTTGCACCGTTTAACTCAAGTGACAACTGGCGTCGATATACTTACGCGCCGCCGCAACAGGTAAATCTGTTTGAGAAAACCAGCGAAGGTTGGGATTGGGCGCCACATTTAATCGGCTACACCGTGAAAACCGACCCTCGTTCGCTAAAACGTCATTACACCGAGAATCCAGAGAAGAAAGTTTATTTTGAATTTTTTGGTGAGGTAGAACCGTACACGCTAGCGGGCTTCATTCCGATGAAGTACAAGTTACTTGTACCTAAGAATAAACGTGATCCTTTCTTCATCCTCGGTTCTGACCGAATGGGACGCGATATGTTATCGCGACTAATTCATGGTGCGCGTATCTCACTGTCGGTTGGTCTGATTGGTGTATTTTTTACCTTTTTCATCGGTATTTTGGTGGGTGGTATCTCCGGTTACTTTGGTGGCAGAGTGGATAACTTCATCCAGCGCACCATGGAAATTGTTAAATCGGTACCAACGCTTCCACTTTGGATGGCGCTAGGTGCGTCATTACCTAATGACTGGAGCTCGTTGCAGCGTTACTTCCTGATCACCATTATCTTAGGTTTGGTTGCATGGCCTGATATGGCTCGTGTTGTCCGCAGCCGCTTCATGTCATTGAAGAGCGAAGAGTATGTTGCAGCGGCATGGTTAGATGGCAACTCGCCATTTGAAATTATCCGCCGTTACATGGTGCCAAACTTCCTGAGTCATATCATCGCAGTGGTTACGCTAGCCATTCCGAGCATGATTTTGGGCGAAACGGCGCTTAGCTTCTTAGGTCTGGGCCTTCAACCACCTATGGTGAGTTGGGGTGTATTGTTACAAGAAGCCCAAAACATCCGTGCACTAGCGGATGCAATCTGGCTGTTAATTCCAGCAGCAAGTGTGGTTATTGCCATTCTAGCGATGAACTTTGTAGGTGACGGTTTACGTGACGCCTGCGACCCTTACCATGAACAAGGTGCAAAATAAGGTATTTAAAATGGCGGATAAAATTCTTGAAGTTAAAGATCTGAACGTCAGCTTCCCGACAACGATGGAAACCTTCCACGCTGTTAAAAACGTATCGTTTCATTTAAATCGTGGGGAAACCTTGTCAGTCATCGGTGAATCGGGTTCTGGTAAGTCTGTGACAACCAGCGCGATTCTTCAACTGCTGGACAAACCAGGACGCATTGATTCAGGGGAAATTCTTTATTATACAGATGGATCCAAGGTGGATATCACCACGTTGCATCCGCGTAGTGAAGAAATGCGTAATTTGCGTCGCTTTAACTTCTCATTGGTATCGCAAGAGCCAATGGCAGCACTGAGCCCTGTTCATACGGTTGGCGATCAAATTAAAGAAGTGCTTTGTCTTGTTGACCCAGGCATCACGAAACAAGTGGCTCATGAACGTGCAATTGAACTTTTGACTCAGGTACAAATGCCTGAGCCGGAAAGTTTGATTAACAAGTACTCGTTCCAGTTATCTGGTGGTCAGCGTCAACGAGTTGTCATCGCGATGGCGATTGCCAGTCGTCCGGATGTATTAATTGCCGACGAGCCAACAACGGCGTTAGATGTGACCACTCAGGCTGAAATTTTGGAGTTGTTTGCCAAACTGCAGCAAGAGATAGGCATGGCTATTTTGTTCATTACTCATGATTTAGGGGTAGTGGCACAAATCTCGGACCGTGTCGTCGTTATGGAAAAAGGTGTGGTTGTCGAGCAAGGTGATGTGCGCCAAATCTTCGAGCGACCTGAGCACCCATATACGATTAAGCTGATGAATGCGACGCGTGCGCTTGAGCTACCTTCTGAGGTGAAAAAACCGTTTGTTTACACAGGGCAAACGCCACTTTTAGATGTACACAACGTCACTAAAGTGTTTGAAAAACCGGGCAAGATGTTCGAGAAAAAACAATTTATGACGGCGGTTAACAACGCGACGTTAACGCTGCACCCAGGTGAGTCTTTGGGAATTGTTGGTGAGTCCGGTTCTGGCAAGAGTACCTTAGGTCGAGCGATTTTAGGTATGCAGCCAGCAACGTCAGGTAACATTCGTTACGTAGACGAAAGTAGTGACGTCGAGCTTGAGCTTGCTGACTACAAGCGTGTGAAACGCGATCCTTTGTTTGCCGATCTACGTTTGATTTTCCAGGACCCATGGTCTTCTTTAAATCCACGTATGACGGTTGCGGATATCATTGAAGAGCCGCTGAAACTGCTTCGTACAGAGATGAGCGCGCAAGAACGTAAAGATCGCGTACGCAATATGATGCGTCGAGTGGGTTTGCCTGCGGAGTTCTCAAGCCGCTATCCACACGCATTCTCTGGCGGGCAGCGCCAGCGAATTGTTATTGCTCGCGCGCTGGTGACGATCCCTAAACTCATCATTGCAGATGAGGCGACGGCAGCATTGGACGTATCATTGCGTGCACAGGTTTTGGACCTATTGATTGAATTCCAAAACGAATTTGGCACATCGTTCATCTTAATCACCCATGATATTGCAACCGTGAAGTACTTCTGTGATCGAGTGATCGTACTGCAACACGGCACGATAATGGAGCAGGGTACCATCGAGCAGGTAATTCATAACCCACAAGAACCATACACTCAAAAATTGATTGCAGCGGTTCCTGTTGCCGAACTACCTAAAGAAGTGGCGTAAAGTTCACTGGTTACTCTAACTCAGGGTGACTTTAAGTTGTCTTTAAAAGGCCGCGTTATGCGGCCTTTTTTATTTTCACAATTCGTAAATTATAAAAATATTAAAAGGTTCCTATGAAGTTTTGGCAAGATCTGTCCATTGTTAGACGTATCTACATTGGCTTTACCTTGTTGTTGCTGGCGATGATTTCGATTGCGGGCGTGAGTTTGCTCCAGGGTAACTTGCAGTCTGAGCGTACCCATATCGTGACAGAAGTGATTTCTCCTTATATGGTTGAGTTGAATCGAGTGACAGTGCATCTGCTCACTAGCCAAGCCTTGGCTAACTCTTATTTCACGCCGTTGGATGCCGACATATATACAACAATCGAATCTCAGTTTTTAAAAAACCATGAGCGCTATGATGAAAAATTGTTGGAGTTGGATGCGTTGTTCACCCAACTCAACGAACATCAAATTGATTTGTTAAAAACTCCACGTGACATCGCCCTATTTTCTCAAACACACGATTTGTTCAAACGGTATCAACAAGTTGTCGACACAGAGCAATGGGTAGAGGGTCGGACTAGGCAGTTTGTTTTAGACAGCACCAAAATGAAACGTGCCGCTTATAGCTTGTCTGGCTCGGTTGATGATATGAATGCCAGCTTTATGGCAAACAATCTAGCAGCCACTATTGATTCACTTATTTTTAATACCAACCAAGGCTTAAATTCGAATTCGGCAGACGTTATCGATGGACTGATTAAAAAGAATCGCGCCGTCGCCGAGCGGATTATTAAAACCAGCCAGTCTCTCGCGGAAAAAACACGCAGTTATACAACGCGCGATCAAAAACTCCTGAAGACTGTGATCGATCATGCGACGGACGAGCAAGGCGTGTTGGTCAAACATTATCACGCCATGTTGGAACAGGCCGAAGTTTTCGAACTCCTCGCTGGGGTTCAGTCAGATACGGCACAGTTAATCGATCTGTTTGTCCATCAGTCTGAACAGCTTCGACAACTGTCTGAACAGCAAGTTACTGAAGTCAATGTGATGCAAGCGAGAGGAGAAAAACTTATCATTTTGGTTACGTTATTCTCTTTCTTAATCGTGTCAATGGTTGCTGTGACACTAAGCCGGACGATTCGTAACGCGTTATACATGCTTAAAGCGTCGTTAAATCGTATAGAAAATGGCGATCTGACGTTAACTACCGGCATTAAAAGCAAGAATGAGTTTGGCGAATTGTCTAACTCGATAGATCAAATGATCAATACACTCAAGCACTTGGTGGCATTGGTACAGTCGGTATCCCATCAGCAAAACCAGCTTGCTAATCACAATCAAGTTACAGCCTCTAAAAGTCAAAAATCGCTGGAGTCACAGCGCATCGAAACCGAAAGTGTCGCAGCGGCGATGAGCGAAATGGAAAGCTCGGTCGCGGAGGTCTCCCAAGCCACACGTACCAGCCAAACTCAGTTAAACGAAATTGAGCGTTCGGTCGTGAAAGGACAACAACAAACCACTGACAACCTCGAAGCTCAACATCAGCTTTCACAAGCTCTCAAAGAGTCCGCAGATGCCATATCGCGAGTGAGTGATGTAAGCACAGAGATAGGCCGGGTGCTCGAAGTGATTCAAGCCATAGCGGATCAAACCAATTTGCTCGCGCTTAATGCCGCCATCGAGGCCGCGAGAGCTGGAAGCATGGGGCGCGGCTTTGCTGTGGTTGCGGACGAAGTTAGGGAACTCGCTGGTCGTACAGGTCGTTCAACCCAAGAGATCCATACAATGACTCAATTGTTGCATAAATCGGTTGAGCAGGCGGTCCAGCAAGTGGAGCAATGCCATTTTTATATGCAGCACTCGCGCGAATCATCCAATCAAACCAGCATGGTAATGCAAGGTATTCAAGCTTCAATTTCTGAACTTGCTCAGTTGGGAGCACATATCGCTTCGGCGACAGAACAGCAACAAAACACCGCGATAGACATAGCAAAAAACATCAGTCGAATCTCAGACATCGCGTCATCGAATTCAAAAGGCGCTGTGGAAGTGGCAGCAAACGGACAGAAGTTGCAAGAGCTGTCGATAGAGCAACTTAAATTGATTGAGCACTATAAGCTGGGGTGAGTGATGGAGATGCGTCAAGGATTAGGTTTATCCAATAAAGCGATTCGAGTTCACAACAAGCGTTCCATCTTAACGCATTTGGCGAAAAGTGGTCCCTTGAGTAAATCAGAGTTGGCGTCCCGCACTCAGCTTTCGATACCTGCTGTGAGCAAGATACTGTCGGATTTGGATGCTGAATCAAAAATCATGCTTTTCCCCGGACCTGTTCAACGCCGTGGTAACAGAGCGGGGATCTATGCACTTAGTAATAAACTCAGCCCCATTCTTTGTTTAAATGTATCACCAAACAAAATCGCGGCACTCGTTGTTACTGCAGACCTGGAGTTGCTACTCGAAGCCTCAGAGACCGAGATCAATGTCGAAACACCAGAAGCGTTAATTGACGCGGTCTGTGACGTATATGATAACGCACGAAACGCCAGTAAACAGCGCAAACTACGTGTCGCTATCGGCTTGCACGGTCAAGTATCCAGGCACAGTGGGGCATCTTTACATATGCCTCTTGCCAAGTGGAAAGGCGGCTTTGAATGTCGATATTTGTTAGCGCAACGGCTTGATACAGAGGTCATTGTTGAAAACGATTGTGTCGGATTGGCATTGGCAGAAAAGTGGCAAAGTGAACGCCCTGAGCACTTTTGTGTAGTGAATTTAGACTATGGAATTGGCTCGGCTTTTATCATCGATGAGCAAGTCTTTTTTAGTCGTTCTCATGCGAATGGCGAAATTGGACACACTTTGGTGGATATTCATGGCAAGCAGTGTGGCTGTGGCCAGAGAGGATGCCTGGAGACGGTTGCCTCGTTATCGGCATTACAAAGTGAGTGGGATAAGGTTTTACAGAAAGGGTGTATAGGGAATGCACATTTTATTGATGCGGTATTAGCGAATCATCCAAGTGCCATACGTTTGAGTGAAAATGCAGTCAATGTGATTGGCCGAACGTTAAGTAATTGCTTAAATTTAGTCGGCATTGAGCAAATTTTACTGTATGGCCCTTTATGTGAGTTGGGTGACGCTTGGTTAAGCAGTATTCGCGAAGCAATTGCCTCACACCCATTCAATGACAACGACGAGCTGACTCAGCATCAAACTCAAGTTATTTTTGGTGAATTATCAACTTCTCAACAGCTTAAGGGGTTAGCGTATCTATTTATTGAGAAAAGCTTAAATTAGCCTGAGCATTATTGATTATCACCTAGGCATTTAGAGTCGGGGTAAGTTTAGTACCCAAGATTTTTGGCTGAGAAAAATGCGCCAACTGAGTTGGCGCGTTAGATTAGAAATGAAATTCGCCACAATCTGATTGTTGCAATTCAACACCTCGATGTTTGGCTCTTATATAGGCGTTGCGAGCGATTCTATTATCAACTTCCTCAACAAAAGAGTGTTTAATTTCGGCTAATCGCGCAATGCTATCGGATGATTGAGTTGGTGGCTCCGATTGCAGAATAGGAAGCGTATTAGGCTTGGTATCTAACTCCAAAATAGCGGGTACAAGCGTATTCATCCCTTCATTTACCGGACGGGCAATCACCAGTATCTTGCCGGCCGTTTGCGTGGTGCGAATCAACGCTGGTGCGCTCCCCCATTCCGTTGCCCTTGGGTTCGCAAAAATGTTGTCGGCTTCGATTAGGCTCGCTTCACCATAAACCTCAAACTTTATGTGATGTCGGGCCAAGCGTTTTACATTTCCATCTTCATCAGTGACTTCAGCAACGATGGTACCAATATCAGAACCATTGGCGATGAGCGATGAGTTGTCGATACTAAGGCGCAGACGTGTTGGTCGTTTTGCCGGATACTTGATTTCGGTGATCACACATTCGTCACCCACAAAGCCTTTGGCAATAATGCAGGCTTCGGTGAACCTTTCTTCGCGGTGCAGGTGCTTAAAGTCCATAAAATTAAAAGCGCCTTTGAATATAGCAGGCAAAAACGGAATGCCTTTTCTCGGATTTTTGACAACTTGTGTACCGAAATATTGACCCGCGACACTCAGTTCAACTCTATCCACATTGCTCACCACCACGATATCTGAACCAGAAATAGGCGTGGCTTCGTGGAGTATTTTCAAATGGTAACCCGATTGGCAAATAGGATGGGTTTTGTTTGGGTTACGCTGCGCCATGAATACATGGTAGCTGTATTTATCTTGGCGAAACGCATCCATAATACCACCCCAAAACTGCTCAGGATGATAACCGCGTTGGTGATCAAAACCATGCCATAAAGTGCCGCCAATATGCTGCCGTGGTGTTTGATGTAATACGTTGAGATTGGTGGCATATTCATGGCCGGAACTATCGGAGCCTGTAGCGTAGTGCAGCGCTTGAATGATTTGTGCTTGTTCACCCCAGCTACGATGAACTCGGCTGTTAGAGTTGTGAGAATTCCAGTCGTCGACGTTATCTCCCCATTCGCGCGTAAATACGGGAACGTCAAATTCCGCAGGATAAGTCAATTGCCCTTCATCCGCTTCACCTTCTTTGACTTGGTTAGGATGCGCATACATCACTTCTCTTGCTTCAGGACAATCAATATAGCTGTCGAGTGGAACCCAAGTCGCTTCATCCATTTCTTGATGAACAATTTGGTGTAACTCTTTTAAAAACCAGTGCGGCTGATGGGTTTCATTTAGAGCGGGTTCAAACATCCAAATGCATGCGTGGTTGCGATCGCGACGAATTTTTTCGCGTACGTTTTGCTTGGCTTGTTCAACAAACTGAGTCTCTTCATTCCAGAATTGCCAACCAATAGAAGGCTGAATAATTAATACTCCCAATTGATCAGCGGCATCAAGAAAGGCAGGGTCTTGCGGGTAATGAGCGGTGCGGATCACCGACAAGCCAGCATCTTTGAGTTTCTTTACATCATTCCAATGCTGGCTATTGCTCAATGCAGTGCCGATGTGTGCGTAGTACTGATGGCGGTTAACACCGATTAGCTTTTCTTCGTAGGCTTTGCCGTTAATGTAAAGGCCATCTTTGCCTTTTAGTTCAAGAGTGCGAATGCCATTTCTCAATCGCACGCTATCAATCTGTTCGCCAGAATTGTCGAAGAGTCGGCAGTCTAGCCAGTACAAATTAGGTGAGTCGGGGTGCCAAAGTTCTGGCTGCTCTACTTGCATTTTACAGCTGATATGCTGATCACTAGATTCTATCGAAACATTCAACGACTGCTTGGTAGTAACGTGTCCAGTTTGGCAAGAGCTCAGTTGGCACTCAATAGTGACTGGCTGCGTATTATTCGTTTGATTAATGATCTGCATGCCAAGATCAATGGTGGCACTTTGTTCTGAAACGTTGCGATAGCGAACTCTTAATCCAGAATGTTTGGTATTAGGGGTTGGAGTGTTAGCGATTCCTTCATGGCCAAAATGCATCATCTTTTGTGTGGAATAGAGCCACACATCGCGATAAATACCGCCAACGTAAGTAAAATCAAGCTCGTATTGATTTTTTCCTGCTGGGAAGCTTGAGTCATCGCTATTATCTGCTTTGACCGCAATAATATTGGTTGAATCAAAGTTCAGGAATGACGTTATATCAATAACAAGCGGTAGAAATTCTTCTTTACGCGAGGCAATCAGCTCTCCGTTAATCCACACTTCTGATTTACCTTGAATAGCTTCAAAATCAATGATGATTCTTTGATCTTTTAAATTCTCCGGGATAAGAAAGTGCTTCCGGTACCAAACGACGCCTTGGTAATTAATGGTGCCACTGGCATCTTCAGGTAACAATTCCACACAATGTGGGAGAGAAACTGATACCCAGTTTTTATCATCGCAAATAAGTTGATTGGCGTTTAGAGGATCACCCTTGTAGAACAGCCAGCCCCCATTGAAATCAAAAACGTGACGTGACGGATCCGGCATAGAGAAAAATCCAGAATGAGAAAAATCACGCTGACAATTAAGCGAGTGAATTGGCTTGTGGTGAATGAGTTGTGACAGGCAACGAGTCTGTTCTATCTGTGATGCCATGTGTTGTTCCTAATGCTGTTACTTAGACCGTGGTAGTATATCAACGCCTTAAAATTCAATTTGGAACAGTTTTGAATCCAAAATCACACTACAAAGTTAACCAAGTTTACTATTGTTCCATTTAATCGCGTGATTGTTGGTATTTACGATTGTGTAAACTGAATTGTCGCTTTATTTATTAATAAACAAGGTCGAAAAAATAAAGGCATATTATTTTTTCTTATATTTTCATTGGGACGGAATGGGTTGTTAATAGAAAGTGTAAGTGGTGATGAATAAGTTAATTGTTTGATTTTGTTTATTTAAAAAGAAAGAGCCCATAAGGGCTCTTTTAGTATGCAAACAATATCTTAGGAAATATAAAGCTATATCTTATTTCAACCAGTAACTACTTTCGTAGGGCCAATACCAGTTAAAACTTACTTTGAGCTATCAAAGACTTTAAGTTTCAAATGCTGCTAACTTAACCTCATTAAAACCATCGTATTTTAAATGACTCATATTCAATATCTTTGGATTAAAATATTAATCTGATAGTGAAGAAATATTTCATAAAATAAGAACAGCTAGTAGCTAACTAGCGTTCACAGCTAAATAGTATCACTATGGAGTGATAAATCAATTTTGAAACGATGTTTTATAATCTGTGTCACATAATTGAAATTGATAAAAATTAAAAATGAAATGATGTTTCATTTAATGTTGATTGCATCGGGGCGATTGTTTATAGTTTTTGTGCTCATTTTGCTTCTGTATGAATTTTTAGTTTCTGGGTGAGTACAGGAAAGCGAGGTGATCATCTTCCCGTCATAAATCGACTGTTGTTAGAGGAATCGTGATGCGCGCTGTTGAACATCGCAAGTTGTCCCTTCTGTTTCCGTTTTTAAGCTGGTCTTCCAAGGTAAACTCTCAAACTCTTAAAGCGGATATCTTAGCCGGACTTACAGGAGCAATTATCGTGCTCCCCCAAGGTATTGCTTATGCCATGATTGCAGGTTTGCCGCCTGAGTTTGGTCTGTATACGGCAATTATTCCCGCTATTTTGGCATCACTGTTTGGCTCATCGCATCATTTGATTTCGGGCCCGACAGCGGCTCTTTCGGTGATTGTCTTTACCACCATAAGTCAATTCGCTGATCCGGGAACGCCTCTTTACATCCAACTGTGTTTTACGTTGACCCTGTGTGCCGGGATTATTCAACTGCTTTTCGGACTGTTGCGTTTTGGCGTTGTGGTCAATTTTGTGTCTCACTCTGTGGTGCTTGGGTTCACTTTAGGTGCGGCGATTGTTATCGGGGTCAGCCAGCTTAAACATGTATTCGGTTTGCAATACGACTCAGGCGAAACGGCGGTTGAAAATATCATACTGCTAGTCAGTAATATCAATGCATTAAATAGTAAAGAGCTATTAGTGGGCATTGTTACCATCGCAGTTTGTGTGTTGTGTAAACGCATTTGGCCAAAACTACCCCACATGTTATTCGCGACCTTGGTGGCGATGGGGTTTGCGACTTGGATGAATCATGCCGGTAACGAAGTTTTGATGGTGAGCCAAGTAAGCAGTAACTATTTAAGCCTGTCTTCTCCTTTTGTTGGTTTTAGCCATATATCTACCATGCTTGACGGTATTTTCGCGGTTGCGATGTTGGGTCTGGTTGAAGCGATTTCAATTAGCCGCTCAGTTGCGATGAAATCTCGCCAACAGCTTGATAGTAATCAAGAGTTTATCGGCCAGGGAATTTCAAACATGGTTGGCTCGTTCTTCTCTTGTTATGTCTCCTCGGGCTCTTTCACCCGCAGCGGCGTGAATTACAGTAGCGGCGCACAAACCCCACTAGCCGCCGTGTTTGCAGGCGTGTTCTTATTAATCATCATGGTGCTGTTTGCTCCGTACGCAGCCTATATACCGATTGCAGGTATGGGTGGTTTGTTGCTGGTTGTTGCCTGGAATCTGGTGGATGTTCATCACATTAAAGTGATTGCAAAACATGATGGTAAAGAAATCTTTATTTTGGCAGTGACCAGCCTAGCCGCGATTTTTCTTCACCTTGAACTTTCTATCTATGTTGGCGTTGCAGCTTCTCTCTTTTTTTACTTGCGCAGAACGTCGCGTCCTACCATTGAATTATTAAATTGCGACGAGCTGAATATTGATGAACAGCAAGATATCGCGGTTATCCGCATCAATGGTTCGATTTTCTTTGGTTGCGTTCAATACCTCCACCAAGAGTTGCAGAAGATCAGTTCTAAGCAACTGATTATTTTGGGAAGAGGGATCAACTTCATTGACCATCTTGGTGTACAGATGCTCGATGACTACGTGTCAACCAGCGGGC
Organism: Vibrio natriegens NBRC 15636 = ATCC 14048 = DSM 759; assembly: GCF_035621455.1. Classification (NCBI taxonomy): domain Bacteria; kingdom Pseudomonadati; phylum Pseudomonadota; class Gammaproteobacteria; order Vibrionales; family Vibrionaceae; genus Vibrio; species Vibrio natriegens. The sequence continues at coordinate 986,709 of NZ_CP141823.1, forward strand.
GGAGCGTCTATTTCTGTCGCTTTAAAGCGAACGCCAAAGCATCACTATTAAATGGTGCAACGTCGGTACGAGAAGAACATTTTTCCGATCGATTGACGCCATTGTTAAAGCTCATTTGTAAGAGGTAATTCATGAAAGTATTAGTGACGGGTGGCTGCGGCTATATCGGTAGTCACGCCTGTGTTGCATTGGCAGCTGCAGGACATGAACCGATTGTGCTGGATAACTTCAGCAACAGTAATCCTAAGGCCGTGGGTCGTATTGAGAAGTTGATTGGGCGTTCATTGGTTGTATATCAGGGGGACATTCGCGACCGACTCGTGCTTGATTGCATTTTCGAACAGCACAGAATCGGTGCCGTGATGCATTTCGCCGGGTTAAAAGCAGTAGGCGAATCAGTGGCCAAACCCCTCGAATACTATGATAACAACCTCTCAGGCACGCTGAATTTACTGGCAGCGATGAGAGCTGCACATGTTTACCGTTTGATCTTCAGTTCATCGGCGACGGTCTATGGCGATCCTCTAACGGTTCCTATTTCTGAAACTGCCCAAACCGGCGCAACGACCAACCCATATGGTACGAGTAAACATATGGTCGAAAGTTGTTTGAGAGATTTCTCTGCTGCCAACCCGGACTGGAGCATCACGCTGTTACGTTATTTCAACCCGATCGGGGCTCATCCTAGCGGTTTAATTGGTGAAGATCCAACCGGTATCCCCAATAACCTGATGCCGTTTATTACTCAAGTGGCGATTGGACGACGCGACACGCTCTCTATTTTCGGTAACGACTACCCAACGCATGATGGCACTGGCGTACGTGACTACATTCATGTTCAAGATCTCGTCGAAGGCCATGTGGCGGCACTGGAAGAGCGAGGCAATGTCAGTGGGCTGCATGTCTACAACCTTGGGACGGGTAATGGCGTCAGCGTATTAGATATGGTTGCGGCGATGAATAAGGTACTCGGCCGAGAGTTACCAGTGCGCATCGAGCCACGAAGAGCTGGTGATATTGCGCAGTGTTTTGCCGAAGTGGATAAGGCTGAGAAAGAGCTCGGTTGGAGCGCGAATCACGATTTAATGGATATGGTTGAGCACAGTTGGAACTGGCAGCAGCGCAATCCGAATGGTTACCAATCTTAATTCTTTAAGGAAACATAATGTCTCAATCATTTGATGTAGCAGAGCATCCTCACCGTCGTTTTAATCCTCTCACGGGTGAGTGGGTGCTGGTGTCGCCTCATCGCGCGAAAAGACCGTGGCAAGGGCAACAAGAAACCCTCAATATTGAAAGCCTGCCGAATTATGATGACTCATGCTTTTTGTGCCCAACAAATACTAGAATCAGCGGTGATGTGAATCCGAATTATCAAGGTACGTTCGTGTTTAAGAACGACTTTGCCGCCCTTACAGAGCAAACCCCTGATTCACCAGTGAGCGATGATCCTCTTTTTCAACTTCATAGTGCCAAAGGGGAAAGCCGAGTGATCTGCTTCTCGCCTGATCACAGCCGCACTTTGCCAGAGTTGAGCGTGGAAGAAATTGGACATGTGATTACTACTTGGATAGAACAAACGGAAGAACTGAGCCAGCGTTATCCTTGGGTGCAGGTGTTTGAAAACAAGGGTGAAAGTATGGGCTGCTCTCAACCTCACCCGCATGGTCAAATTTGGGCAAACAGTTTTGTGCCTACCTTGGTAGCCAAAAAAGACCAACAGCAGCAGCGCTATTTTGCGCAGTACCATAGTCCTCTGTTACTGGATTATGTTCAGCGTGAAGTGGCGTCTGGCGAGCGTATTGTTGTCGAAAGTGATTATTGGGTGGCCTTGGTTCCTTACTGGGCAGCTTGGCCATTCGAAACTTTGGTATTGCCAAAAATTAAGCTAAGTCGACTGACGGAAATGACTCAAGAGATCCAGGCTGATCTCGCCAAGACGATTAAGTTGTTAACCACTAAGTACGATAACCTTTTTCAGTGCTCTTTCCCTTACTCAATGGGCTGGCATGGAGCACCGTTTATCGGCGGAAATCCCGACGCTTATTGGCAAGTACATGCGAGCTTTTTACCACCATTACTGCGCAGTGCCACAGTACGTAAGTTCATGGTTGGGTATGAAATGCTAGCAGAGAGCCAGCGTGACCTAACGCCTGAGCAAGCGGCAGAGCGTCTACGCAACGCTTCAGAGACGCACTACAAGCAGCAAGACTAGTTTTGCGACGTTCGGAGAAGAAACGCTTCTCCGAACCGCTGAATCATAAAGGTAGTTGGCGGTTGGCGAGTTTGACCATTCGCTGTAATAGAAAGCTGAAAATCAGCTTTTTTTTGAAATTAATATTTAAAATGAAATGATGTTTTAAAAATGTGAGCGAGTTATGCGTTTATAGAAAAGTATCACTGTAAACTATAGATATATCATCGAGCATAACCCTGAGTTTGCATTACAAAGGTTTTAAGAGAATTTCGGTATGAGTGAAACGATTACTTTGCGTCCGTTGCCAGGCACACTGGACGAAACAAAAGTGGTGAACCATCTAACCACGGTAGTAGAAGCGATTAAGCGTAATATTCCTAAAATTGGTGAGCGTAATCCAAAAATTGGTACTTCGGATCACCAATGGGATTACTGTGACCAGTTTGATTGGGTTTCGTCATTTTGGACAGGCGAGTTATGGCTCTGCTACCAAATGACGGCTGATCAGCAGTTTAAAAACAGTGCCAAGTTGCGCAAACAATATTTTGCCGACATGCTGCTTGACCCATTCTGGTTAGATCACGACTTAGGTTTCCAATACAGCTTAAGCTGCGTGGCCGATTACAAATTGACGGGCGATGAAGAGTCAAAAATGATGGCAATTCGCGCCGCTGATCACCTTATCCATCGTTTCAGAAAGATCGGTGGTTATATCGTTGCGTGGAATGACACGCATCCTCTTGGCCCTGAAATTACGCAAGGCAAATCGATCATCGATTCTCTGCAAAATACTGCGTTACTATTTTGGGCGTCAAAAGTGACAGGTTCTCCTGTTTATGCGCAAGCCGCAACTCGACACAGCGAGACGCTAGCGAAGCATATTGTGCGTGAGGATTACTCAACGTATCACTCATTTAACTTCCATCCGGTCACTCAGGAGCCGATCAAAGGTGAGACGTTCCAAGGTTACGCGGATGATTCCTGTTGGGCTCGCGGACAGTCATGGGCAATCCACGGTTTCGCTCAAACTTATCTGTACACTCAAGACGAGAAATTCCTAACGCTGGCGAAGAAATTAGCCCGCTACGCTGTAGAGCAAATCACAGACGATGGCGTTCCTGTTTGGGATTACTCGCTACCAAGTGACGAAATTCAGTACAAAGACAGTTCAGCAGGCGCGATTACTGCTGCGGGCTTACTGTTGATTTCGCAGTGTATTCAAGATCCAGAAGAAGCGAAGCAGTACCGAGATTGGGGTAACTTCCTGTTGCAAGGTCTGATGAACAGCTGTGATTTAACGGGCGATGAATCTGCGCTTGGCTTGCTTGCGCACGGTGCTTCGTTTGTCAAAGTTGGTCTGTGCGACAACATGTTGCCGTACGGTGATTACTACTATCTAGAAGCTTTGATGCGCGCAAACGGTTATCAGAAGTTCTTCTGGTAAGCACACTCGAATATCCATTCAGGGGGATAAAAGCCCCCTGTCTCTCCCAACTTTTTGGAGCCTATCATGACCCAATTTGCCTCTCGTAAAGGTCATATGACCCTGCCTGTCGAAGAAGGGCAGGAAGAAGTAGTACTGGATTTATATCAGCGTTGGCAAGCGGATGCACTTCGCGACAGCGATGGTACAACTATGCCAGATTCATTAGCTGAGCAAGACAGCGACATCTATTCAGTGATGTGCCTTGTTCGTGCCGATCAGGAATACGCGAACCAACATCCGGAGTACTTACATCGTAAATATTTGATGTCGTTCCCTGTGACGGCGATGAGTGATCGCGTTGAGATTTACCCACTCAATGGTTACAGCAAAGACAAATATGAACTGGATGATGACAGTGAGCCGAAGCTTTGGTGGGAAGTTAGAAACCGTACCTTGAACGAAGTGATTCCGGCTGACAAGTGGGAATTTGATGCGGAACATCAACGTATTGAAATCTTTGATGCGATCCCTTATCACGAGTACACCATTACCTTTATGGCGCGCCAGGTTTGGGATAGTGTCTCGATGTACAACGCGCTGACTAACGATTGGAAAGGCCCTCGTATTAAGAGTCTTGACCCATACCATCCGGAATGTCGTGCACATTTGTTAAACCATTTTGCACACTGGTTAGAAACGCATCCAAATACCACAGTAGTTCGATTCACCACCTTTGCGTTTTTGTTTGTTATCGATACGGGTGAAAAGAACCAAGACATTTACCGCGATTGGACAGGCTACGGCGAAACCGTGAGCCCACGAGCGCTGGAAGATTTTGAAAAGCGTTTTGGCTACAAGTTGTCTCCAGAAGATTTTGTTGATGCCGGTTACTACAACGGTACCTATAAAGTGCCTTCTAAGCAGTACCAAGATTGGATGACCTTTGTCCAGGAATTCGTTGTGGAGTTTGCCGCAGAGCTGGTCAACATGGCTCATCAAGCAGGCAAAAAGACCGCGATGTTCCAGGGTGATCACTGGATCGGGACGGAACCTTTCCTTGAGAGCTACCAAAAGATTGGCATCGATATCAATGTCGGCGCGGTAGAAGATGGCGTAGCTCTGCGTCGTTTAACGGATTCGGGCGGTGATCAGATTCGTGAAGCGCGTTTTTATCCTTACTTCTTCCCGGATGTATTCCGCGAGGGGAATGATCCTGTGGTTGAGTCTATGTCTAACTGGACCAAGATTCGCCGTGCGATGTTGCAAAAACCGTTGGACCGCATTGGCTATGGCGGCTACTTGTCACTCGCGAACCAGTTCCCGCACTTTATTGACCATGTGACGGAAATCTCAAGTCAGTTCGGTGACTACCTTGAGTTCACACAACGCAGTGAATCGAAGAAAGTAGCAGGAACAGTTGCCGTGTTAAGCGCATGGGGCGCGGCACGTAGCTGGCTGCAAAACCAGGCTCGAGACCAGCGTTTCTACGTTCCGCCTCGCCCTGATGTGATGGAACTGGTAGGTAACAACATCCTTGAGTGTCTGTCTGGTTTGCCGTTTGACGTTGAGTTCATCAGCTTTGATGACATTGCAGAAAAAGGTATCGATCCAGAGATCAAAGTTATCATCAACACGGGTGATGCGAACTCTGCATGGAGTGGTGGTGAGTGTTGGAACGATCCAAAAGTCATCGTTGCACTGCGTCAGTTTGTTGCTGAAGGCGGTGGCTTACTGGGTGTGTCTGAGCCTTCTGCATGGCAGAAAAATGGCCGTTACTTCCAGCTTGGCGATGTATTTGGTTTAGAGAAAGAAACCTCCCTGACGATGGGACGTGTAGCGATGCCACTGCAAATCGCAGAAAACCATTACTTAAGTCAGTTCATTAAGGGTGACGAAGACTTCGGTAACCCAAGCTATGTGTACCCACAAGCGGATGACTTGACGGTATTGGCAGCACAGGGACAACATTTGGCGTTAACCGCGCGTGGATACGGTGCCGGTCGAGCTGTGTATCTGGGTAACTTGCCATTCAGTATGGAAAACGCGCGTTTGCTACAACACATTCTGTTGTGGCTGACCCAGCAGGAAGCCGTTTCTCACGCATGGTTGTCTAACAACCCGTACGTCGATGTTGCTTTTTATCCTGAGACCAACAAAGCCACGGCCGTGAACTTCACGGATCAAGCTCAGCAGGTCACGGTATTCAATACACAAGGTGAACCACAACAATTGGCATTACAGCCATATGAGTGGAGTTGGTTCGATAACTAATCAAGTCAAAGAAGGTGTGAGAGCACCTTCTTTTTTTATTTTCTGACAGTGAACAAGGTTGACTGTTGCATCCCCCTTTCTGGCTGAATTAAGGAGTTACTCGCATCGTGTATTCACAACATTTGATGCAGATTCGACATAAGGTGTCACAAACAATTGTTGATCAGCAATTGTCTCTTCAAACACAACAAGTCTGGCAACGGAAAGTAGCGCAGTGGCAAGCCACTTTTTCTCCTCATTCTGGTTGGCCCGATCTCCAGTTGGCAGACGCTGTGCAGGATGGACAAATCATCCATGCTTATTTACAGCGTGTGCTGGTTCTCGCTTGCCAATTTAAACGTCAGCGCTGTATAAACGCGCATACTATTGCTGAACAGGCCATGGCGTATTGGTATCAAATAAATCCAACTAACTGGAACTGGTGGTGGAACCAAATCGGTAAGCAACGACTGATGGGGCCAATCGCTCTGTTGCTCAGTGAAGAGCTTAGTGAAGCGTTAATCAAGCAGTTGATAGAAGATCTGCCCAATAACGCGTCAATGACAGGCGCCAATCGTGTCGATCTTGCCAATGGAATAGCCTATCGTGGGTTGTTAGAAAGCGATGAATCTCTTTTTGCACAGGCGATGGAAGCGATAGCAGAAACGATTGCCATCACTCAGGAAGAGGGCATACAGGCTGATTTCTCCTATCAACAGCACGGTCCGCAATTGCAAAATGGTGGCTATGGTGAATCGTTTATCAATGTTGCGCTTCCCTGGGCTTATGTTTGCGCGCAGACTCGATTCCGTTTTTCATCACAGCAACAACGTTTGTTATTGACTTACTATCTCCAAGGCTCGGTATGGATGACTCGGACCGGGCGCTGGGACTACAACGCTTGTGGCCGGGCTATCGCCAAACCTGATTTGGAAAAACCGCATTGTCGAACCATGCTGACAACTCAAGCGAAGATGTTGTTGGCTTTGTTCCCTGATTATCGCCTTCAGTTGCAAAGATATCTCGAACACCTTCAGGGGCATGACTACCCTTTTTCTGGGTTTAAACACTTCTGGCGTTCTGATTACGCGGTTATGGCTAATAATAAATACGCTGTGTCTGTGAAAGCCAATTCTTGTCGAATCACGCCGATTGAAACTGGTAATCAGGAAAATCTGACGGGTTTTTGGTTGGGTTTTGGCAGTATGAATATTGGGGTGACGGGTAACGAGTACCACGATATTTATCCTTATTGGGATTGGGCTAAGATTCCGGGTGTGACGTGTCCACAAATTGTAATGCCAGCCCACGAATGGGGAAGAATAGAACAACAAACCGACTGGACGGGCGGCGTCAGCAATCGCCGTTGGGGCATCACCAGTTTCGAGCTGGATGTGATGCAAACCCAGGGGCTAAAATCTTGGTTCTTTTGTGAGGGGGTTATTATCGCTCTTGGTGCGGGGATAAGTTCGACGCACCCTGAACCGGTAATGACCACGATTAACCAGTGCCACTATGATTTCCCTGCGTGTGTAAATGATGCATACCATAATGGGGAGTCTACGTTGGTTAAAGCCAAAAGTTGGTTGCATCATGCAATTGTGGGTTACGTTCTAGGTAATGTGAATGCTCACTTACATAGTCACATACAACAAGGCAGTTGGCAGCGAATTAATGCCCACTTGAGTGCAGACAAAGTGAGTGGCAGGGTGTTTAAATTGTCAATTGACCATGGTGTTCAACCTAAAAATGCCTGTTATGAATACACGCTGTTACCTGGGTCTTCATTAGCAGAGACGAAACGTTATGCCGCTCAACCTTATGTTAAGGTATTGGAGAATACGCCTGCGCTTCAGGCGGTGGTTTATCAAGGCCATATTGGTTGTGTTTTTCGTCATCCGGGGCGTATTGAAATACCTGAGTCTGATACGCAAGAAGGTGTAACTTTAGAGGTCGATAAGCCGTGTTTATTGCTTTGTGAGAAAACACAGACAGGTTTTCAGTTTGCCGTATCAACGCCTGGAAGAGGGGATAGAGTCAACTTAGATCTTCACTCTAAAGGGGATAGTCATCGATTTTTTGTCGAGACTTCCGACAAGCTTGATCGACTCGGAGAGAGTGTTCGTTTTGACCTACACTTGCATTAGTTTTCTTTAACTTGAGCTGGTGGCTACGCTTTGAGTCTTGCACCTGGACTTCAATTGGATATAAGCCATCGCTAAAGCGGGGTCTGGAGTATGGATTTAAGCCGAAGACCCCATCACTTATATTAAGGCTATGCGACTAGAAAGGGTTTGAATTGCATGGTCATCATCTCGGATCATTGCTATGCGCTATAGTTTGTTAGCCTCGACCTTAATATTGTCGGGCTGTGTTGTTACCCCTAACTCGACAAAGATTCAGGCTGACACCAACTGGTATGTTAATCAGTTACCGAATGGTTTGAAATATCATATTTACCCGACACAAGACCAAGAGATCTCTGTGCGTATGGTGATGAACATTGGTTCGTTCCAAGAGCAAACAAGCCAAAAAGGTTATGCGCATTTTGTTGAGCACATGGCATTTAATGGCAGTACGCACTTTTCTGGTAATGAGGCGATAAGATTATTCGAGCAGTCCGGAGGGAGTTTTGGCGCGGACATCAATGCTTTCACGACCTATCAGCAGACGGGATATAAACTGGAGCTCGCGGACTCAAGTCAATTGCAAGACGCACTAATCTGGATGCGCGATATTGGCGACGGGCTGACGTTTTCACCAACCCAAGTGGAAAAAGAAAAAGGCGTGATATTAGGTGAGTGGCGTCGTGCGAACCCGGATGATAAGCCTTTTGCTTTAAATGCGTATCAAGCTTCGGTGGAGGGGACACTTTATGGCGAGCATGATCCTATTGGTACTCGAGTTTCGATAGAAAAGGCTACGCCAGTTACGCTGAAAAGCTTTTATCAACAGTGGTATCAGCCGCAGTACGCCGAGCTTATCGTAACCGGCAATGTTAATGTCGACGCTCTTGCGGAAGACATTAACAAGACCTTTTCCAGCTGGAAAAGCACGTCAGATGTGGTGATTAAAAAACGCCGCGATATTCGCGTTAACATCAATAATGAAATCCTGCCAAGTAATTCCATTGAGTCACCCAGCCTGCATCTTGTTGTTGAACGAGGCGCGATAGGACGCCAAACCGTCGAACAACAGCATCAAGAATGGCTGGATGAAGTCGCTGGACAATTGATCCAGCAGAGGCTGATCACGGATCTCAATGATGCTGCCGTTCCTTTCCAGTATGCGTACGCTCAACCTTACTATTCTAACTACCACCGGATGATGTCTGCCGGTATTGCGTTTGCGCCAGAGCGCCGCGAAAAAATGCACCGCCTGTTTATCAGCACGCTAACTTCGCTTCGGAGTTATGGCGTCACCCAAGCAGAATTAGACAGTGTTATGGCTAACTGGCAAGGTGAACTCACCAATCTGGATTCTGACTGGAGCAAGCGTAAACCCAATAGCTACGCAGATGCGCGTGTATTCCAGTTAGAGCAAAACAGCGTCAGCCAGTCCAAATCAAGTTATGCTCATAGTCTGGCAACGTTTCTCGACAACGCCACGTTAGCCAGTGTGAATGCTCACATTACAGAGCTGTTATCTTTGCCGCCGAGCTTTTCTATCGGGATGAGCAAAAACGAAACGCGCGCGAAGTTTCCCGATGTATTTTCATCTCTGAATACGGCTTATTTCCAACCCGGAAAAAAACCATTGTCGATGGAAGCGAGAGCGGGAGGTTTCCTTCAGCCAGTTAAGGAAGGCAGCATTATCAGTGCTCGCAAAGAGGCGGGAGGGTTTGAGGTATACACACTCTCTAATGGCGTCGATGTATGGTTCCAAAAGGACGAAAAAGCGGGTGGGCGCGCTTACATTTACTTTGCAAGCCAAGGCGGTAAAGCGGCAGTAGATAAGTCGCTTTACCCAGCTTATGAGATCGCCACCATGGCAGCGGTAAGAAGCGGGCTCGGGTACTTTTCAGGTTCGGAGTTAGACAGTTACTTGCGTAGCAACAATACATCTATTGTTCCGATGTTAGATACCACCAGTCACGGCGTAAAAGTCACCACGCAAAAAGCACAGTTAGAAAGTGCATTGAATGCAATTTACAACCTGAGCACAGAAATTAAGGTCGATGAGCGCCAACTGACAGCGGTAAAGCAAGAATTTAAACAGCAGCGTCGCGCGTTTTTTGAATCACCAATGGGAAAGCTGGTTCAGGAAGCCAATCAAAATGCTTATCTGCCGGAAAGTCGCCATCGTATTTTGGATAGCGATGGTGTAGAGAACGTTACCGCAGAACAGATACTTGCGGTACACAAGCGTTTATTTAAGTTCAATAACGGCTTCAAAATGGTGGTGGTTGCGGACATAGAACCAGAGCAACTTGAACCCCTGTTGACCAAGTTTGTTGCTTCTATCGAAATGACACCAGGTGAGCCTATTGATTACCACGTGGCATTGAATCCGCAGGCATCTGGTCGCTCTGTGATGACGGATGGTCATGAGCCGTCTTCACTTTATTTGCAGCGTTTGACCAACGCCAATGATGTTACCCAAAGCGCGAGAGACACGATGGTTGTGGATATCTTACAGCGCATCAGTGCCGGACGCGTAATGGCTCAATTACGTGAAGATCTGAGTCTGGACTACAGTCCGAGTATTTACCCGATGATACAGGATCGTGAGCAAGTCTCGGATTGGATCTTTGAATCGCAAGTCGACCCAAAAGATGTGGCGATCATGGACAGTCAGTTAAATAAAATTTTTGATGATCTGGCGAAAAACATTACCCAGAAAGAGGTCGATATCGCAGCGAAACAATTGGTGGTCGCCATGCAGGGAGTGGAGGACAGACCTAGCCAGCGAGCATGGGCATATGGCCGTTATCTGGTGCATGATTATGGGCTGGATCTGTTGCTGAATGTGGAACAAACGGCTAAAAGCATCACTTTGGAAGAGGTTAAGTTGCGTGCGCGGTCAGTATTTGGAGCGAAAGCAAAACGCACAACGATCATTCTTAATCCGATTAAGAAGTAGCACAATCGTCACTTAGCCCAAGTGAGAAGATGGACATTTTACTTGGGCTATTCAGTGGTTACTGGTGGTTTTTACTGAGCTGATATTCCTTCACCAAAGCAAGTTTGTCGCGGTAGGAGTCCATAAGTTCTAGCTTTGATTTCCCTTCATTTTGGTAGAACAGTGCACCTTGTTCGCGGAGGAAATCATAATGCTCGTTTACCATCTCAAGAACCGCATTGACGCGCTTTAGCGTTGTTGCAGTACAACTTTTCCCATCAATATCATCTTCGATATCCAAAACATGCGAGCGAAACATCTCAACAATGAATAAGTCCTCTAAGGCTTTTTCATTCTGAAGGGCGGTTTGGTATTTGGTCACTTGCGCTTCTTTGTGGTTTAAAACGGCTGAACTGGCGTGGTTAAGACGTAGCCACTTGCATTGCTCTAGTAAGACGCTAAGTGCCTCATGTTTAACGTTTTTGAACAGGGCTAATGATTCTTGGTGAGAATAATGTTGCTGCACAAGCCAGCCCGAAAGGAATCGAGTTTCAAAGCGCTCACAAAACTGAAAGATAGGCGCATTAAGGCCGTCACTGTTGAGCTCGGTTAGCGGGTCGAAGGGGTACATGTAACCGAAGTCGAACAGCCAGAGCTTATGGTCGTCATCTACGAGCAGATTGCCACTACACAAGTCCCACTCGAACAGGCCAATTTTTTCACACGCAGATAAGGTTGAGAATAGCTGGTAAAGCAATGAGGAAGATACATCGCTGATGGGTTTCCCTTCTATCCACTCAGAAAGAATGATGCCTAAGCGATAATCAGCGTAGACGGTCGGCACGATGCATTCGAAGTCCACGGAGGTGTGCGTAGAATCTTTCCGCTTTTGCAAATCAGAACGACGCTGCACTTCATTCAGGAACGACAGTTGTCCATTAAGATTTTGCACCTTGGCTTCAGGGCGCTTCTTTTTCAGAGTGTAGTCTTTTCCGCCAAACCGTACCCGAAACACTTCAGCCGTTAATCCACTTTGAAAAGCTTCCACCACATAAGGAGAAGCCTCCGTCGTCCGAGCCAATTGTTCCGGAGATATCGGACAATCGTCAATATTGCCAACGATGAGGTTTTCTCCGCTCTTTTCAAATTGCATCTGCTGCTTTTGACGTTTGTCCATGTGAATGCCCATCTTCCTATTGATTCTGATTATTTTATCAAGAGTGTCAGTTTGTAAATCCTCCTTACTTCATAAACTAAGAGGCTGAGTTTTGAGGCGCATATCGGGAACTGAAGTTTTGTGAGGATGATCTGTATGCGTGTGTCATACCTTTCTGACCAATTTGTCATACAGTTCTTAAACCATGATTAAGGAGGTAAGTGTTTGAAAATTCGCCTAGAGCTTATGCTAGCTTAGCGATAAATGAGATTCACTTACAAAAAGATATTTATCTCTTTAAGGAAAACTTTATGAGTAAAAATAGCCATTCAACAGGAAAATGCCCGGTGATGCATGGCGGTATGACATCTACGGGGTCTACTGTTATGGATTGGTGGCCGAATGCCCTAAACCTAGATATTCTTCATCAGCACGATAAAAAGACCAACCCTCTGGGTGACAGTTTTAGCTATCGTGAAGCTTTGAAAACGCTGGATGTTGAAGCGCTGAAACATGATCTAAAAGATCTGATGACAGATAGCCAAGATTGGTGGCCTGCGGATTGGGGTCATTACGGTGGTTTGATGATCCGCATGGCGTGGCACTCAGCAGGTAGTTATCGTACTGCTGATGGTCGAGGCGGTGCATCTACCGGTAACCTGCGCTTTGCGCCACTAAACTCTTGGCCAGATAACGGCAACCTGGATAAAGCTCGTCGTTTGCTGTGGCCAATCAAGAAAAAATACGGCAATAAAATCAGCTGGGCTGACCTAATGATTCTGGCGGGTAACATGGCGTACGAATCAATGGGTCTTAAAACCTTTGGCTTTGCATTCGGTCGTGAAGATATCTGGCACCCAGAAAAAGATACCTACTGGGGTTCGGAGAAAGAGTGGTTAGCGCCTTCGGGTGGTGAAGGGAGTCGTTATTCTGGCGAGCGAGACCTAGAAAACCCTCTAGCAGCTGTAATGATGGGTTTGATTTACGTGAACCCAGAAGGTGTCGATGGCAATCCGGACCCGTTAAAAACGGCAGCTGATATGCGCGTGACCTTCGCTCGCATGGCGATGAATGATGAAGAGACGGTAGCACTAACTGCTGGTGGCCATACGGTGGGTAAAGCGCACGGTAATGGTGATGCTGCGGAATTGGGGCCAGAGCCTGAAGCCGCAGATATTGAAGAGCAAGGCCTTGGCTGGAACAACCATACATCGCGTGGCATCGGCCGTGATACGGTGACCAGCGGTATTGAGGGCGCGTGGACCACTCATCCTACACAATGGGATAACGGTTTCTTCAAAATGCTGCTTGAGCACGAATGGAAGCTGACAAAAAGCCCGGCAGGTGCTTGGCAATATGAACCAGTAGAAATTGCCGAAGAAGATAAACCAGTCGATGTGGAAGACTCCTCAATCCGTTACAACCCTATGATGACGGACGCCGACATGGCGCTTAAAGTCGATCCTGACTACCGTAAGATTTCAGAGCGTTTCTACCAAGATCCAGCTTATTTCAATGAAGTCTTCGCTCGTGCTTGGTTCAAACTGACTCACCGTGATTTAGGCCCTAAAGCTCGTTACGTTGGCCCAGATGTGCCGGCTGAAGACTTAATCTGGCAAGACCCAATTCCAGCTGGTAACACTCAATACGATATAGAAGCGGTTAAAGCGAAGATTGCCGCAACTGGCCTGAGTGTTTCTGATTTGGTTGCTACAGCATGGGATAGCGCTCGCACATTCCGTCGTTCGGATCTTCGTGGTGGAGCAAATGGTGCGCGAATCCGCTTGGCCCCGCAAAATGCTTGGCAAGGTAACGAACCAGAACGTCTGGCGAGAGTGCTGGGAGAGTTAACGCAAGTGGCGGAAGAATTTGGTATCAGTGTTGCAGACGCGATTGTTCTTGCGGGTAACGTCGGTATTGAACAAGCGGTGAAAGCAGCAGGATTTGACTTTGACGTGCCATTTTCGGCTGGCCGTGGTGATGCGACAGCAGAGCAAACTGACGCAGAGTCATTCGATGTTCTGGAGCCTCTGGCAGATGCTTTCCGTAACTGGCAGAAGACGCACTACACGGTTACTCCAGAAGAGATGATGCTAGACCGCGCACAACTACTTGGTTTAACCGCGTCAGAAATGACAGTCCTGATTGGTGGTATGCGTGTACTTGGTACAAACCATGGTGGTAGCAAGCATGGGGTATTCACTGACCGCGTTGGTGTATTAACGAATGACTTCTTCGTCAACCTAACTGATATGGGATACAGCTGGAAACCAACAGGCCGCAACTCTTATGACATTTGTGATCGCAAAACGGGTGAAGTGAAATTCACTGCAACTCGCGCGGATCTTGTGTTTGGTTCAAACTCTATCTTGCGCTCTTACGCTGAGGTTTATGCGCAGGACGATAATCAAGAGAAGTTTGTCAAAGACTTCATCGCTGTCTGGACGAAAGTGATGAATGCTGACAGGTTCGATTTGGTTTAACGAACTAATTCTGTCAAATACAGACTGAGTAATCAGTGTTCGTGTTTAAAAGCCAGCAGTATCTCTGCTGGCTTTTTGCGTATCCATGCCAGACATTTTTATTTGCATAACGTTGCTTGAATGAAAATTGTAACGGCAGATATGTATCGCTTTATCTTACCCAAATACACTTTTTGAATAATTGGTAACGTTCCCTTTTTATTCTGAGTTAAACCAATGTGAGTTCGTTGTTGCGTATGAAATTTGATCGATATTTGAATTACTAAAATTATTGTCATAAAAATGACAGTTTTTAGTTAATAAATCAGTTGTTTATGAAGGGGGCGTTAATGTATCTAAACAATTTTATTGTAACCGGATCCAAGTCAGTTTCATTAAGGGTTTGTTAGGTACGCGTATTCATATATAAAGGCATTAGGATGTCTGGCTATTGTCAGAGTTTTATATCCTTAATCTTATTGATCTTGAATTGTCATTTTTCGTTGTTATGCTTTTTCGCGTGGTTAGCAAAGGCTTACCCACACTCAGTTCATCATCTCTTCTCTTGTAGGATGCATGACTGAAAAGGCAAAACCTCCGAAAGGGGGTGACGCAAAGTCTCCGATCTAACGGACATTTCCTATGATAGCGGGACCGCCAGTTTTGTATTTCGACTTATTAAATTCGTTCGATTTTTAGTATCAAACTCTTTGGTCTGATATTTACATTCACGGATGCATTCAGTCATTTGTTGATTCTGTTTGCTGTGAATGGCTAAGTTTTACCTAATTTCGGGAACGTTACCTAAATTGGTGTGATTTTTAGATGATTTCGAATGGGTTATGCCGTTGATAGTTTGTGACATTTCTGAGGGTTAACCACTTCTGGAAAATTGAATATTTTGAGAATTTTATTAACAGAGGTAAGTAAAATGCATTCGACAAAAATGAAAGCGGGAGTCCCTATTTTAGGGATTTTAATGGGAACAGCGGCAAGTCAGTTAGCTTTTGCAGCACAGCTTCAACCTGGTCCAGAGCCAACGGTACACACTCAAGAAGCTTACGCTCCTGAGAGTAATTTTACGGCTAAATGGACCCGTGCTGATGCTCGTCAGCTCAAGCGTATGTCTGATCCAATGGCTGGGTCACGTGAGAACTCTATGCCACAAGAGTACACGATGCCGAGCGTCCCTCAGGATTTTCCTGACATGTCCAATGAGCAGGTATGGGTATGGGATTCATGGCCACTGACTGATGCGGATGCCAACCAATATAGCGTGAACGGACAGGAGATTATTTTCTCACTTGTTGCGGATCGGAGCCTAGGTTTTGATGAACGACACCAGTATGCGAAGATCGGCTACTTCTATCGTCCAGCGGGTATTCCAGCAGAGGAACGCCCAGAAAACGGTGGCTGGACTTATGGTGGCCTTGTTTTTGACGAAGGTGTCACCGGACAAATCTTTGAGGATCAGTCATACAGTCATCAGACACAATGGTCTGGTTCTGCCCGAATTTTCCCGGGTGGTGAAGTGAAACTTTTCTTTACCGATGTTGCGTTCTATCGTGACTCAAACGGCAATGACATCAAGCCATATGACCCACGCATTGCACTCAGCGTCGGTAAGATACACGCGAATAAAAATGGCGTGAAATTCACCGGATTCGATAAGGTGATTAATCTTCTGGAAGCTGACGGTACCTACTACCAAACGGCTGAACAAAACCCTTACTTTAACTTCCGTGACCCGTTTACGTTCGAAGATCCTGCTCATCCAGGCGAAACCTTCATGGTCTTTGAAGGTAACTCAGCAATGGAAAGGGGCTCGGCGAAGTGTACCGAGGAAGATCTAGGTTATCAGGATGGTGACCCGTACGCTGAAACAGTCAGAGATGTGAATGCATCGGGTGCGACATTCCAGATTGGTAACGTTGGTTTAGCGCGAGCGACGAATGATGACCTTACCGAGTGGGAGTTTTTACCACCGATCCTTTCGGCGAACTGTGTTACTGACCAGACCGAACGCCCTCAGATCTATCAAAAAGATGGTAAATACTACCTATTCACTATCAGCCATAGCACGACGTTTGCAAGTGGTATCACTGGTCCGGAAGGGGTGTATGGCTTTGTAGGTGATGGTATCCGTAGTGATTACCAACCACTGAACCAAGGTTCAGGTCTTGTACTTGGTAACCCAACCAACCTGAACTTCTACCCAGGAACGCCTTACGACCCAGATTACAACCAGCCAGCAGGTCACTTCCAGTCTTACTCACACTATGTGATGCCTGATGGACTGATTCAATCCTTTATCGATACTATCGGCGTTAAAGAAAACTTCCGACGTGGTGGTACTTTGGCACCAACAGTGAAAGTCCTGATTGATGGTGACACTACTGAAGTCGATTACTCTTACGGGACGAGTGGGCTAGGTGGCTGGGCAGATATCCCTGCAAATATAAACGTTAATCCAAGCGGTGTGATTCAGAAAACGCTTAAATAGAATTCCTGAAGTTGTACATGTCATAAATCAGAGGGGCGGGCATTCCGCCCCTCTATGATAATAAGAAGGATTATGCGCTTTAAACTTAACTCACTGACGGGCATAACACTTGTCACTGTTGCCTGTGCTTCATTTGCATTGTTTACTGCCAGTCTCTCACTTTCTGGCGTTGAATTAGCGTCTGCGAGCTCGTCTCAATTTACTCGCCCTTCAGAATGGTCCCCTTATCGGCCAGCTATACATATTACTCCCAACAGACATTGGATGAATGATCCTCAGCGTCCTTTCTTTATCGATGGTGTCTGGCATTTCTACTATCTCTACAACGCTGATTACCCAAATGGGAATGGGACGGCGTGGTATCACATGACATCAAAAGACCTCGTCCATTGGCAGGAACATGGTGTAGCTATTCACAAATATAAAAATGGACTTGGCGATATTCAAACGGGGAGCGCCGTCGTTGATACCAACAATACGGCGGGCTTTGGTGCCGGAGCGATTATTGCTATTGCGACTCAGCAACATGACGGTGTACAGCGTCAGTCACTCTTTGTCTCAACCGATGGTGGCTATCACTTTAAAGAGTATGACGATAACCCAATTATGGATAATCCCGGGGCTGAACATTGGCGTGATCCCAAGGTCATTTGGGATGAGGAGAACCGACAATGGGTAATGGCGCTTGCGGAAGGGCACAAAATTGGCTTCTATACCTCTTCAGATCTTAAACACTGGACATATCAATCCGATTTCCAGCGTGACGATCTTGGTCTTCTCGAGTGTCCTGATCTGTTTCAACTCTCGCTTGATGGTGATCCTAATAATATTCGCTGGGTGCTTGCATCCGGAGCGAATGGTTTCAGAACAGGAAAAACGACGGGCACAGCTTACTGGATTGGAAGCTGGGATGGAAAGCGCTTTATACCAGAAAGTGAAGAACCACAGTGGCTGGACGCAGGAGCTGATTTTTATGCGATGGTGTCGTGGCAAGATTCCAATTTAGGTGCTGACCAGCGTCTTGAATCTCGCTACGCGATTGGCTGGCTTAACAATTGGGGTTATGCCAACGAGTTGCCCACTAAAGCATGGCATGGAGCCGCGAGTTCTATTGTTCGTCAAATAAAACTGCGTACTGTAGATGGAACCCCAGTCCTATTCTCCCAGCCGATTGAGGCAATAGCAGGGCTTGAAGGCGATGCTTATACTCGCTCGGCCGTTGAAGTATTAGAATCATCGAACACAAGTTTCCCTAAGCCGATATCTGACGCTTACCGCCTTAAAGTCGATCTTGACGCACACTCAAACGCTAGTGAGTTCCAGTTACAACTCAAAGGAAAGGACGGTCATTTTGCCATTGTAGGGTATGACTTCGAACACGAAACGGTGTTTATCAGACGCGATAGGGACGCAATAGCAAGCTCAATGCCTGATGTATATCGTGACGAACGTAAAACGGTAGTTCGTGCCCATAACGGTATCGTAAAACTAGACATCATTGTCGATACATTCACCATCGAGGTCTTTGTTAACGATGGTGAGATGTCGCTGTCTAATCTGATATTTGGAACTCAGGACGCCAATGATCTTACGGCGGTATCTGTTGGAGGCACCACCGTACTCCGTAACCTAGAACTTACGCCACTGAAGGTTACTCCGATTCAGCGTTACTCTGGTGAGGGAGCGAAGAAATAAGAGTTTAATTTGGCAAGCTAAAAGGGCGTGATGGCTTGCCATAATTTGTTCATATTTACCCCTGAGAGTCGCTAAACAGACTAACTAAAACATTCCGGCAATTAAGGCTAACGCAAAAATAACAGCCAGCATAACCAGAAAAAACTTCATCATTAATCCAAGATCATTACTACCACCACGTGGGGGTTTATTACAGCAGCTCATGGTTGGTCCTTTATTCCTGAGAAATGTCGATCTGATGATAATGGTTACCCTTGGGGGAAGGTAAAGGAGAGCTCTCATGTAAGTCTACTTTTAAGGAATTATTAGAGGGCTAGGAAAGTACTTTTCTGAGTCCGATTCTGCTGTGACCTTTGGCGCAATCCTCAGCTTTACCTAATCGTCTAGAGACTAATGAACATCGACACTGATATCGCTCAGTAGACATTCCTGATGATGTGGCCCGCCGATAAACTCTGCCTGTCCCCGAATTTGGCTGCCGACCGTTAGCTCGTCGACGTTGTCAAAAGTGAAACAGTCTAAATGGGAGCCAGGCTCTGTAAAGCAAGGGCCAAACTGACGATCGACCTGCTCGATGAGTAAACGTACCCGATGCTTACCATTTTCATTCTGGCTAATTGCCAGCACCTGGCCTGTTAGGGTGGATTGATTGGGGGCTGCCGAAACTCCGCTCATAGTTGGCTCCGTAAAAAATAACAAGATGCACACCAGCAGTGTAGAAGGTGTGCATCGGCTTGTTAAGTACCCGTTCAATTCTACTTCTTCGCTCGGGTGGATTTTTTCTTCTCAGCGACCGGTTGCTCTTTTGGTTCGGGGATGGCGTCACTGGTCAACTCCGCATCCATGAACTCGTCAGGCATGGGTACATGCTCATCGAGCGAATCGGAAAATGCCATTTCAACCATATCCGGTTGCGGAGCCACACTTAGGTCGCTTATTTCTTCGTGAAAGAAGTCTTCAGGACCTGGTGCGGGCACGTCGTCAAACGCAGCCGCTTCGTTGAACTCAGCAGAACCGTTGGGTGCCGGTGCACTCAGCTCATCGTGACTCTCTGCAACTTCTTCAACGCCTGTAGGGGGAGGACCGTCGTCTGTGACGAATGCCTGAGCCGATGTCTGAACATCAGGTTGTGACTCAGTAATATTGATATTAATAGTCTGTGCCATAGCAGCCCCCTAGAAATAAAGGATGGTGATTTGACTGGTACTGTCTTCAATGGTGCCGGATACAGTTTTACCGCTGCCTTTTGCGGCATTGAGCATCATAAACATATTAGTTGAGCTATCGGTATTGCTAGGCTTAATTTTCCGCCAGCCGATGGTATCGATATACCCCCAGACATTTTTTGAGTGTGGAGTCGAATAGGTACGAAGAATTTTTTTGTTAGAAAAGTTCATGAGTATTTCTCCTAATTCATGTATGCGGCATAAATTTTACTACCGTCGATTTGTACCGAGACGGGTCTATCGAAGGCTCGCGCGTTTACCAATAGATTGAATACATTACTGACGCCATCATTGCTGATACCATCTATTTTCCGCCAGCCGATTCCGGCGAGGTAGGCCCAGCAATTGTTCGTATGAACGGTGGCATACGTGCGTGAAACCGCGACGTTGTGCTTCCATTCTTTCGCCGCTGCACCGCCGACATTGACGTTAGCCGTGATATTGTTGCTCACGCGAGTAATATCGCTGACGGTTACCTTGGAGTCGGCACCGCTGTAGCTTTTGCTGTTGGGTGTCGAGGTATTGGAGAAGCGATTATTGCTGCCCGATGGATACGGGTCGTTACTGTCGCCTGAGTTAGCGTTGGTATTGAGATGGCGTTGCCCATCAGCTTGCTCAATATCGACCAGATAATGGCTTTCGTCGGTGTTGTTTGTTTTGTTTTCATCGACATGCTCGATGATCATCCCCTCTCCGGGTAAGTATTGATCGTAACCGCTTTTTTGACGGTTGCTGAGCAGGAAGTACTCCTTGCTGTTGACACTACCAATCGGAAGCTTGTAAACCTGTGCGTTGTCGCTGTAGGGGGTGAGATTAATAGCCTGAGCACTGTTGAAGATCACCCCAGGTGTGACCCACCCAGCTTGTACCTTACACCAAGCGGTCGGGTGCGCTGGGGTATTACCGCCATTGTTCCAGCTGCCGCCCGCCATTAAATCCCAGCTACCAGTACCGCGACTTGAATAGTCGGTGTCGTATAGATCTGGCCATCCCATTAGCAGATGCCCTAATTCGTGCGACATGACGCCGACCCGGCCATTTTCTGGTGCCATAAAATAACGATCGACCACTACACCATCTACGTTCTTGGGTGAGATGCTCCATTTATGTGACCATATGTCATCTTTATCACCAGATTGTTCGCCGCCGATGCCCGCACAAATGATCACCAGAGCTTCAACCTTCCCGTTGCCACTGTTGTCGTAGTTGGCGAAGTTGACATGAGGTGCAGCCAGATCAATCACATCCTCTGCCAGTTTTTGAGCATTGCGAGGGTAGCTACCAAAGCCAAAATCGTTGTTGGTGTAATAACTTTTTGGCTGCGGCGCTCGATACCATCCGGCTGTTGGACCGCTGCCGGATACTTGGCCCTGCACATCTAACTTGTTGTAGGACACTTCGCGATAGTATTCACGCATACTGTTGCCACCGAGTGAAAACAGCAGGTTATTAAAGTGACTCTGTGGTTGCGTGGCGGTTTTATCTGAAAAGTCGACGAGCAACACCAGCGCCCGTCGCACTCCGGTTACCGGAGCCGACTCAAGAGTGTGGTTATGAGAGCGGGTTTTTGCCGGGCGTCCGGTGATCAGCGTATAAGTACGCATATCAAGCAAGTCGACCTGATCGACCTGGTCCAGTAGGCTACCGTGTAAAAAAGCATCCTTGGACTTGTCTATCTTGTTATGCAGCTCCGGGTCCGGAGGCATAATACATAAGTCTCTACACATAATATAAATTCCTTTTGCCATTATATTACGTTCGATTTCTGGTTATCTTTTAACTGCTTGGCCAGAACGATAGCACGTGCTTACAAGGGCAAGCTCGTTACCAAATGAAGCAGCTGATTCAGTCTTAAATAAGAACATGTCTTGTAAGATTCACGTTACTACTCCACCTGCCCCTGCATTGGCAGAGATGTCTCAAACTCTTCTTATTTACACTTTACTCAACTGCGTGCATAAAACTTTAGTCAAGACAATCGGCAAGTCAAATACAGCAAGGGCTACAGCCTAGTTTGGCAAGACAGAAGAGGCGTTGAAAACAAGCTAAAATGAGCGGTTAAGAACGATAATATTGATTAAGTATGTAAATACTCACTAACAATGAGGCGGCGTAAAAATAAAAGATGTTTTTTAAGTAATTGCTAGGTGTTAAAAGGAGAGCTTTTAAATGCGCAATGTTGCATATTGGTGAATGTGTAGAGGTTTGTTTAACTTTTTGCGTGATTCCAGACTGCTCGCATCTAATATAAAAATAGTATCACTATCGTGATTAATTTTCTGTTTGCTCAGATTGTTATAATACGAAAAAATTTATCTGATTTTTTTGTTGAAAGCAGGTGATTATTCGAGTGTGTTCGGGGGAATGGATTTCTCAACTATACGCTATTTTCTAGCTAAGTAGAGGCAGTCCTGATTACACTGCCAGCGTCTAAGAATCGCGTTGTAAAAAGGTGGACCGATGCTCCACCTTATTCAAAATAGCCTGAATAGATCGAAACAAACTTAGTCTTGGGAGCTTGGTTTTGCATTGAGCTCAGCATAAGTGTGCAGGAGCTCTGTCAGCGTCTTAACCCACACAAATACATCCGTCGGGGTGTTTTCAAGCAGCTTTTCTACTTGCTCACAATGGGTTTCAAGTGTGATAGCTTCTTCCAAACGAAATGAGATCGCATAGAAATGCCAAAGGATCAGGCGTGTCATTCTCTCGCTGTTTTGCTTCGCGTTCTCGGAGTCATCAAAAGCTTGTTGGACTTCACTCAGCGCAATAGCCGTCATACGCAGCATCGCATCAAGGCGGGCAGACAACATACGGTCTTCACTATCCACTTCTTCTTGATCAAAAGTAAACAGCTCATTCATCACGTCTTCTGGCACCATTTTGCTGATCATGCGAGCACTAAACTCTTCCAACTCATGACGAGGCATGGTTACAAGGCAATCGAAGGTGTAATCACGAAGCATAAAATCACTCTAGTTTGGTAATAGGTTTCAGTCCTTGCATTCTAAGTGCTGAGATTTCGATTACCACTGTTTATTCTCGTTTGGGAGTGACTTTTATTGTGAGTAAAAGAACGCAGAAGTGTACAAATTTAGAGCAAAGCGCACCATTAAAGTGCTTTTAGTAGCAATGAATTCGCTCCAGGTAAGTCTTTTCTTTTACTCTGTTTTGATACTCGAGCGGGGTAACATTCACCAGCTTCTTAAACTCTCGCAGGAAGTGGGGTTGGTCGCTGAAACCTAAATCTGTCGCTAGATTAGAAAACGTGAGATTGCTGCTGTGATTGATATCGTAAACGGCTGATTGGCAACGAATAGCGCGGCTAAATCCTTTCGGCGTCAGTCCAATATCATTTTTAAACATACGCTGCAAAGTCCGGCAGGTATATCCTGAAAACCTCTCCAGTTCCTGAACTTGGATATTCCCTTTGTGCTGGCAAATTTTGGCGACGATTTGTCGGGTCACGTTCGTCGAATCTCGCGGGCTTTTCCTAGTGAGAAACTGACTTACTGCGTCAACTTGCTTCGAAAAATCTTTTGCTGCTAAGACGTAATCAATGAGTTCATTGGAGTGAGGCATAACATCTTGTAAGCAATATTCTTTGTTCGTGAGTTCGCCTGCTGAGGCCTGTAAAAAATCGGGCTTAACTCCTGGATTAAAGCGGACACCGAAATAGCGATGGCCCCGTTCAAATAGCACCGACGAAGCCTCTAATCTCGTACCGCAGACTAATGCGCCAGATGTGTCTGCATCGCAGTCAAAGACGATATCGATACACCCATCTGGAATGGCAGTCGTTGAGGATTCTGAACTTCCGGCTTTAAAGCTGTAGAAGTGAGACACTTCGGGGTTGCTGGTTGATAGACGCGTAAGAAACTGCTCTGAACTCAAAACAAACCAAGGCTGTTTTGAGTGAATCCCCGAAATATTGAACATCATTGATGAAGCCACCATTCACCTCTCCCCACTGCTCAGCGATAAGCCGCCAAAGTAAGCAAGTAAAGCAAGCAAGGTGCCATATTTTTCCGAGAAGCCCCGTGTTCCCCAATGTCGCAAAAATTCAATACGCCAAGAACATTGCTCAATAGTATCGAAAGCAATGGCTCAAGACGGAAACTGCCTGATTCACATATAACGGATTTCTTGAGCACATTGATGAATGCATGAAGCAGCAAACAAAAAACTATATGGATATAGGTGGCGTTATGTCAGACAGCACAAAAATTGATTTTATCTACCTTTCAGAGCAGGACATGATTAAAGCGGGTGTAACGGATATGCCTGCATGTGTCGACACAATGGAAGAGATGTTCTCACTGCTCCAAAAAGGTGACTACCGAATGGCAGGTGCGAACAACGATTCGCACGGCGCAATGGTGACATTTCCTGATGAGTCCCCATTCCCGAACATGCCTAAACCCACCGCTGACCGACGTTTGATGGCGATGCCTGCATACCTTGGCGGTGATTTCCAGACTTGCGGCGTGAAGTGGTATGGCTCGAACATCGCCAACCGAGAGAAAGGCCTGCCGCGTTCAATCCTGATGTTCATCCTCAACGATATTGAAACCAGTGCTCCACTTGCCTATATGTCTGCAAATTTGCTTTCTGCGTATCGCACAGGTGCAGTACCCGGAGTGGGCGCGCGCCACCTTGCGAGAAAAGATGCCAAAGTGATTGGTTTGCTTGGCCCTGGTGTAATGGGCAAAACCACCGTCGCCGCATTTATCGCGGCCTGCCCGCAGGTCGATACCATCAAAATTAAAGGTCGTGGCAAAAAGAGCCTGGACAGCTTTATGACTTGGCTCGCCGCTTCTTACCCTCAAATCACCAATGTACAGATTGTCGATACCGTAGAAGAGGCGGTTCGAGATTCCGATCTGGTGACTTACTGCAATTCAGGAGAGACCGGTGATCCGTCTACTTATCCGGAAGTGAAACGCGAGTGGGTAAAACCGGGGGCATTTCTTGCGATGCCAGCCAGCTGTCGTCTCGATGAAGGGATGGAACAGTCTGATGTTCGCAAAGTAATGGATAACAAAGGGCTGTATGAGGCGTGGTTTGAAGAGGTACCCAAGCCGACTCACAACATCATCCCTCTGGTTGGAATGCGCTTTATGGACATGATCGACGCTGAAAAAATGTCTGCAAGTGAACTGGAAGATCTGGGTGAGATTGTCGCAGGTGTTACTCCGGGGCGCAAAAACGACGAAGAAATCATCGTGATGTCAGTGGGTGGCATGCCAGTCGAAGATGTGGCTTGGGCAACCAAAATTTACCGCAACGCTGTTGAGAAAGGCATTGGTGTTTCGCTGAATTTATGGGATGAGCCAGTACTTAGCTAAATCGAGTGGCATAACAGAACTAAGGAAATGTAGAGATGGCAAAAATAATCAAGGTAAAAACCGGCTCCCGATTCGAAGAGATTGCGAGTTACTCACGTGTCGTGACTGTCGATAACTGGATATTTGTCTCCAACACTGCGGGAAGAAACCCGGAAACTAACGAAATGCCAGACGATGTGTTCGAGCAAACTGATCAGGTGTTTCTCAACATTGAGCGGGCTCTTGCGGCTGTAGACGCGAGCTTGGGCGATGTCGTGACGTCAAAAGTGTTCATTCAAAATCCAGACGACGTCGGCGCTGTAATGGAACACATCGGCAGCAAGTTTAAAGGGATCGATCCTACGACCACGGTCACGTGTCCTCCTTTGGGCTCAAGTATTTACAAAGTTGAGTTGGAAGTGACGGCTTACCGAGGCGCTTCTAAGAGCGATACCGAACATCGGATTATCGGCTAACAATGTAGATTCTTATCATTTTAACCTGAGCTTGGAACAAGCAAATCGCTGAGTTTTTGATGGTTCGAGTTCAGGTTACTAAAGGGATGCAGACATGATAAAAACACTCGAATTTGTAGAGACACCAAACGAGCTACCAGCATCGACCAGCGTCGTGATTATTGGTGGCGGCATTGTTGGTATTAATGCGGCACTGACATTAGCTGAGAGAAACATTCCAGTGGTTGTGATTGAAAAAGGCTTTGTTGGCGCGGAGCAATCTTCACGCAACCTGGGTTGGATACGTAAAACCAATCGTCATGCGGACGATGTTCCTTTGGCACTCGCTTCTGACCAGCTATGGGCGGGTATGTCAGAAAGAATCAACCGTGATGTGGATTACAAGCAAAGCGGCATTATGTTCCTGGCTGATAACGAAAAGCAGATGGGCGCTTATGAGTCGTGGCTTGAATCGGTTAAGTCGCTTTCTCTGGACTCCAAGCTTCTGAGTGCGGAAGAAATCAAAGCGATGGTGCCAGGCGGTGAAGGCAAATGGCTGGGTGGAATCTATACCGCCTCGGACGGCAGAGCTGAACCTTCCATCGCCACCGGTGCGATGGCGAGAGCTGCGATTGAGAAAGGTGCGGTCATTATTCAGAACTGTGCGGTGCGCAATTTGTCTTTGTCAGGAGGGAAAGTCAGCGGGGTGGTTACAGAAAAGGGTGAGATTCGTTGTGAGCAAGTACTGCTGGCTGGCGGGGCGTGGTCTAAAGCTTTCTTGAGTCACCACGGTGTATCTTTGCCTTCGTTGCCTTTGATTTGTTCCGTGATGCGTTCTAAGCCGATGAACGGCCCGACGGACATCGCCGTTGCGGGACCAGATTTTTCATTTCGTAAACACTTGGATGGCGGCTTTGTCATCATGCAGCGCGGCGCGATAGAAGCGCGCCTGACACTCGATCACTTCCTGATTGGACACCGTTATTTAGGGCAGCTGAAACAGCAACGCGATGCGCTGAGAATTTCGGTCGGGAGACATTTCATTGAAGATCTTAAAGCTTCAAAACGCTGGTCACGCAACAAATCTTCCATGTTCGAACAGATTCGCGTAATGAATCCGGATCATAACTCTGGATTAAACCAAGAAGCACTGAGAAATCTGCGCAAAGCATGGCCTGACTTTGAGCAAGCTGAAATTGCTGAAGAGTGGGGGGGGCTGATTGATATTACGCCAGATTCCAAACCCGTTATCGACACTCTGGACGCGATACCTGGGTTGACTATTGCTACCGGGTTTTCGGGTCATGGGTTTGGTACAGGGCCAGCCGCAGGGATGCTCGCGGCCGACCTGATAAGTGGCACGACACCACTTATTAATCCCGAGCCATACCGATTTGACCGATTGTAGTTGGTTATCTTGATTTAACGAATCTAAGGAATAGAAATATGAACGAAGTAGTCAACACTAACAACATTCATATAGCTGAAGGATCAGCGACTAAGAATCAAAAGTTAAAGATTGGGCTTGGAACAATGATGGCGATTTGTATCGGCCTGGTTATTGTTCAGGGTGCCATGATCTCGGCGACTCAGGGCATTGGCCTCGGTGGTATGGCGTTTGTTGCCGCTATGTTCGCCGCCTTTATCCTCGCCCAGTTTAATGCGATGAGCTTTGCGGAACTGTCTTTGATGTTTCCGCAGGAGGGGTCGCTTGCGACCTACACACAAAAAGCCATCGGCCACTTTCCTGCTATTGTCGCGGTATTTGCTGGCTATGTCGTGGTGTCCGTGCTGGCACTGCCGGTTGAGTTGTTCTTAGTCGACGCCATGCTAAGTGAGCTATTGCCCGGTATGCTACCTGAAAAAGTGGTGCCTTTAGGTATCCTTGTTTTGCTCAGTGTTACAAACATGGTTGGCGCGGATGTCTTTGCTCGAGTTCAAAACCTGCTGGCATTTATTCTGGTCGCAGCGCTTATTCTTGTCGGATTGTGTGCGATCACCGGATTAAGTGAACCGCATCCCGAGTTATCAGGCACAACGGTGGATTGGAGCTTTGGTGGTGTCATTGATGGTAGTTTTGTCGGCTTGATTGCACTTGCAATGTGGCTGATGGTCGGCGTCGAGTTTATTTGCCCGATGATCAAAGAGGTGAAAAATCCTGTTAAGAATATCCCCCGTTCTATGCACCTTTCTTTGTTGTTGATCTTCCTAATATTTCTCGCCTTTGCCTACGGAGCCAGCCTTTATCTCAACGTGGATACGTTAGTGAGCTCACCAATCCCATATCTTGATTACATCAATGCTGTCTTCGGGCAAGCTGGTTTAGTGATTGCAACAGTGATGGCGCTGGCCGCAACCTGCAGCACGGTAAATACTATTTTAGCCTCTATCCCTAGAATGCTGCACGGAATGGCGATGCAAGATCAGGCATTCCCGCAGTTTAAAGCGCTTAATCGCTTTGATGTGCCTTGGGTAGGCATCGTGGTGATGGCTGGTTGTACCTCCATTCCGTTCTTGTTCCTCGATATCGATTCACTGATTGTGTTGGTGATTGCGGCAACCACAAGCTGGTTACTGGCTTACATGGTGGCTCACATCAATGTCATCGTATTGCGTAAACGTATGCCGGAACACAAGCGTCCGTACAAAACGCCTTTCTACCCGCTGCCGCAGATCTTAGGGATTATCGGGATGGGTTATGTCGCGCTGAATAACTCACCTTCACCGGAGATGACATCGTTGGTTTACACCATTACTGGAGGCATTTTGGCTTTAGTGATAGCGATAAGTGTTGTTTGGGTGAAGTTTTACATGAAACGTAAATTGTTTGAACCAGACATGAAGTAGCGAAATCTAGCGTTTAAACGTTAAGTGTATAAAAGTGAATTAAGAATAGAAGGGCGCAAGTAATGCGTCCTTTTGGTTATTTAAAGAAACTTTTACAAATTACGTAGAAATTTCATCTTAACTATATTTTATGAGACTAAACAACAATGATGATGGCTGACTAACCGACTGAGATTAGCTTTTCATCAACATAATTAAAAACATCAATCTTATTAAAACCATTAATGGATGAATTTCTCAGGAAAAGAAAAGGGTTGTGAATTTTCATCAGATCTAACGTATAAAACTCACTGTTAAAATACATACGGATGAATAATAATCTTCGATTTATCGGTTTTGTAAGAACTATCTGAAAAACATGTAGTTACAAGTATGGAATTTATAATTCCAAAAATGAGGTGTTCTCTTTCTATAGAGAGGTAATTTGTTAATTTAGTTTGATTTTTGAGCGAAATGGTATGCTTTTATCCATCTCGTGAATTAATGATGTTGAAATTAATTAGCAAGTGTAATGTGACTGGATTCTATAAATGTCATTTATGACAGAGATAACTTTGAGTTGTTAATTAAAAACCTGCATTCATATACCATGTAATTTCATTCTTATTACTAGTTGTTCCTTGTTTTAATTAAATTACACATTATTAACTCAGTTAATTGATTATTTTATTTCGATAACTATCGATTTTAATTTTATATCGAATAATTGAATAAAGGCAGAAAAATATATGAAACTAAAAGTAGCAACGCTAGCAATTATTGTGGCTGGTGGTATTTCGGCAGCAAATGCAGCGGACTTAGATCAAAATATCGATAAATCTGGATTTTGGCTGGGTGCAGCAGCTGGTATGGGTCTATCTGATACTGACGCTGGAGAAAGCGAAGTACTGAGCCCTAAACTTGAAATGGGTTATGATTTCGGCAAGCATTTTGGTCTTTACGGTAGCTACGATTACATGCATAACCTAAGCGATGCAGAACTGCACCTTGGCACATTAGGCGTGAAAGGAAATCTGTACTTCACTGACAACTTGTCGATGTTCGGTAAGCTTGGTGCAACGTACATCTTTGCTGATGGCAGCGAATTAAAAACTGACAGCTTTAGTGGTACTGCAGGTGTGGGTCTTGAATACCAACTGACTAATGCTGTAACGACAAAAATCGGTTACGACTACTACAACAACCTTGAAGCGAAAAATGGCCATGACCTTGACCTAAGCCAAGTGTACTGGGGCATGACGTACAAATTTGGTCAGCCAGATACACCTCTCGTTGTTGAAGAGCAAGTTGAAGTGCCAGTAGAAGTCGTAAAAGAAGTGACGCAGACTTCTCGCTCTACTTACACATTGCCTTACCAGGTGGGTCAGGTTGATGTAAATGACTACGGTCGTTACAACCTTGATGAAGTGATCACGACAATGCGCAGCAACCTTGAGTTGACTGCTGAAATCGTAGGCCGTACGGATGCGACTGGTTCTGCTGCTACCAATGAACGTGTTTCAACGCAGCGTGCAGAGCATGTTGCCCAATACATGATCGATCAAGGTATTGAAGCTGAGCGCATCCACACTTCTGGTGTTGCAGATCAACAGCCTTTAACGAATGGTAGTAACGCACAACTTGAGCGTTCTGTTCAGATCACGTTGAACTAACACAAATTCCTACAGCTCTAAGAGGCGAGTCGTGTACTCGCCTCTTTGTTATACAGGAAAGAGTAATCCGTCTTTTTTTGGGACGGTTTATACGTTCTGGGACTGGGAGTTTTGTAAATTGATCCACTGTGTGGTCGGAGTCTTCCTGTAATAAAAAACTACCTTCGTCTGAAGGTAGTTTTCTAGAGACTCAAAAGCAGCCTTATTGCTTTACTTGAACTGCAATGATGTCTCGCTTTCTTTACCGTCGTTTTTGGCTGACAACAACGTTGATACAACAATCACGAGTGTGGACATCAGGAATCCTGGCACGACACCAAAGATATCAAAAATACCTCCGTCCAAAATTTCCCAAACTAATGCAATGGCTGCACCTGTTATCATTCCGAAAATAGCGGCCGCTTTGGTCATCGCTGGCCAGAACAAGCTCAGTAAGATGACAGGACCAAAGGCTGCACCAAATCCACCCCAAGCGAAGGCAACCATGCTTAATAGTGTTTGATCCGCTTTGTTGAATGCCAGCGCAAGGCCAATTAGTGCGACGGCAATGACACCAAGGCGTGCAACCAGTAACACTTCTTTGTCAGATGCATTTTTGCGCAAATAGGTTTTGTATAAGTCTTCAGAGATAGTGGTTGAACACACAAGTAGTTGCGAGTCTATGGTGCTCATAATTGCTGCCAGCACACCCGCAATAATCAGTCCGGCAACCAGTGGATGATAAAATGCCTGTGCCAATGCAATAAATACCGTTTCAGCATTATCAAGCTTTGGCTCAAAATAGTATGACCCGAGCACGCCAACAACGACTGCAGACATCATGGTTATGGTTGACCAGACCATGGCAATTCGGCGAGAAACTTTCACGTCTTCTACGCTGCGTACGCTCATAAAACGGACGAGCACGTGAGGTTGACCTAAGTAACCAATACACCAGCCACTGAGAGATAAAAGACCCAAGAACCAGCCATTAGATGGTTTTAAGCTTTCCAGTGAAATCTCACTCATGATTTGGCTGTAGCTTACGCCTTGCTCTGGTGCACTAAACAGGAAGAACAAACTTAAAGCGGTAATGAACAGCGATAGCGCCATCATTAACCCTTGGAAAAAGTCCGTCCAGCATACCGCAAGGTAACCTCCCATGAAGGTGTAAGAGACGATAACAATTGATCCAATAATTAGGGCTGATTCGTAACTTAAGCCGAACGTACTTTCAAAGAGAACCGCTCCGCCACTGAGTCCTGCTGCTACGTAAAGGGTAAAAAATAGCAAAGTGACGAGCGAGGACGTAAGTTGAAGAACATTGGTATTGTCTTTAAAGCGGTTGTGTAAATATTCTGGAATCGTCTGAGCATCGTTTAGTTTTTCCGTCTCTAAACGCAGCCTAGGTGCGATCAGCTTCCAGTTGAGATAAACACCCATCAGGGTAAATACAATAATCCATACGGATCCGAGGCCGCCGGCATAAAGCGCCCCCGGTAAACCCATCAACGCCCAACCACTCAGATCAGAAGCCCCTGAGCTTAATGCCGCAACACTTGGTGGTAGATTACGAGAACCTAATATGTAATCGGATACCGTATTCGTTTTTCTGTAGAAGTAGTACCCAATGGCCAGCATTCCCAGTAAATAGAGAATGAAGGCTGTATATAGATAACCCATAGACATTCCTCCCTGAATGTAGTTGTTTGTTATTTAAGGGGCGCTGAGATTAGTAGCTTGATGAGCCATCTCCAGAAAGGTTGTGTCTTTCTGTGCCTTTTAGTGGTGGGTTAAACACAGAGACTAGAATCATGTCGTTTTTCTCTGAAGCTCGCAGGTAGTGCTTGTCATGCTTATCCAAAACATAAATATCGCCTTGAGAGATTTTGTAGACATTGCCTTCCATGTCTTCAACTTCGCCATCGCCAGCAATGCAGTAACATGCTTCTAGATGGTTTTTGTATTCAAGGATTGACTCTGAACCTTGTGCAACAACGGTGTGGCATACGGTAAAGCCCATGCCATCTTGCTCAGTAAGCAGTCGGTGGCTCGTACCATTACCCCAATCAACAAAGTAATCACTCGTCGCTACGTCTTTTAAACTTCTTACAAACATGTGTTTTCCTTATGAAATTAATTCACCAATCCTGTTGGCTTTGGCTAGTTTTTGCTACGAAAACAATGCTATCACTTGAGTTTTTTGTAAACAAATGATGAAATCTAGATTAAATGATGAGAAAAAGTTGACTATTGATGAGTAAGAATAAAGGGTTTTTAGTACCTCCTCTTAATGCTCTAAAAGCATTTAATTGTGCAGCAAAATATGAGAATTTTTCTAAAGCCGCCGAGGAGTTACACGTCACGAGTACGGCTATCAGCCATCAGATATCAAACCTTGAAGAGTGGTTTGGAGTTGAGTTATTCAAGAAGAAGGGCAGGAGCGTGATGCTGACCCAAACCGGACATGAGCTTAAGCATAGAACCGGGCGTGTTTTTGATGAGCTCGCGGATATAGCGACGGATTTTAAAGTCAGAGGCAGGAAAAGTTCGTTAGTCGTCGGGTGTATTCCTTCGATTGCAACTCGGTGGCTGGTTCCAAACCTGAAAAGTTTTACCAAGCTCTACCCAGACGTTGAAGTGCAGGTTCTATACGTGGATATGCGGGATCAACTGGCGGGAAGTACCTATGATGTACTCATCACCTACATCGAGCAGGAATCGGATGATGTGATTGAAATTCCATTCATCTCAAGGAACACCTACGCAGTCTGTAGCCCGAAGTTTTTGGAAGAATATGGCCCGTTTGATGAACCCAAAGACTTACTCCGTTCCGAGGTGATTCACGATGAAAACAAAGATGGTTGGACAGAGTGGTTCAAATTGGCGGGAGTCGATGTGGAGGGAGGGCTTCCAGGTAACACTTATGCCGATTTTAACTTACTCGTGATTTCCGCTATCGCAGGCCATGGCGTCGCACTTTGCCCTATTGATGCCTTCCGGGAAGAAATCAAAAGAGGCGATTTAGTTACTCTTTTTGATATCGCGAGTAATACCGATAAGTTTTACAACATCTGCAAAAGGAAAGATGCATCCAAAGACGTGATGTCTTTTGTCGAGTGGTTTGTCGATGTGTGTAAGTAACATGCGCTAGGGTGATATCGGAGCATTTAGATGTTGCTTGTGGCGAAGGATTAATTTGCTGTTTTATCAAAGAAAAAAGCTCCCAGGGTTGAGAGCTTTTGTGTTCTATCTCTATTTGCTTTTAATTAACCAAACAGACGTTCGCTGCGCTCATCACGCTCGTTAATCACAATCGTTTGAGCACGTTTGAAGAAGTTAAAATCCGTTGCTGTAGCGCTGGTGTAAGCGCCCATCATACGGCCAATGATCAAGTCGCCGTTTTCTAGTTTTGGTAGCATTACGTTTTCTGCGATCACATCAATGCTGTCGCAAGTTGGGCCAGACAACACACTTGGTAAGTACTCGCCTTCGTGCTTCAATGTTACCAACGGGTATTGTGCGTCATCAAACATCAAACCGCTGAATGAGCCGTAGATACCATCATCCAGGTAGTACCACATTTGACCGTCACGCTCTGCTTGACCCATTACTGATGCCACGCTGGTTACTGACTCTGCAACAATAAAGCGACCTGGTTCTGCAATAACCTGTACTGTTTCTGGTAACTCGTTTAACGCTTCGTTAATCGGTACGCAGAATTCATCAATTGGCATCACTTTTTCTGAGTAAGAAACCGGGAAGCCACCACCAATATCCAGTGTGCTCAATGCAGGTAAACCGCGAGCCACAACTTCGTCCATCACTTGCTTACAAGTACGGATTGCATCAACGTATTTCTGTGGGTTCATCGTTTGTGAACCAACATGGAACGACAGTCCCTTAATACGAATATTCCACTCTTTCGCCGTTTCGATGATGTTGAGTGCCTGTTCTGGCGTACAACCGAATTTTTTCGATAAGTCGGCAAACACGTCTGAGTTACGGAAGCTCAAACGCACAAGTAGTTCTACTTTGTGGCTGTACGCTTTGAACTTTTCTAGCTCGTTCAAGTTATCAACAACAAACACATTGCAGCCATACGCTAATGCATCACGAATATCACGGTCACGTTTAATAGGGTGAGTATGAATCGTACGATCTGCAGGCACACCTTGCTGTTTAACCAGGTCAACTTCACCTGATGTTGCCAAATCGAAACTTGCGCCTTCTTCCAATAGGGTTTTAACCACTGTTGGATGAGGCAATGGCTTCAATGCAAAGTGCAGAGTAACATTCGGTAATGCTTGGCTTAGTGCTCTGTAATTTTTACGAATCATATCGCAGTCGAGCATTAACAATGGCGCGCCAAATTGTTCAACAGATGTTTGAATAAGATCGACCGTCTCCGCTGGTAAAGCCGGAGAAGAAAAAGATTGAAAACCTAGTACAGACGCAGAATGAGCCATAGCAAACCTCCAAAGTTAAGTAGACACTTTTCATGTGCATTGTGATGAAAAGTGGAGCGTCAATAAGAGCGGGGTTACCGCCGTCAAAGAAACTCTTGGATAGTTGCTCTATCGCCTTGCCACAAAACTGCTGTGATGTACTCGGATTGGCTATCATCAAGAAGCAGCGCGATATTAAGGTCATAAGTTTTCACGCGCAATAAAAAATACAGCAAATAAAGAACAAGTTTTTTATCGTCAGGATAACATTTATTAATTAATGTTTACTCTATGATTTCTAAGAACTTATCTAGTATTTGGTTGTGTTTTAACCCGCTTCTGGTCACCAAGGATATGTCAGAACTGAAGTGAAACGTATCGGGAAACAACGGTCGCATTTTCCCGGTATTACTCCAATAATCGGCGTAATGCTGCGGTAGAAACCCGATGTAAGTCCCTGTCAATATAAGGAAAGCGATACCTTCGTGATCGGACGCCGTCGCCGAGCATTTTAGCTTTTGATACAGATCGGTGACTTCGGGAGACATTCGGTGTCTTGTGATGACCGAATTGGTCTGTTTAAGGCGCTCTATATTCTGATCACTTTCCATAAACAATGGGTGCTCATTGCTGCAGTAGAGGAAATAATTTTCGTTGTACAAAGTGCGGTAATCAAAGTTGTTACTTTTGTTATTGGCAGGGAATGCGCCGACATGAAACCGTCCGTCGATTAAGCCTTTTTCGATATCTGCTGGGGTCGACATCGTGATGTTGATATTAATTTTTTCACTCATCTTCCGAATATGCTTTAGCGCGCGAGTTATCTTCATGTGTGGCTGAGTGACTAAATTATTGACTAGCGCGATATTAAGTTCGCCGCGCAGTTCATTATTGATTTGGTTTACGTCATTGCGAAACTGCTCAATCGAAGCCAGCAGAATATCGGCGGATTCTAACACCGCTTCGCCTTCGTCAGTCAGGGTAATACCACCTCGCCCGCGATGACAAAGCTTCATATTTAGCCGTTTTTCAAGATCACTCATTTGTAACGATATGGCTGATTTTGTAATGCCAAGAACGGGTTCTGCTGCGGTATAGCTGCCGCACTCGACAACGGTTTTAAACAGGCGGATTAGTTTGATATCAAAGTCGGTGATCTGATTAATGATGCTTCGGTTTTTATTGTTGAGCTTTTTCATAACTAACGTAAAGTAAATTTATAATCTACTTAACATACTCATGTGCTAAAAATAAATCTAGTCACTACAAGGATGATATAGCGATGAGTAACTACAAATTTGCACAAGACGGAATCGATACAGATCTTTCTGCTCATTGGATGGCATTTACTTCCAATCGCAGCTTTCACCAAAATCCCCGCATCATCACTCAAGCTCAAGGCGCCTGGCTCAAAGATGCCAATGGTCGTGATATCTATGACTCGCTGTCTGGGCTTTGGACGTGTGGCGCTGGCCATGGTCGTCAGGAGATTCAAAAAGCGGTAGCAGAGCAGTTAGGGACTCTCGATTACTCTCCTGCGTTTCAATTTGGTCACGAGCTCTCCTTTAAACTGGCAGATAAAATCGTCGAGAAGATGCCAGAAGGGCTCGATCATGTGCTGTTTACTGGCTCTGGTTCGGAATGTGCTGACACCTCACTTAAGTTGGCAAGAGCTTATTGGCGTGTCAAAGGCAAAGCGTCGAAAACCAAGCTGATTGGTCGCGCCCGTGGCTACCATGGCGTTAACGTTGGCGGCACCAGCCTGGGTGGCATTGGCGGCAATAGAAAGACGTTCGGTCAGCTGTTTGATGCCGACCATATTCCTCACACCCTGCAACCCGAATTAGCCTTTACAAAAGGTTGCGCGGAAACGGGTGGTGTGGAACTTGCGAATGAGTTTTTGAAGCTCATTGAACTTCATGACGCATCCAATATTGCCGCAATTATTGTAGAGCCAATGTCGGGCTCTGCGGGCGTGATTGTGCCGCCGAAAGGTTACCTACAGCGTCTGCGCGAAATCTGTGACCAGCATGACATCTTACTGATCTTCGATGAAGTCATTACGGCATACGGGCGCATGGGATGCTGGACTGGTGCTGAGTATTTTGGCGTGACGCCAGATATTATGAACACCGCGAAGCAGCTTACCAATGGCGCAATCCCAATGGGCGCAGTGATTACGTCTCATGAAATCTATCAGGCATTTATGGAGCAGGACTTACCTCCTCATATGATCGAGTTTGCTCACGGCTATACTTATTCCGCTCATCCCGTCGCGTGTGCCGCAGGGTTGGCAACATTAGACCTGTTGGAAAAAGACGCGTTAATCCAACAGTCGAGCGAGCTGGCACCGATTTTTGAAAATAAACTGCATGCGATAAAAGGTGCAAACCACGTTCTCGACATCAGAAACTGCGGCTTAGCCGGAGCGATTCAGATCGCACCGAGAGACAATGATCCAACGATTAGGCCGTTCGAATGTACATTAGACCTGTGGGAAAAAGGATTCTATGTACGGTCTGGTGGCGACACGATTCAATTCGGTCCAAATTTTAATGCCAAAGCTGAAGATCTAGAGCGCTTATTCGACGCGGTTTACGAGACATTGAATCAACTAAATTAAAAAAATTAAGGAAGGAAGTCAGATCATGGAAGTTATTTCTCACTTTATTGACGGAGACAAGTTCTCACACTCAGGTTCGACGATTGATGTTTACAACCCGGCGACAGGTGAGCCGATTCGCCAAGTAGAAATGGGTACGTCTGAAACCGTGAATCAGGCAATAGAATCAGCGAAACGTGCCTATCCAGCTTGGAGTAAAACGCCTCCGCTAAAACGAGCGCGTATCATGTTTGCGTTCAAGGATCTTTTGGAAGCGAATCAAGATCAGATTGCGCGTTTGATCAGTGAAGAGCATGGTAAAACGATAGAAGATTCTCTCGGCGAACTGCAGCGTGGTATCGAGAATGTGGAATACGCTTGTGGTGCACCAGAGTTATTAAAAGGCGAATACACCCGAGGAACCGGACCGGGCATTAATGCATGGAGTGATCACAAACCTGTCGGCATCGTCGCTGGTATTACACCATTTAACTTCCCTGCAATGGTGCCGCTTTGGATGTATCCACTTGCGGTTGTTTGCGGTAACTGTTTTATCCTCAAGCCGTCAGAGAAGGTACCGGCTTCTACCTTATTTATTGTTGAGTTATTGCATAAGGCAGGGTTGCCAAATGGCGTATTAAGCGTGGTAAATGGCGGCAAAGAGGTTGTTGACGCGTTGATCGAAGCTCCGGAAGTGAAAGCGATGAGCTTCGTTGGCTCGACGCCTGTTGCGGAATATATTTATTCGGAAGGCACTAAGCGCGGTAAACGAGTACAGGCACTTGGTGGCGCGAAGAACCATGCGATCATTATGCCGGATGCCGAAGTATCGAGCACCATCAACTCACTGATGGGTGCGGCATTTGGCTCTTGTGGTGAACGCTGTATGGCGATTTCAGTTGCGGTGTGTGTGGGTGATGAAGTCGCAGATAACTTGGTGAAAGAATTGACCCCGCTTATCCAAGAATTGCGAGTCGGAGCCTTTACTCAGAACTCGGTGGACATGGGACCAGTGATTGCGAAAGAGCATTTAGAGAAGATTTCCGGTTATATTGAAAGCGGTGCTGAGGCTGGTGCTGAATTAGTTGTGGATGGCCGAGGGCTTTCGGTTCCTGATTTCTCGGCTGGCTACTTTATCGGTGGCAGCTTGTTCGATAGAGTGACACCAGACATGAAGATTTACACTGATGAAATCTTTGGCCCTGTGTTGTGTGTGGTCCGTGTTAAGTCCCTTGAAGAGGGGATTGAGCTTATTAACCAGCATGAGTTTGGTAACGGGACTTGCATCTTTACACGCGATGGTGAAACGGCTGAGATATTCTGCGACGAAGTGGAAGCTGGCATGGTTGGTGTCAATGTACCGCTTCCTGTCCCGGTGGCTTACCATAGCTTTGGTGGCTGGAAACGTTCGTTGTTTGGCGATCTCCATGCGTATGGCCCTGATGGCGTGCGCTTCTACACTCGCCGTAAATCCATTACTCAGAAATGGCCAAAGCCGCAAACTAACGAAGCGGCGCAATTTGCATTTCCAAGTAACAAGTAATAAATAGCGTTAATTTTCTTGGTTATTTACCTATCCCCTGGCTTTTTATCAGGGGATAGGTGATAAGCAGGCTAGATCGGCTCACCCGCTTCATCTTCTTCGACGATGTCCGTTTCAAGGCTGGCTTCCGTTAGCCAACGCTGCATGGTGTCGCTATTCAGGACTTTCTGCTGATATTGGGTTGCCTTTTCTGACAGTTTGATGCCGTAAGTAAGCGTGCGCAGTACCACAGGTGCATACATCGCATCTGCAATTGACCACTCTCCAAATAGCCAACCATCCGGGTATTGTTCCATTTGCAGTGACCAGATTTGGTCAATACGCTCGATGTCTTTAAGCGCGTCTTTGCTCAAAGTTACCGTTCTCTTAGCGCGACAGTTCATTGGCATCTCGTTACGTAGTGCCATAAATCCTGAATGCATTTCAGCTGATATAGCTCTTGCTTTGGCTCGCTCAGTAAGAGATTGTGGCCACGCCTTACCGTCTAAGAAAGCTTCGTTTACGTACTCGAGAATCGCCAGTGAGTCCCACACGGTAACATCATTGCAAACCAAAGTAGGCACCTTGGCGGTTGGTGTAATGTCCTCCAGTGTGTTGTAAAATTCGTCCGTAAACAGTTTGATTTTCTCGATCTCAACGTCGATGTCGTATTGCATGAAGATAAGCCATGCTCTGAGAGACCAGCTCGAGTAGTTTTGATTGCCGATATAAAGTTTCATCCATGCTTCCTTATTTCTGAGTGATGGTTTGGAACATTTACGGTAATAGATTGTTTTATCGAAAACTAACGGATAGTTTTGATGGGACACATTAATAAAACCGATAGATAAGCTTAGTATGGATATTGATGCTTTAAGAAGCCTTCTGGCATTTGCAGAAACAGGCAGTTTTACGCGAGCAGCGAAGCAGATTAATCGAACCCAGTCGGCATTCAGTGCTCAGATGCGTAAATTGGAAGATGAACTGAATATTCGCCTGTTTGAAAAAGAAGGACGTAATCTGGTGCTCAGCGAAGCTGGCCTTGCGTTACGAGCTCATGCTGAGCAACTGGTCGCTTTACACAACAAAGCGGTGACCCAGGTACGCCGTTATCACGATAAGCTGCCACTGAGGTTAGGCTGTCCGGAAGACTACAACGATGCCATTTTGCCGAAAGTCATCTCGATTCTAAAAAAGGCGGAACCAACCTGTTCTATTCAAGTGTTTAGCCAACCCAGCGTCACACTGAGAGAATGGCTGGATGAAGGAAAATTAGACGCCGCTATACTCACGCGCTCCGCTAAAAGTGAAGAAGGGCATTGGCTTGCTCACGATAAAGGGGTGTGGATTGCCAGTCAGGATTACCAAACGGATAAGACTAAGCCTTTACCATTGGCACTTTTCCAGCCGGATTGTAAATACCACGCTGCTGCAATCGATGGTCTAACTAAAAGAGGTATCTCTTACCAGCTGTTAGCGTGTTGTAATACCGCGTCAGCGCAAAGGGCAATAGTTCGAGAGGGGCTGGCTATTGGTGCAATGGGACGATTAAGTGTCACCAGCGACCTACAGATTCTCGATGATATGCCACCGTTGCCTGCAGTCGACATTGTGTTAGTTTCTGGAGTAACGCCGCACCCACTGCTCAGCTCGTTCGACCTGACTATCGCTGACTTTTCTTTGATTGAGTAAAGAACTTTGTTTGAAGAAAAAACGCTATTTGATGTTTAGATAAGCATTAACGCTTGCTATATAAGGCTGCGTTAATGCTTTTTCTCATTAGTGACCAAGCTTCAACATGACCACGCCAGACAAAATCAGCATGATGCCGATGTAGCGAACCATGGAAGTCGGGTCTCCGTAGAAATAAACGCCGACAAGAAATGTTCCGGCTGCGCCAATGCCTGTCCAAACTGCGTATGCGGTACCCATCGGGATCGCTCGCTGCGCTGCAAATAGCAACGCGCCGCTTATCGCCATGAATACCACTGCCATCGTTATCCCTAACACCTTGTGCCCAGATTGAGCAACTTTCAATCCAACCGGCCATCCAATTTCCGTAAGACCAGCTAAAACTAAATATAACCAGCTCATAATTTCCACCTAATTAGATAAAGGAAAAACATTTGCAGGCTATGGTATCGATTATTATGATGGATAAAAGTTAATAACTATCGATTTTTTTCATATGTTGAGTTTGGAACAAGTTAGGATGTTGGTACTCTCTGCGGAGCTAGGGTCATTTTCTGCCTGTGCAAGGAAAATGGGCAAGGTTCAATCTGCGGTTAGCCATGGTATCAGTACCTTAGAGATTGATTTAGGCATCGAATTGTTTGACCGTTCAGCCAGAAGCCCCAAGTTAACCCCCGCGGGTGAACGTTTGATACGCAGTGCGAAAAACTTGTTGGCGCAGGCAGACGAATTCGAAAAAATTGCTCAATCCATTGAACGATCGGAAGAAAGCCAGCTGACGATAGCCATTGACGACGGCGTTTATAATCCAAAGTTCGCCGATTTGTTTAAGCGTTTGGACAATCACTTTCCTACGATTCAAATCGATGTGCTGAGTTTAGCGTCTGGCGATATTTCTGCTGAAGTTGCAAATGGTGATGTTGATATCGGAGTGATGTTCACCGAGTTTGAACAGTTAAAGCAAGTCGACTTCTGTTATGTTGGAAGCATTGATTACCTTCCTGTTTGTCATCCGAATTATCCGCTTGCAGAAATTGATGTCGAGCTGCAATCTGATCTGGCACCGTTTCGACAACTGGCGATCCGAGGAAAATCAAAAGTAGAATCGCAGGCTTTGATCAGCATTGCACCTAAAGTTTGGTGGAGTTCAAGCCATTACAGCGCTTTAGAGCTCGTTAAACAACAGGTTGGCTGGGCTTATTTGCCATCATTTTTAGTCAACGACTCAATAAAGTCCGGTGAACTACATAAAATTAAAGTGGCATTCGACCACAAGCCCTGGAATGCACCTGTCGATTTAGTCTTTAAAAAGGGAAGAATGCATGGGCCAGTATTTCAGTGGTTATTTGACGAACTCAAACAGATATTCACACCGACTACTTAAGTCCTCCTCAACGACACGTTTTCATACCCCAATGTGCTGGTGGCCTAATTGATTTATGTCAATGATGTTGTTCGGAAAAATTGATGAAGTCAGTTAATCTTTTAAGCTGATAATCGCCTTTCCAGACCTCTATAGTGTTAATTATTAGACATAAAAAGGGCAGTGGTTATGGGTGAACTATTAAATTTTATCGATAGAATATTGGCAAAACCCGATCTGGGTAAATTGGTGTTACGTGTCAGTTTTGCTTTCCTATTTTTATTGCACGGCATCCATAAAGTGATTGGCGGAACCGAGTTTATACAAGGCTTGTTGGTCGACCATGGTCTGCCTGCATTTGTAGCCTACGGGGTTTACTTAGGTGAAGTGGTTGCCCCAATCCTAATGATTATTGGCTTATACACTCGCTTGGCTTCTGTTGTTGTCGCTGGCACTTGTTTAATGGTTATCTATCTCTTAAACATGGGAGATTTGTTCGCTTTAAATAAGTTTGGCGCATGGGCGGTTGAAGGCATTGGTGTTTATTTGTTTGCTTCAATTGCAATTATGTTTCTTGGTTCAGGCAAGTACGCATTAAAGCCTGACGCACAGTAATTATTTACTCCTAATACTCTTGATAAAGCTGGGAAATACCCGGCTTTATTTTTATTAGTCTCATCTGTTTAGTCCTTGGCATTATAACAATGACGGCGTAATTTGAGTCTGTCTCTTTCTTAGCTTCATACCTTTCACCGCGTATCTTTAGCTCAAAATATTTATCCCCCGTTTTAATCAGGCTACTACACTGTATAAAAGTAAATTCTTGTACTCCCGTTTAATAGTGTTTGAGGCAATATTATGGCGACTAAACGATCGAGAAGATTAAGAAAAAAGCTGTATGTCGACGAGTTTAAAGTGTTGGGGTTTTCATTTTTTTGTCATTTGAACTTAACGAATGAAGAGGAGTGCGATCTTCTTATCAATGATTTCTTGTCGTTTTTAGAGGGGCGAGGTTTAGTCATGGGTGGTGGTGCTGATCTCTCTAGCTTTGATGGTTTTGTGGTTCCTGAGCGTAGGTATGATTCAGCTTCAGAAGATGACCGTGTCGCCGTTGAACAATGGTTAACAGCACACAATGCATGCTCTGAAGTCGAGGTTAGCCCTTTAGTTGATGCCAATCAACCCGAATAAACGAGCCGTGAGTAAAGCTTCATGAGTAATGACATCGTCTTAATTAGAGGGCTTTTTCGTGGTCAGTACCATTGGGGCGAGTTTTCACTGCTGCTGAGTGAACTCCTTCCAAACCAGAGAGTTATCGCTGTAGATATTCCCGGTACTGGTGCTCTGTCGGATGAGAAATCACCATGCTCAATAGAGGAAATGGTTGAGAGTATACGTTTTCAGCTGGCAACCAATGCTCAGGTTGATATCGTCGCGATTTCAATGGGAGGAATGATTGCGCTGAAGTGGGCAGAGCTGTATCCCAATCAGGTGAGGCGGGTTGTTTGTATTAATACCAGCAGCCGGGGATTTAGTCCTTTTTATCAGCGATTAAAGCCCGTGAACTATCTCAAAATCATGAAAGCGTTGTTTTCGCGCCCAGAGCAAAAAGAGTCGATCATTTACTCCATGGTATCGAATAAGCCGATAAGCGAAACGGTAATCGATGATTGGGTTATGTTGAATCGACTCTACCCAACCACGGCGTCGAACTTTTTTCGGCAATTACTCGCAGCCATGACGTTCAGGGCGAACAAACCGGTAAACGAAATCCTATTTATCTCGTCTCTCGAAGATAATCTCGTCAGTCATACCGCGACAGAAGCCCCTGCTAAGGCTTGGAACATGCCTATTATCTACAACCATAGTGACGGGCACGATATTCCTTTGGATAATCCTGAATGGTTGGCTTACAAAGTGATTCGGTATTTAAAACTGGATGAAGAAGGACAAACGCCACCTTAGAATAGGTGGCGTTGAAATGTCTTGCTAAGTACTAACTAAGCATTTACAGACTATTGAGCGGCCGTCACGGACATTTCTACCAGAATAACATCTCTTGCCATGCGAGCTTCAACACATGCGCGCGCAGGTTTTTCTCCGTTCGCAACCCATGCATCCCACACTTTGTTCATCTCGGCGAAGTCTTTCATATCGCGAAGGTAGATGGTAACGGATAGGAGCTTATCGCGATGGCTGCCTGCTGTTTCTAGTAAGGCATCAATCTTAGCGAGGCAGCGCTCTGTTTGCTCGGTAATATCCCAAGCCGCATCACCAGCTGTCTGGCCACAAAGATAAATAGTACCGTTGTGTTTAACAATACGGCTCATACGCTCTGTGGATTCTATTCTTTCAATTGTCATTGTTTTCCTTTTTACTGCTTTTTTAGGATTTAGTGATAGTTATGATTTACCAACCTAACATCGTGACTTAATAAGCCAATTTAATTAGGTTGGTGTAGTCGTCAGCTTCGACTCAACATGAATATTAACAAAATCAGCCTTTCGTAACAGTGATCGTTTCTTGTTGACCAATCATTTCGAACTTTTCTTATGTTTTTGCTGACGTTCCTATAAGCATACCCTGATTGTCGAGCCGTAAGTCATGACATCTAGCCAGAATACGTCGGCAGTATTCCCATC
Organism: Vibrio natriegens NBRC 15636 = ATCC 14048 = DSM 759; assembly: GCF_035621455.1. Taxonomy (NCBI): domain Bacteria; kingdom Pseudomonadati; phylum Pseudomonadota; class Gammaproteobacteria; order Vibrionales; family Vibrionaceae; genus Vibrio; species Vibrio natriegens. Next base: position 1,031,211 of record NZ_CP141823.1, read on the forward strand.
ATGTTCATAAAATGGAAGGCGGCAGTCACGACACCAAAGAAGATGACGCCCATGAGCATTGGTTGCCCACCAGGAGCTCTAAACCCGTCTTTCGTGCCGGATGTTTTGCGCGCTTTTCTCACTAACAGTGCTGGAATAATACAGGTCCATACGGTTGCAGCGGCTCCGGCATAACCAATGGCGCTAACAAATCCAAATGGAAACAGCACGGATAAAACCAGAGGTGGGACAAAAGTTACGGCCCATGTTTTCGCTCGACCTGTGCGGTTGTCTTCAAATTTAAATAGGTCAGCCAGGAAATCAAACACGCCTAAACCCACACCAATAAAAGAAGAAAGAATCGCGGCCATTGAAAAGCTGTTAATCGCCTGCCTCACTTTTTCTGATTCAATCACAGAGCCAAGTGAACTTAGCAGCACATCTACGTTACCCCCTTGTTCAATGACCGGGCCAAAATCAACGCGAGGCAAATTACCAAAGATGCTTGTCAGCCATAATAAATACAGAACAGAAGCGATCACTGTACCGCCCAAAATTGCATTTTTAGCTTTGTTTTCTTCACCGTAGTAGGCACGCATAGAAGCAACGGAGTGGTGGTAACCAAATGACGTCAGAGCCACAGGTAAAATTGCCATTGCGTAGGGTGCGTACTGTGATTCCTGACTGATGGTGTCTAGCAGAATAGAGGTGTCTATATTGGCTGCCAGCCCCGAAACACCAAACACGAAGCTAAGTATCATGAACAGAATCAACAGAACTGAGATTCGGTCTACCGCTCTTGTTGAATGCCATACGAAAGCAGAAAATACGGCCACAAAAATAACAGAAGCGCTTTTGCTATCGATATTGAGCAAGTTCTGAATAATTAACCCAGAAGACGTAATATAGGCATAAAGTAAAATACCACCGACAAAATAGACGGTCAGGTTATTAATAAAGTTAACTTTTTTACCCAGTAGCTCTTTGGTTACGGTATTAAAGGAAACTTTTAAATCATATTCTTTAAACGCTTCCAACAACATCCATCCCGATATTGTCATCACGACCATGGTCAATAAAATCGCGAGAATGGACCACACTGTCCAGGCACCTGCACTGGCACTTGGCAAACCAAGCATACCTGCACCAACACAGACACTGGCAATAATGCAGGAGCCACCGACTAAAGATGGGTTTTTATTCATGATGCTATTCCTTTATCAAAATAAATAAAAAGCGCAACCTTCCACGCTGCGCTTTAATTTGTAGTTTTTATACTGTTTCTGCTGTCGTGATGGATGGAGCTTGAGTCTCTGACTCAACCTCTTTTAGACGCGCGGTGAAGTGACGTAAAACTTCCGGTTCATAAGTAAAGTCCAGACCTTTTACATTGGCTGCATTTTCTTTTACCGCCTGGAATGCTTCGACAATGAAATCCATATGCGTTTGTGTGTAGGTAGCGCGAGGAATGGTAAGGCGAAGCAGTTCAGCCGGACACGGGTGTTGTTTACCTGTCGCAGGATCTCGGCCCAATAGAAGGGAGCCTATTTCTACCGCTCGAATACCAGCGACTTTATAAAGCTCGCACGCCAGTGCATGTGCCGGGAATTGCTCTGCAGGAATGTGAGGCAGGAGTTTGCTTGCGTCAACGAAGGCAGCATGGCCACCCGCTTGCTGACAAACGATGCCAATCGCTTCCAGCTTATCAACCAGGTACTGAACCTGACCGATTCGGTATGCCAGCCAGTCCTGACGCATGCCATCATAAAGGCCTACGGCAAGACGCTCCATAGCGCCACCTTCCAGACCACCATAGGTCGGAAAGCCTTCCTGAACAACACACAGCGTGCGGCATTCCGTGTACACGTCCATTAACGAATCGTCTTTAAAGCAAAGTAAGCCGCCCATTTGAACCATGGCATCTTTCTTTGCCGACATCGCCAGACCATCCGCGTATTTGTAGCTCTCTTTGGTGATTGCTTCGATTGACCAGTCAGCGTAGCCAGCTTCACGTTGTTGAATGAAGTAAGCATTCTCGGCAAAACGAGCCGAATCCATGATCACTGGAATATCGTATTTCTGACCAATTTCATAAACCGCTTTTAGGTTAGCAAGCGATACTGGCTGGCCGCCGGCAGAGTTACATGTGATGGTGCTGACAATATAAGGTACATTTGCTGCGCCAGCTTCTAGGATTGCCTGTTCTAGTTTCTCCAGATCAAAGTTACCTTTAAAGTCTGCTTCGATTGAAGTGTCGAATGCTTCTTCGGTATAAACGTTTTTCGCAACACAGCAGTTTAACTGTGTATGGCCTTGTGTGGTGTCAAAAAAGTAATTCGACAGCGCAACCATCTTGCTTCTATCTAGTTCTTTCTCTTTCTCACGTTTTTTAATCAGAACCGGAATGTAAATTTGCTCTGCACCACGTCCTTGGTGAGTTGGAATGGTGTATTGGTAGCCAAAGATATCCTCAACGGCCTGTTGAAGTGCATGGTAGCTTCGGCTGCCGCTGTATGCTTCATCGCCGCGCAACATGGCTGCTTGCATCTCTTGCGTAATAGCGCCTGTACCACTATCGGTAAGAAGGTCGATAAACACATCTTCGCTATCCAGAAGAAAAGGGTTCATACCCGCTTTTAGAATCGCTTCTTCTCTATATTCACGTGTAGTGCGTTTTACTGGTTCAATAACGCGAATACGAAACGGCTCAGGTAAGTGTTTAAAGTTTTCCATTTTATTTTCCCTAAAAGATCATTTTTTGAATATTTTTAAGGCATACAGATGGGTTGGAATAAAACAGTGCCTTCCCAAATCTAAAATTCAGAAATAAACGCACTGCGGCAAATACCTGACTTATTGCTTGATCAACACCAGAGGTGAGTTATCGAACAAAATAAGTCTCTGATTTACCGTTCTGTATGCTTGATATTTGGTTTGGGCTAATCGAGTGGTATTGCTTGTTTAAACGAATAGCAGTACAGAGCACATTGCTGTGCGCCCAATAAGAAGTGTTATTGCGCAGGGAAAAAGAAGGCGATTTTAAAATCGAGGGTTATCCAATTAGCGATATGGTTTGTAGACAACATACTAAGTCACCTTGATAGAACTAAGTAAACAAAACAATCTAACTAAGCAACCTAAAACAACGCGAACGTTTTTAAGTTGCTGATGGTTGATGCATCTATATCGAAGCATCGATTCGATATTCGTTTAGCAAAATACAGACCAACTTATATCACATTGTTTTGTAAAGAAATAACCTTTAGTTCCTTCTGGTGATGTAGAGGTGGTGCACCATTGTGAAACGTACTTGTTCTTTTTTGAGGCATTACAAACGAGGCATTACAAACAGTTTGATTGAAAAGAGTTGAGTTGCTGACACGGCCTCCAGTGTTCAATCTGCTTAAACTGGAGCAACCACACATTAATATCTACTCCAATTATCAAACAAGCTGCGTGGCGCTCCAAATTTCCCCAGAAGATCGTTCAACTCATCTCCTTAGATCCTCACTTTTCAAAATGATCAAAAGTTACTTTACTAAAACTGTACCGTACAGTACAGTTTGTGCGAATCATTAGTTGAGGTGTTCAGTATGAAAAAGAAAGCCATCGCATTACTGCTTGTTTTTGGATCATTATTCGGCGTTGGTTACAGCTTGTATCAGCCGAACATAGTTAAGACGGACAACGCGTACGTCCATTCTGACGTGACAGCAGTGTCACCAGAAGTCGCTGGACAAGTTAGCCAGCTATTCGTCAAAGACAACCAATGGGTGAGCAAAGGTACGCCTTTGTTTTCAATTGACGACGAGGATTTCATCGCAAATCTGGAGATCGCAGAATCGGCGTTAGACGTCGCCAACGCAGCAATCACAGCGAACCAGACCAAAACGGAAATGCAATTAGTCAAAATTGAACAGGCGAAGCAAAGCATTACGAGCGCAAGAGCTAATTCCGATCATCAGGCTGCGGAGTTAGAGCGCTTGTCACGTCTGGTACAAAAGCAATCAGTCAGTAAGAACCAATTTGAAGCGCAAAGAACGCGAGCCATTGAATCGCGCAGTCATTTAGAAACGGTTAAATTGGCGTTAAGCGCAGAGAAAAAGCAATTTGAGACATTAAAAACCGAGAAAAAACAGCTGATTGCACAACAGAAACGGGCTCAGGCAAATCTGAAGCTTGCTAAAATCGCGCTAGAGAGAGCGGTGGTAAAAGCGCCATTTGATGGTTTTATTGCAGACAGACAAGTACAGGTTGGTAAGTTTGTTCAGCCTGGTATGGGGCTCATCGTGATGGTTCCGGACTATGTTTGGGTAGAAGCCAATTTTAAAGAAACTCAGTTAGAAAACGTGATTGAAGGACAGAACGTTGAAGTCGTTTTGGACATGTTCCCTGACAAGCCACTGCATGGCAGAGTTGCCTCGATTACACCTGCAACGGGTGCGCAGTTCAGTTTGCTCCCGCCACAAAATGCGACGGGTAACTTTGTCAAAGTCGTTCAGCGCGTGCCAGTGCGAATTGAGTTAGATATTCCCCAAGAGCTGAGACAGCGTATCTATCCGGGCCTGTCTGTCGAGGTAGCGATTAAAACCGAAAAACAAGGTTAAGTTGCCATGAAGTCACGTATCCGTTTATTGACTTGGGTGTTATTCGCGCTTGCGGCATTTGGTATTAACTCCGTGATGTTTAGTGAGCTTTCGTATGAAATGGCGGCGACTATAGGTTTGTCTCTTGATGAAACAGAGCTGGTTAAAATCGGATTTATGATTGCCCAAGTGTTGGGCTTTATCTGGGCACCGAAGTTGGTTCGTCACTGGTGTGCTTACCGGATTTTGATCACTGCTCTGCTCATAGAGATAACGGCAAGTATGATCTTATACTGGCAACTGCCGAGCCCATGGTTATTCAAACTGACTTGGCTGTTCGTTGGCTTTTTCATGAGTGTATTGCTGGTGGTGGTTAATCTCTTTTTGCTCGATGTGTTTGAGCAACGTTGGTTGCCCGTAATCATTGCTTTGACTTTAGTCTTCTCGACGTTGGTGCCGATGGGTTTGTATCCTTGGTTAATGGCACATGTATTGGAGCGATTTGACTGGTCGCTATTTTGTGTTCTATCGGCATGGTTGTACTTTTCAGCGCTTATTCTTGTGAGTATTTACAAACCTGAACCAGTTAACATTGTCGAAAAGCATAAATCGCATGTTGGTGTTTATACTATTGCAGCGTTAGCGACAGGTTTGGTCGTTTATCTGTTAATGCGAGGCCGTTACTATAACTGGTTAGATTCAGAGGCGTTTATTCAACTTACGCTGATCACGACCACATTAGGGCTAAGCCTGATTTACCTCTTAGTTAAAAGACGGCGTTTAAATACCGCGTCATCGCAATTGCATAATACGCTGAAAACCAATGTCTTTATGTATAACGCCTTTTTGGCGGGTTTTGCGGTAATGGCGAGTTCTGCACTGTTTGGAAATTTCCTTAAAATGGCGTTGAACTACAATCATTTGAACGCTGGTTATGCGCAGTTGCCATTCTTCTATGCGATGATTGTGGGCATGCTGCTGAGTGTGATGGTGTTTTACCTAAGACGAACGCTGGTTGATGCGGTTGTGCCATTAGGTGTTTTAATGATCTTGCTCTCTGTATATCGTTTTAGTCTTCTACCAAGTGAGGCCGGGCCAGAATCGTTGCTTTTACCTATGCTTTTGCGTGGCTTTGGGGTAGGGATGCTGAACGTGTCGGTAACCATTGCAGTGTTAACCTATTTTAAAAATCATGAGCGCCTTGAGGGGATTTGTAACTTCTACTTGTTCCGAACCATGGGCAGTGTTATCGGCGGTGGATTTTTTTCTGGCGCAATACACACTCATAGTGCGCAAGCATCGGGTGAAATAGGGCGAACGTTAGAGCAATCGAGCCATGCCTTTTCTGCTTATGAACAGGCACTTACCAGTACGATTCTCACTCATGGACATTTGCCTAATTCCTCCATGGGGGCGGGCCAAGTTGTTGCTGTCGTCAAAGAGCAAGCCACGACTTTGGCATTAAGCAATTCATTGATTATGTTTATTTTCTCGATTTTGGCGTTGGCTCCAGTGCTCCTTATCGGCAAGAAACTGGTAGCAAAGCGAGAAGCGAGTCCAAACTAGGATTCTTTTAAGTTGAGGCATAAGCCGACTTCCATGTTCGAAGGCGGCTTTTGTCTTTAATAAAGAGTTACGCTGACTGTTGCTGGTAGAGTGAGAGAAAAGCTGTGACGGCTTTACGAGCATGAGTATTCAACTCTGCATCACTGGGTAACTCAAACCCCAATAGCGCCTTGGTCTGATAATCGAGTTTGATTAGAGCGAGGAGTTGCCCGCACGCGAGATCTGGATCGTCGATGTCTAATTGTTGGCTGACGACGTCTGTCTTTAAAAACTCAATTAAGTGTTGATGAATCCGCATCGGACTCGTTTGCCAAAACTGCTTTGGTATTGAGTCGTGCTGATAAAAATCGGCAGAAATAATTCGGTAAAGTGACAGAACAGGGTTGGAACAAATTCCGCGTAGATACTTCTTGGCGAAGTCTTCTAACGTTTGTTGTAGCGACTCATTTTGTTGAGCAGAAAGCTGGAAAGCCGACTCTAAACTGGTTTGAGTGTTGTGCGCCAACACTTCTGTAAATAGCCCTTCTTTATTGGAAAAATATCGGTATAAGGTTTGCTTTGAACCACCACAAATGGCAACTATTTGGTCCAATGACGTTTCTTTGTAACCTTGCGTAATAAAAAGCTCAGTGGCTACTTCGATGATGCGAATTCTTTTTTGTTGAGTGGACGCGCGCATAACAAAACCTAGCTTAAATCAGACTGTTCAGTACAGTACCACTATTGGCAAGGAGAGACACATCTTTTTGTCTTGCGGTACAAAAATGGCGACCTGATGTCGCCATTTCGTAAAGTGCTATTTTAACGTCGATAGTACAAAGAAATACGATTTCCATCGATTTCTTGAACGACAAAACGAATCTCATAAATATCGCTTAGTACCGCTTCGTCAATGACTTCTTCTACCGTTCCAGCTTTAATAACTTCGCCCAGCTTCATTGCGACGATATGGTCGGAATAACAGGAAGCAAAGTTTATATCGTGAATTACGATCACCACGGCTTTGTTCTTCAGTTTAGCTAACTTGTGCAGTGTGCTCATGATATCGACGGAGTGCTTGATATCGAGGTTATTGAGTGGCTCATCAAGAAAAATGTAATCAGTGTCTTGTGCGACGACCATCGCAATAAACGCCATTTGTCTCTGACCACCAGACAGCTGGTCAATAAAGCGATCTTGCAAATGGTCGATTTCCAGGTGCTGCATAGACTCTTCAATGATGCGATGGTCTTGTTCTGTTAAGCGCCCCTGAGAGTATGGGAAGCGCCCGAACGCGACTAAATCACGCACAGTAAAACGCATATTGATATTGTTGGACTGACGCAGCACGGAAAGGCGCTTGGCCAAATCTTCCGTGTTCCATTGGTCGAGCGGTTTGTCACCGATCACGACGGTACCTGCATCGCTTTCTGTCAGGCGACTTGCCATGGAAAGCAGGGTACTTTTACCTGCGCCATTTGGGCCAATAATACTGGTCACTTTACCAAGTGGGAAAAGGGCATCAGCATTTTTTACCACGTATTTTTCATTATATTTTTTACTTAAACCTTGAATACGGATCATGTGATGTACCTTTAATCGAATTTATTTTTCATAAGTAGAACTAGGAAGTAACCGCCGCCAAAAAAGTTGATGATGACACTGATGGTGGTATCGAAATCGAATAGGTTTTCGACGACCCACTGGCCACCAGACAGCAATACAACAGACAGTACAGAACTGGCGACGATCAGCAGGCGATGCTGGTAACCAGTGAAAATTTGACGCGTCAGCGCGACAACAATTAATCCAAAGAACAGGATTGGACCAATCAACGCGGTGGAGATCGAAACCATCAGTGTGATGATGAACATCACCTGCATCGTCAGTTTGTGTGTGTCGATACCCAAACTCTTGGCGTTGTCCACACCCAGCCACATCACATCCAACTTATGTGAGATACGAATTAAATAAGCGCCGCAAAGCAACATCGGAGCGACACACCAGTAAACCAGTTCACCGTTGATGTTGTTAAAGCTGGCAAACATGGAACCCTGTATTAAGTTAAACTCATCTGGGTCCGTCACCATAGTGAAGAAGCCAGTGATGCTACTGAACAAGCTGCTGAGCACGATACCAATTAATAACAGCGTGAAGATGTTTCGCTGACGGCCTCTAAAGTAGAAGCTGAATAGGGTCATGGCACACACAATCATGATGCCTGTAGACAGGACGAAATTGAGTTTACTGTTGATGACCCAAACACTCAGGCCACCAAACATTACCACCAATACCACCTGAATCATCACGTACAGGGAGTCAAAACCGAGAATCGACGGGGTCAGAATTCGGTTATTAGTGATGGTCTGGAAAATCAATGACGAGGAGGCAATGGCAATTGCTGCCAATACAATCGCCAGAACTTTAGGCACACGACGAGACAAGAAAAATTGGTAGTTGTCCGGAGTTAAACCTTTGCCGATAAATACGGCGCATATCAGTACTGCGACAGCCGCGAGTACGATGACTTTAATGGAATCACGCATTCGCTTTGTCTCTCAATACCAGGTAAATGAAAACAGAACCGCCTAAGATGCTGATGATCATCGAAATAGGGATTTCATAAGGGAAGATAATCAAACGCCCTAAAATGTCACAGGTCAGTACCAGAATCACGCCTGCATAAGCAGTCCAAGGTAAGTTGCGACGCATGTTATCGCCGATAAATATCGACACAAGGTTTGGCACGATGAGACCAAGGAACGGAATCATCCCCACAATCATCACGACAGACGATGACAATACCGCGACCAAGATAACGCCAATAAGTACGATGCGCTGGTAGTTTAAGCCGATGTTTTTCGCGAAACTCTCACCAACACTGGCAGCACTAAATCGGTTGGCATAAGCGTAAGCCAGCACCGATACAGGGAGCGCCAAATATAAAAACTCGTAGTTACCCTGTAAAACAGAAGCGAAGTTCGCGACCGTCCAGGAGCCAAGTGTCTGCACTAGATCATATTTATACGCGACAAAGGTCGTCATAGAAGAGACCACATTGCCATACATGATGCCTATCAGTGGTACTAAAACTGTGTTTTTGAACTTCAAACGCTGTAGAAAGCGAACAAAAATCACCGTACCAAGCACAGAAAAAGCGAAGATGGTAATGAGGTGAACCCAGCTGCTCATATCGGCAAAGAAGATCAAAGCGATGATGTAACCGAACATTGCCCAGTCCACAGTGCCAGTTGTTGACGGCGCAGCGAAGCGGTTCTGAACAATTTGTTGCATGATCAATCCAGCAATACTCAAACCTGCGCCGGCTAAAACAATGGCAATTAATCGCGGCAGTCGACTGACCAACAAGATGTTCAAACTGTGACTGTCACCAGCCAAAATTTGCGAGAGAGATACGTTTGCTACCCCGACTAGCAAAGAGATGCCAGCGAGGATGATGAGCAAAGCAAACGCCAAAATATGATGTAATTTCATAGTGAAGATTTAGGTTTATAAATACGACAATGACCTTTCACGCCATAAGCGGAAAGGTCATCTTTTATAGGGTGATTAACGTGGGCTTATTAGTTAACAACGACTTGGTTTAGCTCTTTAATCATGGTTTGAGTTGAGTGGTAACCGCCAGCAGTCAAGTACCAGGCCGCCGGGTCAATAAACATCACGCGACCATTTTTCGCTGCTGGTGTTGATTTGACGAGGTCGTTATCAAACAATGCTTTCGCTTTACCGTTGCTCTGGCCAATTGCCTGCTCACGGTCTAAAACCAACAGAACTTCTGGTTGTGCATCGGCAATGTATTCAAATGAGATCAGGTTGCCGTGATTACCAGAGACGGATTCTACGTTTTGAGACGTTGATGGCGCGAAACCAGCTTCATCATATACAAATGAGAAACGGCTCTTTTCGCCAAACATAGCTAGGCTATTGCCGCTGTTCGAAACAGTTAAAGCGCGAGGAGGATGTTGTGCCACTTTACTGTGAAGCGTATCTATTTGACCTTGAACGTCTTTGATCAATTGATCCGCTCTATCGCTCTTTTCGAAGATTTCGCCTAGTGTACGCCAGTGTTTTTGTGTGGTTTTCCAGTAGTCTTTGGTATCAATCTCGAACATGTACGTTGGTGCGATGTCTTTTAGATCTTTATAGATGGTCGCCATGCGCGCTTCTGCAATGATCAGATCAGGTTTCAACGTAAACAAGGTTTCGAAATTCACTTCTTTCACGCTGCCTGTGTTTTCCACAGAGTCGCCTTTGTACTTTTCCAGTGTGGTTGGAAGTAGTGTCTTTGGTACGCCAATTGGTGTAACACCCAGAGCATCGACGTAATCAAGGCTGCCGTAGCCGAGAACGACTACGCGTTTCGGTACTTCATTAATTTCTACCGAGCCCATGCTGTGTTGGTAGGTTTTTGCGAATGCCCCGATAGGCGCTAATGCCAGTAGTAGCGCACTTGTTGCTACACGAAGAGAAGTTTTACCAAACATAATGATTCCCAAAAAGGTCTATAAGTCAGTCATCTAACTGGAAAGCGTTTAAAAAAGAAAACAGAGCAAAAGATGATCTGAAAGTACTGAAACTTAAGTTGATTAAAATCAAATAAGAATGATTATTGATTGCAGACACGTTATCAGATAGGTTATAACCAGCAACTGAATTGTCAGAATAGTGAGTATTCAAAAAGTGAATTTAGCCCAGGTAGAATTAAACTTACTGTTTATTCTCAAGAGCTTACTTGAAGAGAAGCACGTATCCAATACCGCAGTTTTGCTGAATATGAGCCAGCCCTCCGTCAGTCGGTCTTTACAAAAGCTGAGAAATTTGTTTAACGACGAGCTACTTGTGAGAACCGCTCATGGCTATGAGTTGACTCCCAAAGCCGAAGTCATCAAACAAGATCTAACCACTGTGCTAACGGGTTTAGAGAAGTTAATGCATGGTCAGTCTTTTGTTCCGGAGAAGAGTAAAGGTACGATACGCTTCTATGGTTTAGTCCCTCAAGTGACCATGTTGTTGCCTAGTGTAATTTCACGCATTCGCCAAGAAGCACCCAATATGATTGTCGATGTCGACTCTATTCCTAAAAGGCATTTTGATGGTTTGATCACGGGTGACGTGCATTTTGTGCTTTCTACCGCTTCGCCCCCAAGCTCTGAGCAAAACTTGTATCGCATGAAAGTTGCAAGCCGCGACTATCGATTCTTGATGAGCGAGTCTCATCCGTTAGCGGATGTTGAAGATTTGACGATAGACATGTTACTTGAATGCAACTTTGGCCAGATTTCTCTTCAGGGCGGCAAAACGCTGTCTATTTACCATCGGTTTGCCGAACTTGGTGTAGTGGATAAGAGCCGAAGTTTGTCGATACCCATACAGCTTTCCAATTTTAATGCAGCGCCAGCCATTGCTGAAGAGACGGATGTGATATTCCATTTGCCGACCCCATTTGCGGAAGGGGCATGTGTTGGACGTAAGCTGATCACGAAAACGGTACCCGAAGAAATTCGTCTTGATAGTGAATCGGTTTATCTCTATTGGCATAAGCGCTACCACAATGATCCGATGTGTAACTGGGTTAAGTCCTTGTTTAAAGAAATATACGGGTCCATCGAAGGTGAATGATTAAATTTTTAGTTATTCATTTTTTGCATAGTGGTAATTTACTGCCTGTATACGGGGAGACTTGTTTTAGCAAAATAAAACCTATTTAATGCGAACCATTATCATTATAACTTTCAATAATAATAACAGGTTTTAATATGTCTAAAACTACTCTGGTAGCACCAAAACCATTAGCAGTGGCGATCGGTGCACTATGCGCCTCAATGTCAGTTTTTGCTGATACAACCCCAACTAAAGTCGATGAACAAATGGTTGTGACGGCAACACGTACGCAGATGGAGCTGAAAAGCGCACCTGCGTCTATGTCCGTGATTACGGCAGAAGACATCGAGAATGATCCGGGTATTACGTTAGCGGATATCGTTGCGAACCAAACCAGTGTGGAAGCTGATTACGACAGTACGCGAGCTGGGCGTCAGCAGATTTCTATTCGTGGTATGGATTCAAAATACACCCTCATTATGGTGAATGGGCGTCGTATGAGTTCTGCGAGTGCGATTGTCCGTGGTAACGATTTCGATCTCTCTGCGATTCCAATGGACTCAATTGAACGTGTTGAAATCATCCGTGGTCCTATGTCTGCACTTTACGGTTCAGATGGCATGGGTGGTACGATCAACATCATCACTAAGTCGCCGGAAAATGACTGGAGTTCTCAGTTAAGTCTGGATAACGCGACACCAAATGACGGCAACGGCGGGCAGAAATATACGGTTGGTTTAACCACATCAGGTGCCTTAATTGATGACACATTGTTCGCGCGTTTTTCCGTTTCTCAAACCAGTCGTGATGCGTGGCAGCCATATTCAGGCACTAAGACTGCGCGAGGCGTTGAATATGATCGTTCGGATATCACGGCTTTAGAAGGGCGCGATACGTTAGCGATGTTTGGTACATTGTCATGGCACTTATCCGACACTCAGTTTATTGATTTAGACTTAGGTTATAGCAATGACGAGCGTGACACGGTTGCTGAAAGCGCAACGACGGTCTTGTCTTCAAACTCTCGAGTTCGACGTGATAGCCAGGCAATTTCACATACTGGCTTATGGTCTTGGGGTGACACACAAGTACGTTACTCACGCGAAAACGTAGAGAATATCGATGCGGCAAATGATGGTGTGGATTCCATCGAAGAACTGACACAAATTGTGGAAGCATCGGCAACAACGTATTTTGGCGATAGTCATACGTTCACGTTTGGTATGGACTACCAAAACAGTGAGCTGACTAACCCAGAAAACCTCGTGGGCAACAAAGCAGAAGCTTACCAAGGCGCTGTGTTTGCTCAGGATCAGTGGGAAATGACGGATACTTTAACCGCAACCATTGGTGGCCGTTTGGACAAGCATGAGCAATTCGGTGAAGAGTTCAGCCCGCGTGTTTACCTGGTACACCAAACCACAGATTCACTGGTTCTAAAAGGTGGAGTAGGCAAAGCATTTAAAGCGCCAACCATGACACAAAATAACCCAGACTTTAAGTTGATCAGCTGTAAAGGTAACTGTGACATTCAGGGTAATGAAGACCTGGAAGCAGAGACCAGCATCAACTATGAGCTTTCTGCACTGTACAGTGCTCGTAACTGGGATATTGAAACGGCGTTATTCCGTAACGAGGTTGAAAACCTGATTGAGCAAACCGATGTGTTCTGTGAAACAGGAACGTGGTCAAGCTCTGTTATGAGTTGTATCGACGAGAATGGTGACCCAATTGATCGTGAGCTTTCTAACCCATACAAGTCATTTAAAAACGTCTCAAAAGCCGTTATCCAAGGGGTTGAGCTGTCAGGCAACATTCAGCTTTCTGATCAGTGGGCAATGTCGGGTAACTACACGTACCTGGATACAGAAGACAAGTCGACCGGTGAAGAGCTGAATGAGCGCTACAAGCACTCGGCATTTGCTCGCCTGAACTGGTACCCAACCAAAGACTTGGATCTGTTTGCGAGCGCTCGTTACCGTGGTGAACGTAAGATTGACTCTGAGCTGACTCAAGACTCTTACACAACGTTAGATATGGGTACGGTATATCATGTGAACGATTCACTGCGCATTCGCGCGGGTATCACCAATCTAACTGATGAGAGTGTCTCGAAAGAGCTTGAAGACATTGGTTATGTTGAAGCGCCACGTACTTACTATGTTGGTATGACAGCAGATTTCTAACCAGAAACTCAAATGATAAAGGGGCGTCGCAGTTTGCACTGTGACGCCCCTTTTCTTTTCCTATTCAGATATTAACTAGCCTGAGTTACTTCATCGGCTATGTGCTCTGTAGGTAGGGATGAACTGAATCCTCGCAGGATATTCATCAATGTAATTGCAGTAAACAGTGCGATGACCAGTGACAGGTGCCACGCCTCACTCAAACCGAACTGGACTAACGTCAAACTCACCAGAGAAGAAGCGATCATTTGGCCACCACCGGACATTGCTGCGGCCGTTCCTGCTTGTTCCTTATAAGGTTGCATGACCAAAGCCTGAGCACACGGCAAAGCAATACCGTTACCCAATATCATCAGTAGTTGCCCCAGCATCAAATACAACGGCTCTACCGGACAGAAGAACAACCATATCGCCGCACTGATATGCAACACCGGCGTACATAGCAGCATCTTTTTGTTGCCAATGATCGGGCGGGCGCGGTTACAAATGGTTGTTCCGCCCAGCATACCCAGAGCGGGAATAAGTGCCCACATCGCGTATTCATCGGAAGTCATACCGATTTGATCCTGCATAATAAACGGCATGACAGACACGGTTGTGATCATCAAACTGAAGTTAAGCCAACTTATGCTAGCAAAGCTCATGAAGTAACGTGAGGTGAGTAGATTTCGGTACTGGCGTAACATCGTCTTAGGTGACGGAATGGAAGAACGCTTTGAAATTGTCTCGGTGAAGCGAAATGCAATGATTACCCAGGCGATCGACACATAACCTAACAACGAAATAAACACCATACTCCAGCCGAAATGGAAGTTGATAAAACCACCAATAACGGGTGCCATCAGAGGTGTGATAGAAGCTGCCATCGCAATGTAAGACATCGCGACCGGAAGTTCGCTACCGCTAAAGCGATCACGGGTAGAAGCTCGGGCTAATACAGCGCAGCAGCCAGTACCTAATCCTTGCAGAAAACGCCCCATGACCATGCCAGTAAAAGTCTGGCTCATAAATATGATCATCAGTAGCCCTGACATGGCAATCAGCAGTCCGGTTAACAAGACTTTTTTTCTGCCTAAAGCATCGGATATGGGGCCATAGATAAACTGGGACGGGCCAAAACCAAGTAAGTAAATACTTACTAATAGCTGAGCTTGGTCGAGTGAAATCGAGAAGTCTTTTGCTATCCATGGCAAAGATGGCATCACCAATCCCATACTCAGCTGACCGACACTGATAATCAGGCAGGCGAGTAAAATGGAACGAAAGTTAATGGCATTCTTCATGATGATTCACCATTTGAAAGACCAGATCTTCCACGTGTTCTCATTCCGCCCTCATCGTCAAACTCATTCAGTTTGGCTTTGACGCGTTTTACTGTCGATAAGCTGACATCACACTGCTGAGCAACACTGTGTAGCGTGTTACCTTCAAGCAGTAGTGTTGCGATTTGTTGATGCTTGGCTTTGTCTGCAGGGCGACCGCGAAATTTTTGTTTCCATCTATCGGGCTCACCTTTAATCGCACGTCGACCTTGCTCTGCGGCAAACAAGCGATGCTGGGTTTGTACTTTTCCGTAACCAGACAGCAAGGTGGTCAAGGTCTTGGTTTCAACCGATCCTGGCTCGAAACAAAGTGGCTCGCACACCGTTTTCAGTGTCACGTTTTTATTTAGTAATAGCTCGATGGTATTGAGTGACTGACTGAAATCACGTCCAAAAGTCGTTAGCCACCAAATGATGATGGTATCGCCAGGTTTGATGATTTCGAGTAATTGTTGGAATGACTCACGCTCGGTCGGTGGTATGCAGCCACGCGCTTTGTCTTCAAAATGTTGCGCGTCAGGAGCCGCCGCTTTCAAAATTGATAGGTTCTCGCTGTAAGCACGATTTCGAGGCGAATAGCGAGAATAGAGGTAGGTTGTCATGATGGTTTGCCTCGTAAAGAATTTGGTTCATATAATGTAATGGTTCATAAATATACGCTGGTTCATTAATACTTACAACACCAAATGAACCAAAGATAAGGAAACCAGCAGAAATAAAAAAAGCCAGTCAAAAAATTTTTGACTGGCTTGGTATTAAAACCTAATGGCAGGGGGGGCCGTATTTCATCTTATCTATCTCCTCATTTCTCTGGGGCGAGAAATGAGATAGGGCAGTGGTTAACTAAGAGACGAAACGTTTAAGCGGTTGCTTGCTTATTCTGTTTTGCCTTTTCACGCATGCCCAATACGACGGTCAGGGCAAATGCGGTGATGAAAGAGATAATCATGCCAATGATGTAGTAGCTTATTTTGTCTGGTGAGATAGAGATAATGCCAGGTAAGCCTGCTGCACCAAGTGCTTGCGCTTTCACGTTAAATAGGGTGATAAACGCACTCGCAACGGCTGAGCCTACGATTGCTGCTAAGAACGGGTAGCGAAGCTTCAGGTTCACACCGAACATTGCTGGCTCGGTAATACCCAATAACCCAGTGATACCAGATGGGACAGCGATGCCTTTCATTTTCGTATCGCGCGTTGTGAAACCTACCGCTAATGCAGCTGCGCCTTGAGCGACATTCGACATGGCAGCAATAGGGAAAATAAATGTACCGCCGGTGGTTGCGATGTCTGCCAATAGCTGAGTTTCAATTGCGATGAAGCTGTGGTGCATACCGGTAATAACAAATGGAGCGTAGATAAAGCCAAACAGAGCGCCACCAACAAAACCAGCCGAATCGTATAGCCAGTTCAGACCATCACCCAGCATAAAGCCAAGGTCACGAGTAAACGGACCGACCAAAGTGAACGTCACAAAGCCAGTAATAAAGATAGCCAGCATTGGGGTTAGCAAGTTATCCAATACGGACGGGATAATTTTACGCAGGCCAAGTTCGACTTTTGCCAGAATAAACGCAGACACCAAAACAGGGAGTACTGAGCCTTGGTAGCCGACTTTTTGGATCTCCAAGCCCAGAATATTCCAAGTTGGGACCGTGCCCGAAACCGATGCACTGCCGAAGCCCCAGCCATTCAGTAAGTCTGGGTGAACCATCAGCATGCCAAGTGCAGCACCCAAGAATGGGTTACCACCAAATTTCTTCGAAGCAGAAAACGCCAATAAAACAGGTAAATAAACAAAAGGCGCGTTGGCGAATGTGTTGATCATGCTCGCTAGGTCTGCCAGGCCTGGGTACGCTTCGATGATCGACTGACCTTCAATAAACAAACCTTGTGCGGTAAGCAGATTGAAAAGACCCATAAGCAGACCGCCGGCAACGATCGCGGGGATGATTGGAACAAAAATATCCGACAGTCCTTTCACTGCACGTTGAACGATATTTTGTTTCTGAGCACCTGCTGACGCGACGTCGTTGGTAGACATTTCGGCCAGGCCAGTCTGTTTCGCCATTTCGGCGTAAACCTGGTTTACAATGCCAGAGCCGAAAATAATCTGATACTGACCAGCAACTTTGAACTGACCTTTAACCCCGTCTAATTCGCCTATGGCTTCTTCATTGACTTTTTCTTCGTCTTTTAGCGCTAAGCGTAGACGCGTAGCGCAGTGAGCAAGGGCTTGTAGGTTATCTTTACCGCCTAAGTGCTCTAGTAATTGTTTTGCTATGACTGGATAGTTCATTGCACACCCCGATTGGTATTACTGAAATTTAAAATGTATCCAAGTGCTATCGCCAATATTACAGATTGATTATTGTTACTGAATCACCTGTTTTACCACTCGTTCTCGAGGGGATGTTTGACTTTATAATACTCAAGCCCACTTGTGTTTGTGGTCTGAGTACCTATCAGCACCTGATTTATCGTTTTTGTATTTTTGGGAACGTTTGCAAAATGGATTTTTGATGATTATTCACAAGTGGTCAAAACAAAAGACTGAAATGTGTGAGTGTGATCCCCATATTCGTCAACAAAATTCCGCTTAACGAGGGTAAAATCACGTTAATTGACTAGGGATACAGAGCGCTTTCTGCAAACAATCCCAATAAATAAGTGGAATAGGGGCAATATGGCAAGTTTGCACGACGTTGCGCGTTTGGCTGGTGTGTCGAAATCCACCGTATCTCGCGTGATAAACAACGAGTATGGGGTAAAAGAAGCCACCAAAGTGAAAGTACGTAAAGCGGTGGAAGAATGTGGTTACGTAGTGAATCAGGTTGCTAAGGATCTCAAATCGCAGAAGACAAACCTTATTGGTGTGATCGTACCGCGCGTGTCTTCTCACGCTATTTCTCAGGGTGTTGATGGGTTGACTGCTGTTATTGAACGGTCCGGAAAACACGTCTTGTTAGCCAATACACATCAGATTTATGAAAAAGAAGTTGAGTATATTCAGATCTTTAATCAAAAAAGGGTCGAAGGAATCATACTCTATGCAACGCACCTAGATGCGAAACTAGTGAAAGCAATTCAACAGTCTAATGTACCTGTTGTTCTGGTGGGGCAAGATGGCTCTCTGCATAATGTACCAAGTGTTGTCCATGACGATGTACGTGTTGGTTTTGAAGCGGGTAACCGCCTGATTGCAGCAGGTTGCCAGCAT
The DNA here is from genome assembly GCF_035621455.1 of Vibrio natriegens NBRC 15636 = ATCC 14048 = DSM 759. Classification (NCBI taxonomy): domain Bacteria; kingdom Pseudomonadati; phylum Pseudomonadota; class Gammaproteobacteria; order Vibrionales; family Vibrionaceae; genus Vibrio; species Vibrio natriegens. The sequence continues at coordinate 1,049,671 of NZ_CP141823.1, forward strand.
GTCGCTTTCATTGGTGTTCAGGGCGATGACATCGCGGTTGATGCACAGCGTTCGCAGGGACTTGAGCAGGCTTTAGCCTTTCATCAACAATCATTGCTCGTCCATGCCAGAGGCGACTTCACCATAGAGTCAGGCTATCAGCAAGCGCAAGAGTTGATCAGAACCTATCCAGAAGTCGATGGACTGTTTTGTGCGACTGACCGTATCGCCGTTGGTGCTGTTAAGGCACTGCGTGAAATGGGTATAAAGGTCGGTGAACAAGTACGTGTATTGGGTGTTGGTAATGATGAACTGTCGAGCATCAGTATTCCGAGTTTATCTACTTTCAACTATGCCTTTGATAAGGCGGGGGAAAATGCCGCGAAAATGTTGCTTGAACGTATTGAAGGCCGTGGTGAAGAGATGAGCAAAGTGGTGCTGACGTTCCAAAACATCGAACGTGAAACGTGCTAGATGGAAACACCCTTTTAGGGAACGTTCCCCTAAGCTGAAAATAAAAAAACCGATGCCATTCAATACATCGGTTTTTTTATTGTTATTTCATCCAAACAAACGCTTATTCTGCTGAAGGTTTAGCTTTCGAGTTCGGCTGGTAATGTAATATCACCATTGACGTCGGTGAAAGCAGTACTTCGCCTTCAGCGTGGCCTGGATTTAAGTTGCGTACATTGGTATCACAAATCGTTATCCAGTTTTGCTTGCGATCATTTGGCAACTTAAAGCGCGCAGTCGCATTGGTTTGGTTGATTAAGTACACCAACTCTTGCCCGTCTTTGCCGATCCCAAGGTGAAGTGCCACAGAGCTAAGACGGTTCCAGTCATCATGCTCCATTAAGTGGCCATCAGTTCTTCGCCAGAAAATACGATTGTTATTGCGGCTGTCACCACTGAACGAACGAATAAATGGCACCATGTATTTCTTACGATTGGCAACCATTTGCGACATCCAGACTTTGAAATGTTGTTTACGCTCTGTTTGGCTCCAGTTTAACCAACTGGTTTCGTTGTCCTGACAGTAGGCATTGTTATTGCCTCCCTGTGTATGAGACAGCACATCAGCGGTTAGGATGTGAGGAATGCCGAATGAAAACAACAAGCTCGCGACCAGATTACGTTTCTGCTTTTCGCGAGTCGCAATGATCATCAAGTTTTCCGTCTCACCTTCTACACCGTAGTTTTCTGAGCGGTTATCACCGTGTCCATCTCGGTTCTCTTCGCCATTGGCTTCATTGTGCTTGTGTTTGTACGACACCAGGTCTTGCAGAGTGAAGCCATCATGGTAAGTGATGTAGTTGACGGTCAGCTTGTAAGGCCAATTTGCAGCGCTATAGATATCTCGCGAACCCATCAGGCGAGTCGCGAACTCTTTCAAGTAGCCTTGATCGCCGCGCCAGAAGCTACGAGAGATGTCACGCAGCTTATCGTTACATTCATTCCAGCCAAAGGGGAAGTTACCCACTTGGTAGCCGTTAGGGCCGATATCCCAAGGCTCTGCGATTAACTTGGTTTCACGAAGAATAGGATCCTGTGCCACTGCTTTGAAAAATGCCGCTTCAGGGTTGTAATTGTCTCCCTGACGGCCAAGTGTGGCGGCCAAATCGAAGCGGAAACCATCCACTTTGAATTCACTAACCCAGTAACGAAGCGTATCCATCACTAAGTTTAGAGCCGGTTGATAAGTGAGATCGACGGTATTGCCACAGCCAGTATAGTTCGCAAAGTGGGTGCCATGCTTAATGTAAAAACGTGAATCCAAGGCTTTGAGGTTGAAAATTGTTGGGCCTTCGCCGCCTTCAGCAGTGTGGTTATAGACCACATCAAGAATGACTTCGATCCCGTTTTTATGAAGCTCACGAATGGTTGTTTTTAGCTCTGTAACCGCGTCCTTTTTCGCATAGCGGGGATCGGGGGTCATGAACAGGTAGGGATTATAGCCCCAGTAGTTCGCTTTCTTCATTTCGAGTAAATGGGGCTCGTGCATACACGCGGCGATAGGTAGCAACTGCAACGTGTTAATGTTCTGCTGCTTATAGAAAGCCAACATCTCTGGTGTAGACAAGCCGAGATAATGTCCTTTCTTGGCGGCATCAACTTTGGGGTGAAGTTGAGTGAGACCTTTTACGTGGGTCTCGAATAGCACCATTTCTTCTCTTGGGATTCGCGGGTGTTCCGTTTTCTGCCAGTCAAAATCATCTTTGATAACCACACACTTTGGCATATCAAAGCTTTTCTTTGCAGAGTAAGGAGGTTGGTAATGGAGCGCCTTATCGATTGACTTCGCGTAAGGGTCCGAGATGAGCAGCGGTTCATCATTATGGGAGACGATGTAGCCGTACTTCTGACCAGCCTTAACTTTTGGAATAAAGGTGTGCCGTATACCGGCGTATTCGCCTGGTAGGTCGTGCAGCGTGTACTTGTCGTCGTCGGAAAACAACGCCAGTTTTATGTCTTTATTCTCGGGCGAGTGAATAGAGAAGTTACAGCCTTCTTTATTCAATGTTGCACCCAAGGGGTATGGGCGAGATCGAAATTGCGTCATCTGAGATTCTTTATTTAATAATTATTGCTACCTATAGGAAACTATAAGTTAAAAACTTTGTCTTACTAAGGTCAACAGCCTTAATTACAAAACAAGATAAAATATTCATGTAATTTAATTACTTTAAATATTCACTTTTGTGTTTAAAATTTGATCCTCCTATCATTTTGTACGAGTCCATAAATAAAAATACTTACGGACTACGCCCTATATCCGTGATATAGCTAGATGAAACGACATACGGTATATTTTCTACGCCTTTCTCATCCCCCTTAATTTAGTTTAGGGCGGAGGAAGTCATCCTTGTACGCCTCGGGTAATCTCGATTCTGTTGAAACAAACGGGGACTTGTTCCCATCTTACCTCTCTTTCTCTAGGTGAAGTTAAACTGCCTTTTATTCATCTTTAGAGCGAGCAGGGAAGACAGAATTATAAATACCCTTAATGGAGTTAAGAATGAAAAAAGTAAGTGTAATTGCTGCAGCAGTGGCTGCTTCTTTAGCTGCTGGCTCTGCATTCGCAGTGGATTTTCATGGTTACATGCGTGCTGGTGTTGGCGTGAGTGGTGACGGTGGCCAACAAGTAACATTTGAAAAGAACAAAATTGGTCGTCTTGGTAACGAAGGCGATATCTACGGTGAAGTACAACTAGGCCAAGAAGTTTACAACAACAACGGTAAAACGTTCTACGTAGACTCTATGGTTGCAATGACTTCTAACGGCTCTAATGACTGGGAAAGTACTTCTACTAACTGTGGTTTAAACGACGCTGGCGACGCAGTTGAGTGTGTTGATGATGCACAGTTCGCTCTACGTCAGTTCAACGTACAAGCGAAAGGCCTGCTAAACTTCGCTCCTGAAGCAACACTTTGGGCAGGTAAGCGCTTCTACCAACGTCACGACGTTCATATCTCTGACTTCTACTACTGGAACATCTCTGGCGCTGGCGCGGGTATCGAAGGTATCGAAGCTGGCCCTGGTAAACTATCTTTCGCATGGGTTCGTAACGACCGTTCAGACATCACTGATGAAGGTAACGACGGCGATGCAGCAAACGTTAACACGCTAGACCTTCGCTACGCAGGCCTTTCTCTATGGTCAAATGCGTCTCTAGAAATGGGTCTGGATTACGCAATCGTAAACGAAACTGAAGATGCGTCTAACAGCACTAAAGATGCGAAAAACGGCGTTATGGTTACTGCTGAGTTGACTCAAGGTCTAGACTCTGGCTTTAACAAAACAGTATTCCAATACGGTACTGAAGGTTACTCTAAAGCATTCGCATTCTACGGCGATGGTAGCTGGTACGGTGCAGAAGCTAACGACGGTGCAGACGGCTACCGTATCATCAACTGGGGTGTAATTGGCCTAGGCGACAACTGGGAACTTGGTCACCAGTTAGTGTACGGTGTTGGTAACGACATGTGGGATGGTCAAGACAAGTGGGAAACATTCTCTGTAGTTGCTCGCCCAATGTTCAAATGGGATGAAAACAACAAGACTATCTTCGAAGCGGGTTACGCAATCGACGATAACGATGGTTTCGAAAGCACTTACGGTAAGATGACTGTTGCTCAAGCTTGGTCTGCTGGCTCTAGCTTCTGGGCTCGTCCAGAAATCCGTCTATACGCGACTTACCTAACAGCTGACGACGACAACGATACGCAAAAATTTGACGGCGGTCGTTCAGACGATACATTCCAATTTGGTGTACAAGCTGAAGCTTGGTGGTAATCATCTAGCCACTAAGTCCTAAATTGTCCTAGAATGATACAGCCAGAACCTATCTGGCTGTATTTATTTCAAAAACAATAAAAAAGTCGAGGTAGACAGTAATGAGAAAATGGCTTGCTCCCGTACTGCTGGGCATGTTGGCGTCTGGCTGTGCGTCTGTAGAACAAGTAGAGATGACTTCTAATGACCAGCAACAGGTGATCACCCAGTCTGGTGATATTCAATGGGTACCGCTTGATGTACCTGTGGTTACTGATTTTGCTTTGACTGATAAAAGCCAAATGCTACTGGATGGTAACAGCGCAGGCGCTATCGCCGCGTTTGCACTTCCGGGAAACCGTGGCAGTCTCGATTTACAACTAGAGACATTCGTTAGCACTGATCTTCAATTTTACGCTCCAAATGTAATCGTGGTTAATGCGGACGGAAAAACCGTTTATTCAGCAGATTTTTCAAAGTTTGAGTACGTACCTGCAAAAATGTTGGATAACGACAAATTCGTACTCGATCTCAATGTTATTCCTGACATGAGTGGTAATGACCTTCATGTGTTGATTTACACCACTTCCGAAGATTTGAAAGGAAGTACTCAGATTCTGCATCCGGCGAAAGCCTATGCTAAAGCGCGTCATACTCAGCCGCCAGATATTGCTGATCCATTTGCAAAGCACAGCCCTCTTGGTCAGTTCCGTCTATCGGTAACTGCAAATGATATCGTTACGACTAAGATTGTCGCGAAAAACGATAATATTCCAGAAGGTGCGGAATTAACCGGTTACTACCACCGTGCAATTGAAAGAGCAGTAGCCGAAGACAATATTCCTAAAGCCTTAACCTTGCTCGATGAAGCGAAAGAGTTAGGTATAGAAGGCGCGCAAGATGTATTTGTTAAAGCGGTAAATAGCAAATAATCGAATTTAAAAGGCCAGTGCAATGCTGGCCTTTTAAATAATAAATTAACGTTTAAATATTTACCCCTACATACAGTTACCTCATTCACATATTTATTTTTATCATTTTGTTTTTAATACTAATTAGAGTAATAATTAAACAATATTCCTAACCTGACTTTATGCTCGGGGGAATATACCTATCCAAGTAAATAAGCTCAGCAGGATAAAGTTTTATTACCTCATGCATGAGGGAATCTCAATATTAAACTTTCTCTGTTCTAACGAGCTTTACTAATTAAAAAGGAATGACGTGAATATGAAGATGATGAAGACTTCTCTTGCTGCTGCCTTACTTGTTGCTTTAGTTGGTTGTCAATCTACCTCTGAGTCTGAAACGGCTGCGCAGCCTGTTATGAATATGTCTGATGCGGAAGCGATTGCATTCATGCAGGCTTGTGATAACCCAGATAGTGCAGATAAAGGACCAATTAAGAAACCGTTATTTGTCGTTGGTACATTTGCAGATTCTGACTGGAAACATGTGCCTCAGCGTCAATATAATTACAAAGGAAATAATATCTACCAAGCTGTGACTCAAGAAAAATCAGGCTCATTTAAAATGCAGTATGCAACAGAGTTATGGTTCCCTCAGTTTACGGCTAAAGGCAATCGAATGAATGTTGGCGAATTAACGCCATTAACATTTGGTGGTTACGGTACAGATACTTCAGTTGATATTAAAGAAGACGGGAAATATGTCTGGAGCCTTCAGTTTGAAGGGGAAGGTAAACCTCTTCATGTCATGGTAAATAAGTGCCAGTAATATTCTATTAAGTTAGTTTAATTTTGATTTTTATTTAATTAGCCCCGGCATGTGAAAAATGCTGGGGCTAATTTTTTGGGAGATTATACGTGAATAAACGACTATATCGGTCTTTACTGGCCTTAGCCGTAACAGGCGCTCTATCGGGCTGCAATTCATCTGATGGTGATAACGGAGCACCTTTACCCGAAGTCAGTAACTATGCTTGCCAGACAAATGTATTGAAGCAAAGTAATCAGCTTCGGACTTATCAGATCATGGTTGAAAGCTTTGTTGATGGTGATACGAGTATTGGTTATTCCACGGGATATGGCACCAGTCATCACAATGGTGATCTGCAAGGTATTATTGATTCACTGGACTACATTCAAAGCTTGGGGATGAATGCAATTTGGCTAACGCCGATTTTTGAGTCTGAAGCCATTGATGGGCAAGATGACTGGGCTGATCGTCTGGATGCCACTGGGTACTATGCAACGGATTACTTTACGATAGATCCACACTTTGGTGATTTAGAAACCGCAAGAACGCTGGTGGAAGAAGCACACAGACGAGGCTTGTATGTCTTTTTTGATGGTGTGTTTGGTCACCATAAAGCGGGGTTAATTAAACCTTCTCCATCCGGCTTGCTACCATCAGGATCAAATAACCCTGTTGATTATCCACAGAGCCTTGAATTTTATAAAGAAGTGGCGACTTATTGGATCAACGAGCTCAAGATAGACGGATGGCGTTTAGATCAGGCGTATCAGGTCCCGACCGACGCCTGGACACAACTGCGTAAAGCGGTGGATCAAGCCTCGCAAAACGTGACATACACCAACAGTGACGGTGAACAGGTGAACCCTCTTGGCTACATGGTGGCGGAAATCTGGAAAGGGGAATCAGATATAGCAGATGAAGCCTATGGCACAGAAAGTGATCCTGCCTTGTGTTCTGCTTTTGATTTTCCGATGCGTTACCGTATTGTCGAAACGTTAGCCGTAAACGAAAGTGGTGTGGGCGGCAGAGGCGTCGACTGGCTGGATAATGGTTACCTTACGCATCAACAGTACCCAAGCCATGCACAACCTAACTTAATGATAGGCAACCATGATTTAGTGCGTTTTGGTGATCTATTGCAACGGGGTGGGATTGCGGATGTAAACGATGCGGAATATTGGTTACGCCATAAAGCGGCATTTGCTTTCCAGGCGGCTTACTCGGGACCAATCACTTTGTATTACGGAGACGAAATTGGCGACCAAGTCGATGGTTTTGCTGCAAAAGAAGACATCAATACTTGTGCTTTGGCGGGATTATGTGATGACCACGTTGCCAGAAGCAGCGCGAAAATTGAAGGTATTACCGCAACTTTAGATGCTAATCAGTCTGATCTTAAAAGTTATGTTCAATCTCTGATGACAATTCGTGCTGCGCACCCTGCGTTATATGAAGGTTCACGCGCTAACCTGTTGTCGAGTAACGGCAGCTATGTCGACTTAAAGACAGCTGGTACCGATCAGGTATTGTTTGCGTTGAACACGCTAGAAAGTGCAAAAAACGTAATACTGAGTGAGGAATCGGTAGGGAGTAATAGTGCTCTAGTGGATCTGTTAACCAACGAGACCATCACGTCAAGCAATGGACAGTATCTAATCCCGATGTCGCCGTTACAAGCTCGATTCTTTACCGTCTCTGAATAAAACTTCTGGACCCTTTTCTCTGAAGCCAAGTGCGATTGCCTATCTGAAAAGGCACCCTTGGCTTTTTAATTGACTGCTCACGTGGGAATCCCAGCCAAATAAACAATGGGTTATATGGGCTTATAAAAACACAAAAAAAGGGGAAGCATGGCTTCCCCTTTTTGTATCGTAAATGACTTAGTTTTGCGTCACTGTCACGATTGGTGCTGTTGTATCAGCGGCATTGAAGTGGAAGTTATAGCTTCCGTCGGCTGGTACCGTGATACTGATGTTACCGCCACCAGACTCCATCGTTAATGGTGTACCGAATTCAATTGCGCCCTGACCACCAAAGTTAGTGGCGTCAGCCCAATCTGAACTTGCGATCTTCATTTCGAACGAGCCCGCAGTCAGGTTGATGTCTAATGAGTAAACATCGTTTGCGACATAGCTGAACTTCGCGCTTTCAATCGCAGCCCAGTTAGCGTCTGTCACATCACCGCGTAGGTAAAGTGCAGTTTCGCCAAACGTTGGTGCGTCTGCTGATTTTGTTACCGAAACAACTGGTTTTTCTACGCTGTCATCTTGAACGTTAAGTGCATTAAGGATGAAGGTGTATTTACCTGTTTCAGTCACAGTCAGTGCACAGTTGTCACCTGTTCCCAAGTCAAGGGAATCACTTGCCTGATCCGCTGCGCTACAACCAATATTTGGGTTCGACCAACCAGTGTCTGCAAATTTGAACTCATGGTCACCAGCTTCCAGTACACCTGTTACAGAGTACATACCGTTACCAATGAAGGTCATTGCCCAGTCTGAGCTATCTGCCCAACCGTTCATTGTTCCTTTCACGTAAACAACCGTTTCACCGTAAGGAGGGATGCTTGATACGTCTTTGTTTGACGTATTCACAGGCAGACCCGCACCTTGCGCGCCAGCTTGAGGCTGTACAAATACTGCCGTCGTCAGCGCTGGTACAGTGAAGGTTTCTCCAGAGAAACTTGCTCCTTGAACAACAGTATCCGCAGAGTTTTGCTGCACGGTATGAAGTTCGAAACCGCTCGCGCCAGCGATGGTAAACGATTGTGCCTCAGATGATGAGTTAACTACTGCGACAATTGCGTCGTTGTTTGGATCCAGATCCTGACCTGCAGAGACACCGTCATCAATAGACATAACAATCAGACCAGCAACTTGATCTTGACCAACGTTGCGGAAGTCGACACGATTCATCACTTCTTGAGCGGTATCCAGACGGAACAGTTCACTTGAACTACGGATTTTTAGTAGCTCGAGGAATTGCTGCTTGGTTAGCTCAATGTCAGTTGTATCAGGTTTCGCTGTGCTGTCACTGATGATCGTTTTGATAAGATCCCAGTTATCGCCATCTTTGTCTTCACGAGGCAGACCGACGTTCCAGTTGTTGTCGCTACCGTCAAAGAATACACGGTTGAACCAGTCGCCAGAATCGTAAGAGTCGCGCTGCATTGATTTTGAACGAAGGAGTTCAGAGCCCATGTGAATGAACGGAATACCTTGTCCTAGCATCACGGTTGAAAGTGATACGCTTTGCATACGAGCACGATTAGCCGAGCTGATGCCTGTCGCAATCTTGTACGCGTTGTTATCCCAAAGCGTTTGGTTATCGTGCTTAGAAACGTAAGAGATGTTCTCTGAAGGCATCTTAGTATAGCCAGCAGGCGCGCCGTTGTAGTCTACGTTCTTACCAAGCTTGGTTTCGCCGGTGTAATCGACAAGGATGTAATCTGCCAAGTTACCTGCCATACCCAGACGAACGATATCTTGGTTGTGCAGACGACCATTTACTGCGTCAGTATCTGTTTTGGTTTCTTCGTTTGCGTATGCCGCGTTACCAAAACCCTGATTGTAACGAAGTGAGTGTTTACCATCTGAATCGACACCACCATCAAATGGGCCACCTCCACGAACTGCATCACGTAGGCGATCTGAGAAGGTACCGATCTCTGTACCAGCCATGTTTAGCTGAGTCGCTTGATCGAAGCGTGCGTCGTTAGCCACCTCACCAAAGTCCCAACCTTCGCCGTAGAATAGTGTGTTCGGGTCAATCTCACGGATTTGCTCTAAAGCGTAAACCATTACATCTTTTGGCTGGTGACCCATCAAGTCAAAACGGAAGCCGTCAACTTTGTAGTCTTTCGCCCAAACCTTCAGTGAGTCAACCATCAGTTTACCCATCATCAGGTTTTCAGTTGCGGTGTTGTCACAACAGGTAGAGTTTTCTACGCCACCAGTATTCACGTTTAGACGGTGGTAGTATCCCGGAACGATTTTATCCAGAACAGATTTGTCATTGATGCCAGATGCGTTGGTATGGTTGTAAACCACGTCCATCACCAACTTAAGTTCCATCTTATGCGTTGCCTGAACCATCTCACGGAATTCCAGAATACGCTGTGTTCCATTCGGGTTCGTTGCGTAGCTGCCTTCCGGTACAGTGTAATGGAATGGGTCGTAACCCCAGTTGAAGCTGTCTAGCATACGCAGATCGTTCATCAGTTTCTGTGCAGACCCAGATGCAGGATCGTAACCGTTCAGAACATCTTCAATGATTTTCGCATCATCTTCTGATTCACAGACAGAAGCGTCAGGTTTAATGCCACATAGTTTGCCAACGGTATCGTTGATGTCGACACGGTTGTCTACGTTCTCATCGACGGTAGCGATATCAAATGCAGGTAGAATGTGTAGCGTTGTTAAACCTGCATCTTTCAGCGCTTGTAGGTGAGAAACAGACTCACGTTCAGGCTCTGTTAGCGCTAAGTATTTGCCGTTATATGCTGGTGTGCCTTGGCTGTCATTGAAACTGAAATCACGCAAATGTGATTCGTACAATACGTGATCTTCGTCTTTTTCAACGGTTGGACGGTCGTAATTGTTCCAGTCTTGTGGCATTAAGCTAGCGTCGTTCAGGTCGACAACTTGTGAGTAAAGAGAGTTTAGAGACAAGCTTAATGAGTATGGGTCAGTGACCATACGCGTTTCCACAACACCTGTGGTTGGATGGTAAACCTTCACCTGATAGCGGTAGAACTTGTTTACTACGTTACTTTGTGGCTCGGAAATCCAAATACCCGTTACGCTGTCTTCCGTCATTGTAACGGTTGATTCTTCTTGCAGATTCTCATCGTAGATAATCAGAGAAACGTCTTGAGCCGTTGGAGCCCATAACTTGAAGGTTGCAGCGCCGCCTTCAACAATCGCGCCCAGTTCCTGACCGATCGCGTTACCAGCATCGGCATCTGCGAATACCGCATCCAGTACGCCTGGTTTTTGCACTTCAGTTGCAGAAATGACATCACCATCAGCGTTGTAAGCCACCATTACGATTTGTGATTTTAGAATCGTACGCAGTGTAGCGTCATCCACATCAATGCCAGCAGCTTGCAGGCTAGATAAGTGACGGAAGCGAGATTTCAGATCATCAGACAAATCACCTGTTTTGCTTAGTTCTATCGCTGTGCCACCAGTGATCTGTTTGTCTTCATCCATTTGGATGTCGTTAGTCAGGCTGTAGTAAAGCTTCATTGAGTCAGCATTTGCTGCCGCTTCCCAAGCAATAGTGTTTGCATCTAACCAATGTGCTTTCTGGCCATCAACGTCAACTGGTCGCTCTTCGATTGGTTCGTAGAACAGCTCGCTACTGCCGTGGAAGCCAAATACCCCTTTAGATTCGCCAATCTTAGTCAGCTCAACTTTCGAGTTTGCACTGCCGAAAGCTTTGTCATCACCATTGTGTAAGATGAAGTTCATACATTCGTATGGGTCAGCGGCGTCAGGATCGACTTTAAGTACGTAGTACGCACCGTAGGTTTCGCTGATACCGTCATATTCGCGAGGCGATGCCCAATCAGTACCACCGCTTGTAATGCCCATGGCATCTAAATCAGTACTGGTACAGCCTTCGCCGTTCCATAGGTGCAGACCCCAGCCCTCGTAGCCGCTTGCTGAAGATGCTGAGGCAACATCACGTTTATAGTAAACAACAACTTCATTCTCTCCCGCAGGGTACAGTCCTGCACTCGGGCTGGTGGTATTGTCGTCGGTGCTGTCACTACCACAACCGCTGATCACCGCGACGGAGATCAAAGGCAGTACGGTTTTGGCAATTATTGATAATTTAAATGTTTTTTTGTCCACGTTTACAAATCCATTTTTATTGAATTGATATAAAGAACGCGTCAGTTCTTCGGCTCAAAGAACGGAAGAACCATACGTCCTATCTGGTGCAAATGCCGAAAGGAAATGTTCAAAGAAATGCTAATACACTGACTCATCAGCAAAATGTGAGAACGGACTGTTTAGTTTTTTACAAATGAAAATTTTCTTACACAGTGGATTTGGTTCACAAATTAACTAATAAAACGGACGCATAGTGAGAGGAGTGACACACACTCAAAATGTTAATTTTGATAGGAGTAGGAAGGGGGGATGACAGGGGAGGAGAATGTCTCAGCCCCAAAAGCGTGACTACCTTCTATAAAAAACCAATCAATAATTTTCGATAAAAAATAAGTTAAGGCGTCTGAGTTTTAATCACGTCATTCTTTACTTCTCAACTTCAGATTTTCATCGGGTAGCCGATATAAAGTCCAAGTGCTGAAACTATTCAGACAAAAGCAATTTAAGGGTTTCCCTATGGGGGAACGTCAATTTATATCATGGAGAACAAGAGGCGGTTTATGAGTAGCATGGGTATTGCCATTGCGGCAACTGGCCTTTCACTTGTCCTGATATTTGTGTGGATGATCTCGCTGTCGATGCGAAAACAACGTCTGGAAGTAGAGCGGCAGGCTCGTGAGGCGGCATATCGCAAGGCAATGAAAAAAGCTCGTGAGCAAGAGCTTAAAGAGCGGGAATTTAAGGCTGAAACCGGGCACATACCGACGATTTTATTTCTGGCGAAAGAAGCGGAAAGAAACAATATCAAGCAGGCTTTGTATTGGTACGATAAAGCGGCGAAGCTAGACAACATCAGTGGCATGTACGGCATTGTTCGCATGAGTGAGCGTATGCGTGAAGATGTGGTTCTAAAAGAGCAGGCAAACTTTTGGCGCACCGCGATCGCTGGCGTAGAAGGTGATCTGGAAGCGAAATTTATCACCGGAAAAGCGCTGGTTTTTGGCCGAGGTGTGGAACAAAACGTCGCCAAAGGACATGAACTGATCGAAGAAGCGGCCGACGAGGGTTGTGTCGATGCGATGCTGTATATGGGTGAGTGGCAGTTATCCCCGGAAAATACGTCGGGTCACAATGCCGACGCACTTTATTGGTTTATGAAGGCCGCAGAGAAAGACAGTATCGCTGGGAAAATTCAGGTAGGACTGTGTTACACCAAAGGTATTGGTACTGAAAAAAGCATGCTGAAAGGCCGTTATTGGCTGGAAAGTGCTGCAGAGCTCGGCAGTGCAGAAGCCATGTATTATGCAGGGGAGGCTTGGAAAGATTCGGGCAAAACTGGCAACGCTATTGCCTACATTTGGTTGTTTCTCTCTGCAAGCATGGGGTTCGAAGCAGCTCGAATATTACGGGATAAAGTCGCGGGTAATATCGGCGTTGATGTGGTGGTGGGCTTACAGGTGATTGCCAAACCGCTGCAAAGAATGCTGGCATCCGGTGTGGTAAAAAAGCACTCTATCATTCGTGCGTTAAACAAGGTTTATAAACGTGAGGCGTACTTCCCTAATGAAGATGAGCTAAAAGATGTCATCGCTGATGAGCCTAATCCAGAGCAAGACCAGTCAATCGAAGGATACACGACCAACTCTTGTCATGCGTCAATAACAGATGAGGTGGATACAACACCAAAATCATCGTTCTCCTCTCAGCCTTCCAAAGCTGCGCTCGACTTTACCCAGAACTTCCTCCAGCCGTAATGATTGAATAAGCCTCACACTTGAGGCTTTTACTTTAACAGCCTGCAAACTCTTATTTATACAACACGGTTAAGCCTGCACAAGGTTCTGAAGGCCAAATACGGGCATCGGTAAGGGATGGTTAAGAATTGAGTTAAACAATCTTTGCTAGTCGGATACACTAGCGGCTTCGCAAAACTGGCGCTTGCCGCAGTCTTTGAACTATCGATAACAAAAATAAAAGGACAGGTACAATGCAGGGTATCCTCTCTATACAATCACACGTTTCTTTTGGTCATGCCGGTAACAGCAGCGCTGTCTTTCCGATGCAGCGTATGGGTTTTGAAGTGTGGCCTATTCATACCGTGCAGTTTTCCAATCACACCCAATATGCAGAGGGTTGGACAGGTCGAGCGTTCTCAGCCGATGACATCAGTGAGCTTGTTCGTGGTTTAGGTAACATTGGCGCTCTGGAAAAATGCCAGGCGGTATTAACTGGTTACCAAGGAAGTGCAGAACAGTGCCTCGCAGTGGAACAGACGGTCACTCAAGTTAAGAGTAAGAATCCAGACGCACTTTATGTATGTGACCCAGTGATGGGCGCGCCTGATAAAGGCTGTATCGTTGCTCCGGGGATTGCTGAAAACCTGTTAACGCGTCTGATGCCAATGGCTGATGTGATTGTGCCAAATCAGTTCGAACTCAGCCAGTTTGCAGAAATGGAAATTCATACGTTGGAAGAGGCTATTACCGCCTGTCAGCGAGCGTTAGCGAAAGGCCCGAAAGTGGTATTGGTCAAACACCTTTACTGTCTGGATAACGGCAGCTTCAACATGCTACTGGCTACGCAAGATGGTATTTATCTGGCAAAACGCCCGCATTTTGAATTTGCCAAACAACCAGTTGGTGTGGGTGATCTTATCTCAGCGATTTTTACTGCTGGGCTACTCAAGGGCTGGAGCCCGAAACAGGCTTTCCAGCACTGTCATGATGCATGTTATGGCGTACTAAGTGCAACTTTCCATGCTGGTGAGTGGGAATTACAAACTATCGCCGCTCAGCAAGAGTTTGTCGAGCCAGCTAAACATTTCTCAATTGAAGAAGTGGCCTTAGCCACTGTGTAAGCAAAGTTGATATAAAAAATGGGGAGCCAATCGGCTCCCCATTTTATTTGTCTATTGAATCGTAATTCGATTATTGCTGTTCTTTTTGGTGCTCTGAACGGCAAACTGCGGCAGTGAAGACAACGTCTGTAGAACTGTTTAGAGCAGTTTCCGCTGAGTCTTGAATAACGCCGATGATAAAGCCGACCGCTACCACCTGCATTGCTACGTCATTCGAGATACCGAATAGGCCACAAGCAAGAGGGATAAGTAGTAGAGAACCACCTGCAACACCAGAAGCGCCACATGCAGATACCGCTGCGACGATACTCAGAAGCAATGCAGTCAATAGGTCAATTTCAATACCCATAGTGTGAACTGCAGCCAACGTTAGTGTTGTGATAGTGATAGCAGCACCCGCCATGTTGATGGTTGCGCCTAGAGGGATAGAAACTGAGTAAGTGTCTTCATCCAGTTTTAGCTTCTCACACAACGCCATGTTCACAGGGATGTTTGCCGCACTTGAACGAGTGAAGAATGCTGTTACACCACTTTCACGCAGACATTGGAAAACCAATGGGTATGGGTTTTGTTTGGTTTTGAAGTAAACGATCGCTGGGTTTACTACCAATGCGATGATAAACATTGCACCTAACAGTACTGCTAGCAGGTGAGCGTAGCTCGCTAGCGCGCTGAAACCTGTTGTTGCGAACGTTGAAGCTACCAAGCCGAAGATACCAAATGGTGCTAGACGAATAATAAAGCGTACGATGTGAGACACACTATGGCTTAGATCTTCGAAAACCGCTTTAGTAGTAGCTGAAGCGTGATGCAGCGCCAGACCAAGGCCAACACCCCAAGCAAGAATACCGATGTAGTTTGCTTCTACTAGCGCGTTTACTGGGTTATCTACCACTTTAAATAGTAGTGTGTGTAGAACTTCTGCAATACCTTGTGGTGGGGTAGCACCCTCAGCGCCGGTTACAAGCGTTAAAGTGGTTGGGAAAAGGAAGCTTAGAACCACGGCAGATAGCGCTGCGAAGAAGGTGCCCAATAGGTAAAGCACAACGATCGGACGCATATAAGTGTGTTGGTTTTTCTTTTGGTTTGCGATAGACGCAGCAACCAAAATAAATACTAGGATTGGAGCAATCGCTTTAAGCGCTCCAACAAAAAGGCTACCAATCATTCCAGCGCTTTGAGCGTGACTTGGTGAAACTGTTGCAAGTAAAACACCAAAGACAATACCGACAAGGATCTGGAGAACGAGGTTACCACGAGCATATCGGGCAACGAGGCTGTTATGTTGCATACATCATTCCTGCAATGTTATGCCTAAGTGATTGAATAATAACTACACATTACACGGCGATAATGCCCTTATTAAATAAGGGGTGAGCATTGCTTCTGGTCACTAAGACACATGATTATCAATTATCCTGTTTTTATATAGTCAGTCATTCTCTGACTGAACCGCCCATATCTTAACTTGGTAATATTTTGTGTCTAGTTTTAGTTTGTTTTTGGATTAAATGTTTGCTGAATGTTATTAAATTAAGTTGTTTGTGTTGCAATAATTTGGTGGTTATGAATGATGCTTTTTAACAAAGTTATTAAAAAGGAGACAAATGTCTCCTTAAATTGAATTGACCAACGAAAGCCAAAGCGTTAGTAATCTTGATAGCGTTTACGCTTCTCACTCATCGTATTGCGAACCAGTTTTCCAAACTGTCTGTTTCTAGCTCTTTGCTCGGCTAGAGTCGCTCCGTTATTTCTTTGTTCCCTCAATAGCTTTTGGTAGTTTTTTAAGCGACGTTGTTCCAATGTCCCATTTTCGATGGCGGCTTGAACGGCGCAGCCCGGTTCTGAATCGTGGTGACAATCGCCAAAGCGACAATGTTCAGCTAGCTGGGTGATGTCAGAAAATGTTTCACTGACCCCTGCTTCGCAATCTGCCAACTGAAGTTCACGCATTCCAGGGGTATCAATTAAAATACCACCAGATGGCAAAAGGTGTATTGAGCGAGACGTTGTGGTGTGTCGGCCTTTACTGTCATCTTCACGGATATGACTGGTTGCTTGCTCCTCCTGCCCAAGCAATGCATTTACGAGCGTCGATTTGCCAACGCCAGACGATCCAATAAACGCGACTGTTTGTCCTTCATTACACCAGTTCATTAGCTTAGCAACACTGTCAGTGTCTAAACCGTTTACGGCCTCGATAGCTAAAAGGTGATCCAATTTCTGTACTTGGCTTGTTATCTCATCAAGGTTATCGCATAGGTCCTTTTTAGTCAGAACGATGACCGGTTCTACCATGGCTTCATGTGCTAGCGCCAAATACCTTTCAATACGGCTTAAGTTGAAGTCGTCATTCAGTGAACAAACAATAAATACCGTATCAACGTTCGCGGCGATAAGTTGCTCTGCCACTTTGTCACCTGCCGCTTTACGACTGAACAGGCTGCGTCGTTCAAGTAAGCGAACAAACTGTTGGTTCTGATCTAAGACGACCCAGTCACCAACCGTCATGCTGGGTAACGATGAGTGAGCATTGAGATGGATGTTACCGTCCTCGCTGGCCAATAAGTAGCCACTGCGATGATGTGCAATCACTCGCGAAAATTGCGTGTTTTCATAATCGTCTAAAGTTAGCTGCTGCTGAAAGAACGGTTTCCAACCTAAACGCTTGAGTGGGTTGCTGGTTGAAGTCAGTGTTGCAAAAAAAGTGTGTGTTTTATTCATTGTTGAATTATCCCAGACGCAACAAAGCGCCTTAATACAAATTGCATTAGGGTCTAATTCGGATAGATTTGACCCCGGAGAAAACCGGGCAGAGAAGGGAGGTTGTGGCTAAGCCACCAATTGAAATTTTGGACGTTTACCCTTGCGATGCCCAGTGTGTGTTTTGCATTACAATCATTTTGTGTCCTCTTTAGTTGGTTGATAATTGGGTTCGTTAATAAGACGGGGAGAGTATAGCCGCTCTCATTCGTTTGCGGTAGAGAAACTCATGCTGCCAGAGCTAACTTTGGCTGCTCATTCGCTCTTCCATTATCTGTGAATAGCTATTGGCCTTCAGCCCGTAGATGATTTGGATATGTTTATCATCTAAAACCACTACGCCGTGAGCGCCATGTTGTTTCAACGCTTTTTGATCAACGACTGCCGTCGATTTCAGAGTCAATCTCAAACGTGTGGCGCAAGCGCCTGTTTCAACGACATTCTCGATACCACCAATCGCGGCAATAATCGTGTCGACATCCTGATCCATGTTTGGATTTACCTGGGTCAGGAACTTTAAAATACGTTTGAAACCTTTCAGCATGTTGTTGTCTACCTCTGGAACTTGGAGACTAATGTATAGCGTAAATACACCTATACATTTGAGGGGTAAAGCACAGAATTATATTTTGAAACAAATAGCCAGTAAGAATAGAGCGAATTAAATGAGGCTCCTATTGAGGAGCCTCTATCGCTTAATCGTTGCAGTGCTGCGTCGTTACCAGGAGTTCTGTGACTTGACTAGCTTTTCGTTGACGAATCGTTTGAGGTGAGTTGTGAGATTGCCTCTACGATCGGTGCAGGCGTCAGTGTGTGAGGAACTTTGGTGATCAAGGTTCCGTCAGGTTTCAAGAAGTAGAAGTAGGAGCTGTGGTCCAGTGTGTATTTCAGCTCAGAGCCTACTAATTCTGTTTTGCGGAAAATAACGCCATAGCTGTGTGCCAGCGGAGTCGTGATGTCTAGCGGCGCAGATAACCCCTCAATCATAGGGTGGAAGTAGTGTGCGTATTTTGCCGATGCATCCGCTTCATCGCGCTCAGGATCGAGAGAGATAAACATTGGGCGTAGCTGGGCCTTTTGTGATTCGTCAATTTGGTTGAGTGCGCCTGCTAGCATGGCCAGCGAGGTTGGACAAACGTCAGGACAGCGTGTGAAACCGAAGTAAACAATACGAATACGAGGGTCATTAACGTCGAAAATGTTAACTGGCTGGTCATTTTCGCCAAATAACACCGTCTGCTCTGACTTAGCTGGCTCAGTTTGTTCGGTTGGGATCGCTTCTTGGCTGTCCAAATAGCTTTTAGCGCCAAATCCGAGTACGAAAGCGACCACGAGAAATAGGGACCAGTTGCGGCTCATAATGATTCCTTACCTTTGCATTTTGATGGCGGGATAAATGGTGTCTTGTCCGTCGGAGAGCTCTCCCACCCAAGTCATTGACTCTTGAGTACAGACCGGCAAGACCACTTCACCCATGTATTTTCCTGGAGACACTTTGTTTAATAAAAACTTAGGCTCACCCATTTCCATTTCTCGTCCTGACAAGCTCAATACGAGTTGTTCCGCTTCGCTGTCAGACCATTCTACGGTCAGCAGTGCAGGGACTAAGGGCTGAGTGTTATCTACATTGAGTGTCATGGTTACGTCTTGTTGGACGCAAGCCGCCGTAGATAGAAAACAATATTCATCAAGCGGTTTGAGTTCAGAGGAGGTCGACAAATTTTTAAGTAGCGTCGGGGCGTAAAACCCCGCGACCAGTGCCACAGCGACACCAGTGATATTCAACAGTTTCATTAAGGTTCAGCAGTTATGACTTAATAAGAACTGCATCGTAGCACACCTGGGCGATGCTCAACGAGACAAGTTCCGAGAAAATGTATTTACCTTAGTAGATTAGAAAAAAAACGGAGCCATCGGCTCCGTAATGAAATTAAGACATTTATTTACTTGAATCTGCGAACTTTTCCAAGCTAAGTACTAGCGCTATCGCGGCCAGCATCATGACAATGGCGATAACCAGTTGTGATGGCTGAGAAGTTATGTGTTCATACTCAAACGGCGTCAAGTTGTGCTGAAGTAACGGAACTTGTTCACCTTTTGAGTTTGTGCGCCAGGTTAATGTTTCTTTCCATGGCCAGATTTTAGGCAGTGTGCCAATCATCAACCCGGTTAGGAACATCAATGTTGCGTCTCTAAAGTGGCGCAATAACCAAGAAAGCAAATGTGAGAACGTCAGTAAGCCGATAACACAACCTGCTAAAAACAGCGCCAAAATGTCTACTTGGAAGCCTTTTACTGCCGCTAATACGGGAGTGTACATGCCGATGAGCAGCAAAATGAAGCTGCCTGAAATGCCCGGCAGAATCATGGCACAAATAGCGATAGAGCCAGCTATCAGCGTATTCACCATTGTCGGTTCCATATGCAGTGGCTTAAGCACCGTAATGCTGTAAGCAAATGCAACGCCAACTAATAAGGTGATGAAGCGAATAGCGTCGCGTTTTTCTACCTGACGCACGATGTGGTAAACCGAAACCAAAATCAGCCCAAAAAAGAATGACCAGATTGGAATAGGGTGCGTGTTCAAAAGCCAGGTGATCAGTTTCGCGAGGGTTGCAATGCTAACGAAAATACCTGAAAACAGCGCGATAAGGAAAAAACCATTGATATGGTTAAACGCCGCTTTCGTTCCCTCTCTTTTCCAGATGGATAAAAGCCTTGGGTTGATGCGTCGAATGCTCTCTAGCAAGGTATCGTAAATGCCTGTAATAAAAGCGATAGTGCCGCCAGAGACGCCGGGAACCACATCGGCTGCACCCATTGCCATTCCTTTAAAGAAAGTAATTAGATAGTTCATTTTCATACTGTTGATTTCTGATGATGGGGCAGAGTATACAAACATTACCGGTAAAAAAGTATGAAATAGTATTGTTATTACGAGATAAATCCCTCTCTAACCGGTTGATTATTGTTCTAAGTTTAGATGTTTTGTTTAGGTATTAAGGTATCACTCAATAATTGTGTTTGGAGTGTGTTATTTGCAAATTGCATTTGCTAAATGCAACGACGTTTTTCGTTTTGCTACAGATAATGTTTTAGAACGCTTTCATATGAGATATTGAGCCAAAAATAAAGCTTTTAATTTTGGCATGGTTTATGCATAATACGCCGCGACCCTTCTTAAGCCGAGGGTCACCTAGCCAACTGACGTTGTTAGTGAATACAGATTGTTCACATTAAATATCAGCCAATCGCGATTATTGCGATTGGCTATTTTTTTGTCTGAATAAAAGGCTATTTCTGCTCAACCGCAGCTCAGGCTACTAAGTGCAATGCTGAAAGCACAAGCTAAATAAAAAGGGCTGACGCTTTCACGCCAACCCTTCGTTTTAAGCTACTCAGTGGTTTATCTCTTCTAGTAACCCATCAATTGCAGTAAGTTTTCTGCCGTGATAATCGCTTCCTTACGGTTCGCAATGTTCAGTTTCTGATACAGGTTACGGATATGGGTTTTAATGGTTGTTCCAGCGACATCAAGCTCCTGAGCAATTTGTTCATTACTGAAGCCCGAGTAAATCAATCCAAGCACCTGCCACTCACGTTGAGTAAGCGGGCTAGTGCGCACTAACTCTGGTACGTTCGGGTGGTTCACCAAGTTCTCAATGAAGTCTTCATCGAAGTGAATTGAACGGCTGCGCTGATTTGATGAAATGTCTTTCATCAGTTGCTGTGCGCGGTGACGTTCTAAATCGCCCAACTCGTGGCGCAGGCTAAGCTTCTCTAACAAACCGCCAATGGTTGCGCCATCAATCAAGAAGTTTCCAACCATACCTGTCTGGTTGGTCATTACTAATGCTTCTTTAAGTAAGGCTTTCGCTTGTTCTTCATCTTTCTGACGCGCGGCTAATACCGCTTCAACAACTAAGTTGCGGTTCGTGTCAGTGACTAAGTTACTGCGATGCGCTTCGCTTTGTAGAAAATTCAATGCTTGGCGAGCTTCGTCATATTGACCAAGATTAATGTGCGCACGAACAATATTACGCCACTGCAATTGACAGAAGTGGTTACACGCAGATTCTGGACGAACTGCACTGTTGAGCCACTCTTGTATTGCATCCATATTGCCGCGAGCTTGCCAAAATAAGATGAGGGACAATGATGCGTTCGCCGTCCAATCAACGTGGTAAGTTGATTGCTTCATCAAATGCTGAATATGCTCTATAAACTTACCTGCTTTGTCGAGCTCTCCACGTCCAACAGCAATACGTGCAAGCATAGAATAGCTATGTAAGTGCTTGCTTGGCGAATGGCTTTCTAAGATCTGTAATCCCTTATAAGCACACTCTTCGGCTTCATCCAGACGATTCCAGCACCAAAGCACTTGCGCACGAATACGCAGTAAAAACTCATGTAGAGGCACGTGCTGAAGCTGGTGCTCTTCTATCAGACGGAAGCCCGAATCTTGCAATTCAAAGGCAGCCTGAACATAGCCTTGGGCAATCAATATTTCACTTTGTTGTAGAATCGCCCATAACGCCTGATGGTAAACTTGATACTGGCGAGCCAGTTTTTCGGTTTGCTGCATCATCGGTAATGCACGATCGAGCTTACCCAGTACGTGATTGACTTCACCAACGACTGAGGTCGCCACGATTCGGCTGCGATAGATGGTGTGATCAAGCTCACTGAGTGCGAGCTCTGCTAACTCGAGTGCTTTTTCTGGCTGGTTACTGTTAATCGCAACCTGAGCAAGTAGCGCATTGGCCTGACCTTGATAGTGGACATCCAGCTCAATATCGCGCTTTTGGTGCTCCGCTTCTGCTTCTTCAAGTAACTGACCAACCTGATTGTAACGGTGCTGACTTTGAGCCAGCCATGCGCGTAACATCGTCAGTTTTGGGTGACTAAACAGCAATTCTGAATCCAGCTGATGAATCGCATTTTCCAAGGTGCTTAGCTCGCCTTGGTTAAACATTTTCCAGCCAAATTCGTTAAGAATTTCAACCACTAAATCTTTATCGTCAGATTTCTG
The DNA here is from genome assembly GCF_035621455.1 of Vibrio natriegens NBRC 15636 = ATCC 14048 = DSM 759. Taxonomy (NCBI): domain Bacteria; kingdom Pseudomonadati; phylum Pseudomonadota; class Gammaproteobacteria; order Vibrionales; family Vibrionaceae; genus Vibrio; species Vibrio natriegens. Next base: position 1,072,137 of record NZ_CP141823.1, read on the forward strand.
AGCGTGGTGAATTGCTTGGTGAGGTGATTTTTGTTGTAACCAAGCTAAGGCAGCATTGCGGTGTAGATCTTTTTCTTGCTGAGGAATGCGAGCCTGACGTTCATGAGACAAAAACTCGCCAAACAGGTTGTGGAATCGGAACCAGTTATGTTCACCCTCGAGAGGGTAAATAAACAACCCGTAGCGATTCAGGGATTCAATCATACCGAGTGCATCTTCACGCTGAGTTAACGCGAATACCAACTCGTCGTTGAAATGATCCAGAACCGAAACCTGCATCAGGAATTGGCGAGTTTCATGATCGAGCAGATCAAATACTTCCTCTACAAGGTAATCCCAAAGATGTGCGTGGTTGAACTGAGAAACAGACTCTACCGTCTGCGCCAAGGTACGGTTTTGATGCTGCGCCTGAAGAGCGATAAGTTGTAATGCAGAGGGCCAGCCTTCAACATAAGTTCTGAGGCTATTGGCCATGTCTTCATCAATACCGTCAGCGATGCGCTGGTTAAAGAAGCGGGTCGTTTCTTCTGTGTCGAAGGCCAACATGTCGTTGCCGATTTCGATCATCAAGTCACGCACACGCAGGTTTGCAGTACCTAATGGCGGTGTCGCACGGCTTGTGACGACGACGGTTAAGTTGTCTGGCATGTGCTTTAAAAAGAAGCGCATCGATTCATGAATTTCATCATTGGTGATTAAGTGATAGTCATCGAGTACCACGTAACATTCCTGATGAAAGTCAGCCATTTCGGCAAACAGCTCGCTATACAATGAGCGTAAAGAGGATATTTGGCGTTTTTCCGCCAGTTTCTGTGCATTAGAACAACTGAAGTTTGTTGCTTTGTTTAATGCCTGCAACAGGTAATTGACAAAACGGAAGCCGTCATTATCGCTGTCATCAATACTGTACCAACCAACATTAGGCTTATCCGACAGCCACTGCGCTGCCATTGTTGTTTTACCGTAACCGGCAGGTGAGCGAAACAAAACCAATTTGTAATAAGGCGCTTGTTGCAGTAAGTCCAGCACTCTTGGACGCACAATGGCGTTATGTAACCGGCCTGGGCGAGTGAGCTTAGATGGAATCCACATTATTCGTTATGTCCTTAATTTATGTAAGCTAGCGAAATCTGAAAACGGTTTTCGTCACCAAATTTTAATCTGTTTAAAAAGTAAACAAAAATATAAATCGAGTGGGATGTTACGACATCGCTATTACACCTTACTTTGATCCACTTCCTAATTCTCACGAGATGAGCTAAATGGCACCAACTACGCCCTTTATTTGTGAGTTTGATCACTTTTTTAGGCTGGTTTGTTATTCCTTGTAGGAATTATTGCACGATGAATATGTAATTTTTGTGTTTGTGAACAAGGGGAGTGTGATCGCTAAGACAAAATTTACATCATGCTTCGACAGTGTCTTAAAAACTTTATGAGTAAATTTTAGCCTTTTCTCATATTCGCCTGTGATCGAAATCACTAAGAAGCGGAGCGTAAAAAGCTTTGTTGCGATTCAGATCACTAACTGATCGGTTGTACCCCCCTCTACGCCCTCATTCCTCCTCCTTCAAAGGAGGAGAAACAGGAGGATGTTTATTCACACCGGTAAATGCACGATATATGGCAGATGAATTACTAAAAGACGTGAGAATTTCTTAATGAAACCTACACAACAGAAAAAATTTGATAAAAAGTCGTTCCAAGACAGCGTAAAGAAACACCTATCAGTGACTTACGCACATACTGTTGAAAACGCAGATAGCCGCGCATGGTACCTAGCAATGGGTCGTGCTCTAGCGGAGATCACTACTTTTGATTTGCTTGCTACTGAAGAAGATCCTCGAATCAAAGGTGCTAAGAGCGTTAACTACCTTTCTCTAGAATTCCTAATTGGCCGTTTAACGGGCAATAACTTAATCAGCATGGGTCTGTACGAGCAAGTAACAGAAGCAATGGCTGAATTGGGTCATAGCGTAACGGACCTTCTTGAAGAAGAACGCGATCCTTCATTGGGTAACGGCGGTCTTGGCCGTCTGGCAGCTTGTTTCATGGATTCATGTGCCGCGCAAGAATACCCAACAGTGGGTTACGGCCTACACTACGAATACGGTCTATTTAAGCAATCTTTCAAAGATGGCCGTCAACAAGAAGCGCCAGATGCATGGTGTGGCGTAGAAGGTTACCCTTGGGAAGTGGCTCGTCCAGAGCTTGCTCAAGAAATCGGCTTCTACGGTCATGTTGAAGTGGTCAACGAGAACGGTAAAGAAGTTCGTAAATGGGTTCCAGGCATGACAGTAAAAGCGATGCCTTGGGATCTACCAATCGTAGGCTACGAATCAGAAACAGTTTACCCACTGCGTCTTTGGGAATGTCAGGCAATTGCTCCATTCTCACTGGCTAGCTTTAACAATGGTAACTACTTCGAAGCTCAGCATGCGCTGATCGACGCAGGCAACATCACTAAAGTGCTTTACCCGAATGACAACCACGAGAAAGGTAAAACACTTCGTCTAATGCAACAGTACTTCCACTCTGCAGCGTCAGTACGCGATATTCTTCGCCGCCACGAAGCAGCAGGCTACTCACTAGAAGAACTGCCAAAGCAAGAGACTATCCAGCTTAACGATACGCACCCAACTATCGCTATTCCTGAGTTAATGCGCATCCTTGTTGATGAGAAAGGTCTGTCTTGGGAAGCGGCGTGGGAAATCTGTTCGCACACATTCGCGTACACAAACCACACATTACTTCCAGAAGCACTAGAGACATGGCCAGAGTCGCTCATTCAGCACTTGCTTCCACGTCACATGGAAATCATTTACGAAATCAACCACCGCTTCCTGCAAGAAGTTCGTGCTAAGTGGCCTGGTGATGTTGCGAAACAGCAAAAACTGTCAATCATCGAAGACGGTTTCCACCGCATGGTACGTATGGCTAACCTGAGTGTAATCGGTTCATACGCGGTTAATGGTGTAGCAGCACTTCACTCTGAATTGGTTAAGAAAGACCTATTCCCTGAGTTCCATGAGCTGTACCCGACTCGTCTACACAATGTGACGAACGGTATTACTCCGCGTCGTTGGTTGAAGTTCTGTAACCCAGGTCTGTCTCAGTTAATTACTGACAAGATCGGTGGCGAATGGCCAGCGAAACTGGAGTTGTTGGAAGGCATCGCGAAATACGCTACTGACGAGAATTTCCAAAAAGAATTCATGGCAGTGAAGAAAGAGAACAAAGAACGCCTGGCTCACTGGGTGAAAGAAAACATGGGTATCGAGCTGGATACCAATGCGATCTTCGATGTTCAAATCAAGCGTCTACACGAGTACAAGCGTCAGCACCTAGATTTGCTACATGTGTTGTCTCTGTACCATCGCATCCTTAACGAGCCTGGATTTGATTGTGTACCACGTGTTGTATTCTTCGCAGCGAAAGCAGCACCGGGTTACCACCTAGCGAAAGAAATCATCTTCGCAATCAACAAAATTGCAGAGAAGATCAACAGCGACCCTCGCATCGGTAACAAGCTTAAAGTGGTATTCATTCCTGACTACCGCGTGAGCATGGCAGAAATCATCATTCCTGCGGCGGACGTATCACAACAAATCTCTCTAGCAGGTAAAGAAGCGTCAGGTACTGGTAACATGAAGATGGCGCTAAACGGTGCTCTTACTATCGGTACAATGGATGGTGCGAACGTTGAGATTCGTGAAGAAGTGGGTGACGAGAACATCTACATCTTCGGTCTGGATGTTGAAGGTGTGAAAGCGCTGAAAGCTCAAGGCTACAACCCGTTTGATTACTACAATGCGGACCATCTACTAAAAGCGTCAATGGATCTTCTTGTCGGTGAAGAATTTACACCAGGTCAGCCGGGTCTATTGCGTGCAACGTACGACAGCCTGCTTGATGGCGGTGACCCGTACCTATGTCTTGCAGACTTCGCGTCGTACGTGAAAGCGCATGAAGATATGGGCGAGCAATACAAAGACCAGGCTGGTTGGGCTAAGAAAGCCATCCTTAATACCGCCCTCGTTGGCAAGTTCACGTCAGATCGCTCAATTCGAGACTATGTGAACAACATCTGGAAACTAGAACCGGTTCACCGTTAATAAGACAAGTAAAAACCAAGGTAGCCCTGCGCTACCTTTGGTTATTTTCAAATATAAGTTATTGATAACAATAAAACCCTACATGGAAGGTGTTTGCATTACCTTCGGAGAAAGCGATGAAAGAACTAACAGCATTAAAGAAAGTCGCGGAAATGGCGAGATTGGCTGACAGTTACGTCAGTGCATGGGGAGATGAGGCTAAAGTGTCTGATGAGACTCTGCGCCGTTTGCTCGCTTCACTTGGCTACGATACTAGCAGCGATGAAAAACTATTGGCTTCTGCTGAGAAGAAGCATAAGAAAGACGTACTAGCCCCTGTTCTTGTTTTACGCGACGGCGAGCCTGTCGAAGTGGAACTAAACCTAGGTACGAGTGCTCGTGAGAGTGAATTCAGCTGGCGTTTAGAAACAGAGCAAGGAGAGGTACTTGAAGGCTATCTTCAGTCTCAAATTGTTCGTGATGAACGTGCTGAGGGTGGCCCTCTAGTGTTTGCATTGCCAAAGAACTTGGCATGGGGTTATCACAAACTGATCATCAGTCGTAAGCGTCGTAAAACGCCTTATGAAATGTCGCTGATCATCACTCCAAAAGCTTGTTACAAACAAGATGCGCTTAACGAACACAAAAAGCTTTGGGGCCCGAGTATTCAGCTTTACACACTGCGTACTCAGCATAACTGGGGTATCGGTGATTTCGGTGATCTAAAGCAACTGGTTAGTGACATTGCTTCGCGTGGCGGGGACTTCATTGGCCTGAACCCAATTCACTCGTTGTTCCCGGCAAACCCAGAAGGTGCGAGCCCATACAGCCCGTCTTCTCGCCGCTGGTTGAACATCATGTATATTGATGTGGTATCCGTACCGGAATTTGCTCTGAGTGCAGAAGCTCAGCAACAAGTTGGCAGTGCTGAATTCCAGCAGCGCCTGCAAAAAGCTCGTGATTCTCATTGGGTTAATTACACAGAAGTTTCTGCGCTTAAGATGAGCGTGTTACCGCTTCTGTTCAGCGAGTTCAAAGCACGTCATCTGGACAAGAATACTGACCGTGCACGTGCATTCTTAGAATTCGTAGAGAAAGGCGGCGACAGCTTATTACATCAAGCGGCATTTGATGCAATCCATGCCGATCTGCACGCTGAAGACTCAAATATGTGGGGTTGGCCAGCGTTCCCTGAAAAATACCGTACATTTGAGTCGGCAGGAACGCAGAAATACATTAAAGATCAAAAAGACCGCGTTCACCTGTACATGTACTTGCAGTGGATCGCTGATGATCAAATCAAAGAAGCTCAAGTACTTGCAGAAGAAAAAGGCATGTCTGTAGGTCTGTACCGTGACCTTGCAGTAGGCGTAGCGGATTCTGGCAGTGAAACTTGGGCTGACGAAGGCAACCTTGTTCTGGACGCAAGTATTGGTGCGCCACCAGATGTACTGGGCCCACTAGGTCAAAACTGGGGGCTGCCTCCACTAAACCCACAAGTGCTTGAAGCAACGGGTTACGACGCTTACATCCAACTGCTGCGTGCCAACATGAAGCATTGTGGTTCGCTACGTATTGACCATGTACTTGGTTTGCTGCGTCTGTGGTGGATTCCAAAAGGCGAAAAGGCAACAGAAGGGGCTTACCTGTACTACCCAGTAGAAGACATGCTGGCAATCTTAGCGCTTGAGTCACATCGTCATCAATGTTCAGTGATTGGTGAAGACTTAGGTACGGTGCCAGATGAAATCGTTGATATTCTTCGCGATGCTGGTGTGCACTCATACAAAGTGTTTTTCTTTGAAACCTCAAAAGACGACGGCGGCTTCATTTCTCCTAAGCATTATGCTGAGCAATCTATGGCGGCACTGTGTACGCACGATATGCCAACGCTACGCGGTTTCTGGCACTGTGATGACTTGAAAATGGGTCGTGAGATTGGTCTGTACCCAGACGAAGAGCAATTAGAAGGTCTGTTTGCTGATCGCCTGAAGTGCAAGCAAGGCATTCTGGATAGCGTTCGCTGGCATGGTTATCTGCCTGAAGGCATTGGTCATGATGCGCAGTTTGTTCCAATGGATTCGTACTTAAGCGAAGCGCTTCAACTGCATGTTGCAGCAGGTGATTCTGCACTGCTTAGTGTTCAGCTGGAAGACTGGCTAGAGATGGATCAACCGGTCAATATCCCTGGTACTGTTGATGAGTATCCAAACTGGCGTCGTAAGCTGTCGATGAACCTTGATGAAATTTTCAGTCGTGAAGATGTGAATCGAATTGCAAAACGTTTAACGGAAGTCCGCGCTCAGGCAAGCAAGTAAGGACGAATAGAATGAGTGAGAAAGCGAACTGATTATAAATTTGTTTGCTCTTAGGTAAGAAATTTCCATCTACGTCACTCATTCTATAAAAACAATCCGTTAGGATGGAGTACTGTTATTATGCCCGCAATAATAGCGGGCATTTTCGTTTTTTGATGCTGCTTGCAAACATTGACGTTCGAAGCAGTGCTTTTTAGTAAGTTTACAATGTTGGCTGTGCAAGCCAATATTTTCTTAAACTCGGTGTGTTTAAGGTGGATATTGGTTTTAGGGAGAAAGGTTTGAAAAACACGAAAACAAATAAAATAAAGAGAACAAAGAAAAAGTATGAACGTGCCTATGAACTGCTAGCTCAGGCTTCTTACTCGGATCCGTTTGCGACGCTGGGGCCATTTATTGATGATGGTGAAGGTTCCCTAAGAGTCTGGATGCCAGGCGCAGATAAAGTTGAATTATTGGTTGAAGGGGAGCCAAGAGTTGCCCTTGAACGCGAAGGTGAAAGCGGATTTATTCTCAAAGAAAAACGCGATTTACACCTTACACATTACCGCTTAGCTGTAGATTGGAATGGCGTTGAACAAATCATTGACGACCCGTACCAATACCACAATATTTACCAAGAGTACGAACACCTGCACACACCGAAAGACATGTATCACTACATGGGTTCGCACTTTGTCACTCTAGAACGTGGAGGTAAACATATCTCTGGCGTTCGTTTCCTAGTTTATGCACCACATGCGTCAGCCGTGAGTTTGATCGGCGGATTTAACCAGTGGGATGGCCGTCGTCAGCCAATGCAACGCCTCGATTACGGTATTTGGGGCTTGTTCGTTCCTGGCTTAGAAGAAGGCGTACAATACAAATACGAACTAAAAGGTCCACATGGAGAAGGGTTGCCTCATAAGCAAGACCCATGGGGCTTTTATTCAGAGCAGTACCCGTCATTCGCATCCATCACTTACGACCACAACCGTTACCAATGGCAGGATACGCAATGGCAAAGTCGTCCAGTAACGGAAAAGCGCAGTGAAGCGTTGTCTTTCTATGAGCTACACGCTGGCTCCTGGAAACGCAATGAGCAGGGTGAGTTTCTTAACTACCGTGAACTGGCTGAACACTTAGTGCCATATTTGGTCGACATGGAGTACACCCACGTTGAACTGATGCCAGTTTCTGAACATCCATTCTACGGTTCTTGGGGTTACCAGCCAGTGGGGCTGTTTGCTCCAACCAGCCGTTATGGATCGCCAGATGACTTCAAATACTTTGTTGATGCTTGTCACCAGGCGGGTATTGGCGTGGTTCTCGATTGGGTACCAGCGCACTTCCCATCCGATGACCATGGTCTGGCAAACTTCGATGGCACACCTCTGTTCCACGATCCAGACCCACGTCGCGGCTGGCACCAAGACTGGAACTCGTATATCTATGATGTCGGCCGCGAGCACGTCCGTCGCTTCCTAGTCGCGAATGCCTTGTACTGGTTCGAACAATTCCATATCGATGGTATTCGAGTCGATGCTGTTGCGTCCATGATCTACCTTGACTACTCACGCAGTCATGATCAGTGGATTCCGAATGTCGATGGTGGCAACGAAAACTATGAAGCGATTGCGACACTAAAATGGATGAACGAGGAGGTGTACAAACACTTCCCGAATGCTATGACGATTGCTGAAGAGTCGACGGCATTCCCAGGTGTGTCTGCGCCAACATTCATGGGCGGATTGGGCTTCGGATTCAAGTGGAATATGGGTTGGATGCACGACAGTCTTTCTTACATGAAAGAAGATCCTGTTCATCGCAAATACCACCACAATACCATCACGTTCCCGCTTATTTACGCACACAGTGAGAACTATGTATTGTCACTGTCGCACGATGAAGTGGTGTATGGCAAAGCCTCTATCCACAACAAAATGCCTGGTGATGAATGGCAACAAACCGCTAACTTGCGTGCTTACTACGGCCATATGTACGGCCAGCCAGGTAAAAAGCTTAACTTTATGGGCGCAGAATTAGGTCAGACAGCGGAATGGAACCATGATGATCAACTGCAGTGGTTCTTATTGGAGTTTGAACGTCACAAAGGGGTTCAAGATCTGACTCGTGACTTAAACCATCTATACCGAACTGAACCAGCTATGCACGATCAGGATTGTATTCCTGCTGGTTTCGAATGGCGTCTTCAAGATGAAGCGGATGCGAGTATTCTGGCTCATGAGCGTATTAGTGAGGACGGTGAGCGTATTTTGGTTATCACCAACTTTACGCCAGTACCACATGAGAAGTTCCGCTTAGGCGTTCCGTATGAAGGCCGATACGATCTTCTGCTTAACACCGATGACAGCAAATACGGTGGCAGTGGCTTCAAGGTTCACAAGAGTGTTGAAACTGAAGCGATCGAAAGCGAGTCGCTCTCACAATCTCTTGGATTGCGCATCCCACCTTTATCAACGGTGTTCTACAAGCTTGATAAATAAGCGCCACTGAAAACATCAAGCCCGCTTTACAATGTAAATCGGGCTTTTTTTGACCAAACTTTAACCTCAGAAACTTGTTGTTCTTTGCAGAATACGGCAATCTTGCTCGCTTGCTTTTAAAGCGGAGCGTTGTCGGGATACTGAGAATGATCAAAAGGCTAAAGTCATTTCTAATTAAAGTCGTGTTGGTACTGTTGCTTGCCCCTATTGTTATGGTCGGGGCGGTAAAGTTTATCGATCCTCCAATTTGGGGTTGGAAACTCAGTCGCCTTGTCTCACCTCCAACAAACTATCCTGACCACAGTCAGCATGAATGGGTGCCTTTGTCGCAAATCTCCAAAAACATGCAGCTTGCTGTGATTGCAACAGAAGACCAAAAATTCCCGACGCACTATGGCGTCGATTTTGAGTCTCTGTTTAATGTGATAGCGAATGCGGACGAAAATGGCCCATCCCGCGGAGCAAGCACGATTACCCAACAAACCGCCAAGAATGTGTTTTTGTTTCCTGCCCACTCTTATGTGCGTAAGGCCTATGAGCTTTACTTTGCACTGCTGATGGAAGCGATGTGGAGCAAAGAGCGCATTCTGGAAGTCTACCTAAATGTGGTTGAGTTTGGCCCGGGTATCTATGGTACAGAAGCGGCTGCTCAGAACTACTTTGGCGTAAGCTCAGATAGATTGTCGAAGTGGCAAGCGGCGCAATTAGCCGTGGTGTTGCCTAATCCTTATCGTATAAAAGTTTACCCACAAAGCGACTATACACAGCGCCGCACCAGATGGGCGATGAATCAAATGCGAAATCTAGGCAGCGTTCATTTGTAGAAATTTCAAACTACGCCCTGATAAAGCAAAAATGTGAGTTAATCCAAGCTTTAGGGCGTAGTCTATTAGAATGATGTGCTCAAATTTTCATCCATTTACTATTAGTGTGAATAAAACTAATAAATTTGCGTAGGTTACATACGCAATCAATGGATAGAACGATGAAACTGAATCTGATCACGACGACATTATTACTCGCCTCGGCAAGTGCTATTGCTGAACCCAATATCACCATATCTACCACAACGAACAGCCGCGATTTTCCACTCAGTGCCGAGCAACCTTTAGTCGTGCCGCTTACCAAAGACGGCTACACACTAAAAATAACCGGTATTGATGGAAGTTGTACCGCGCCCGACGGACAAAACGTAAAGTTCAATACACCCATTTCACTGAACTGTGGAGAGCCGACAGAACTTGCGCTGAAAATACGTTTTACCGGGGACTACTCGTTTGCCTATGATGAGCAGGCAAAAACGCTTCTGTTTAAGCGAGAACCAAAGAAAGCGGCGAAGACTGAGTTCAAACGCCCGATCCCAAAAGTCCAGTGTGAAGTTTATCAAGGTGGCGAAGTGTCCATTGCATTGGGGGATAGTTTCCCCGATGGAACCAAATTGCGGGATGCTTACTCAGGGCAGGTAGTCGAAGTGAAAAATCAACAAGTCTCTTTGGTGCCAGACCAAGCGTCAGGTGGAATCGTACTTCTTGAGCCGATGAAGAAAACCAAGCAAGCAATACCGTTTGACTACCGAAATGCCAATATCTACTTTGTGATGGTTGATAGATTCAACAACGCAGACAGCAGCAATGACGCTAGCTATGGGCGTAAAAAGGACGGAAAAGAAGAAATCGGTACCTTCCATGGTGGCGACCTCAAAGGAGTGATTGATAAGCTGGACTACATCAAAAGCTTGGGGACAGATGCCATTTGGTTATCGCCGATTGTTGAGCAGGTGCACGGTTTTGTTGGCGGTGGCGACAGTGGCTCGTTCCCATTTTATGCTTATCACGGTTACTGGACGCGTGACTTTACTAAGATCGACGAAAACTTCGGCAGTGAAGCTGACTTAAAGACGCTGGTGGAAGAAGCGCACAAACGCGGGCTAAAAGTGCTGATGGATGCCGTCATCAACCACACCGGTTACTCCACACTTGCCGATTTACAGTTTGATGGTATCGAAGTGCTCAAACCGGGTGCTGATTTGCCAGAAAAATGGGCGAACTGGCAACCAAAGAGTGGTGAAAACTGGCACAGCTACCACCATTATATTGATTACCAAAGTCCGAACTGGGCTAACTGGTGGGGTGGTGATTGGGTAAGAGCAGGTTTACCGGGCTATCCTGAGCCGGGCAGCAGCGATATCACTATGTCGCTCGCTGGGTTGCCGGACTTTGTCACCGAATCTGATAAAGCGGTAACACCACCTAAGTGGCTGCTAGACAATCCGGGTACGCGTGTTAAGGCGCGAGACAATTTCACCGTGTCGGATTATTTAATTGAATGGCAAACGGATTGGGTGAAGCGCTTTGGCATTGATGGATATCGCGTCGACACCGTAAAACACGTCGAAGGTGACGTTTGGAAACGCCTGAAGCAAGAAGCCTCTCAAAGCTTAGAACAGTGGCGTAAAGAAAACGGTAAATCAGGTCAACCGTTTTGGATGATGGGCGAAGTATGGGGACACACCGCATATCGCAGCCCTTACTTTGACGATGGTTTCGATGCGCTGATCAACTTTGATATGCAGAAGAAACTTGATAAAGGCGCAGCCTGTTTTAGCCAAATGGCTGAAACCTACCAAAGCTATGCCGATACCATCGCTAACGAGAAAGACTTTAACCCGGTCAGCTATATGTCCTCTCACGACACCGAGCTATTCTTCTCACGCTTTAAAGACTACGCCATGCAGCGTAACGCAGCGAATGCGCTGTTGTTAAGCCCTGGCGCTGTACAGGTCTATTATGGCGATGAAGTGGGGCGTAACATTGGCCCATATGCAGACGACTTCCACCAAGGGACTCGTTCTGACATGGTCTGGAAGCTGACTGACGAGAAACAATCGTTGCTGAAACATTGGCAGACTCTAGGACAGTTCCGAAAAGCACACCCTGCGATTGGAGCGGGTAAGCATCACGTAATCGCTCAGGAAGGAGCGTATGTCTTCTCTCGAACTCTTGCTGGTGACAAGGTAGTGGTTGCGTTTGTCGGTCGAGATAGGTAATTCACAAGCGATCAATAAATAGTTAAAAGCCCTTCTTTGCAAAGAAGGGCTTTTTATTTCAAATTCTGGATCTAATTTACCAATAAGTTAATGCCAAATTAAAAACTGCAAAACTCATCGTCATGTATTTTAAAGTTTAAATTGTAATCAAATATTAAAATAAAATATGGTTAATTAATATTTAATCAGCTCGTTACTCTTATTGATATTAATCATATTTATCACTCATTGTTCAGGTAAACATATGTATCAAATTCCACATGTTTAGGTAACGTTATGAAAACCCCTGTTCAAACTGAGCGAAAGGTGACGCTTGGGTGCTATCTTGCACTCGCGTTTGCTATCGTATTTTTCTCTGGTATGTTGAAATCAAACCAATGGTATGGCGTGTTTGACTTCACCACATTAAATGGCTCTTTCGGTAAGGTGGCGTCTGGTGTCACTGAAACGGCCGACGGTGTAAAAGTTACGACAACAACGCTTCGCGGTTCAGGCGGTAGCGGTGCTCGAGATGGCTTTATTTTTGCGCTTACTCTTATCCCAACGGTGATGTTTGCTTTAGGCATGATCAATGTTCTTGAGCATTGCGGTGCACTAGATGCGGCGCGCAAACTGCTGACTCCTCTACTACGCCCAATGGTAGGCATTCCGGGCAACTCTGGTCTAGCCCTTATTGCTTCACTTCAAAGTACCGATGCTGGCGCAGCGATGACGCGTCAACTTAAAGATGAAGGTCATCTTACCAAACGTGAAACCGATGTCTTTACTATGTTCCAGTTCACTGCAGGTGCAACCATCGTTAACTTCTTCTCATCAGGTGCCGTGCTATTTACTTTGACCATGGCCGATGGCTCTTTGGCTGTAACGTCTTCTATCGGCTTGGCGGTTGTGGTCATGTTTGCGTTTAAGATTATTGGCGCAAACTTATTCCGCATCTACTTAAACATCACAGAAGGTAAAGAAGACAAACAAGAGCAAAACAAAACTGAGAACTTGAAAGAGGAGATCGCGTAATGGGTGACGTAAAAGCAAGCAAGCCTATGGTGACAGATATTTTCGTTGAAGGTGCAAAGAAAGGTTGGGTGATCGCGACGACTTCGACGGTACCAAACGTTCTTATGGCATTTGTAATTATCAAAGCACTTCAGATCACCGGCGCACTGGATCTCATGGGTACTGTCTTCTCTCCGGTGATGGCGATATTTGGTTTGCCAGGTGAAGCGGCTGCCGTACTTATTGGCGCTTGGATGTCAATGGGTGGCGCTGTGGGTGTGGTTATCACGCTGTTTGACCAAGGGATTCTTAATGGCACCCACATCGCGATTCTTGCGCCTGCAATCTACCTGATGGGCTCGCAGGTTCAATACATGGGACGGATTATGGGTCCTATTGGCACTGAAGGTCGTTACATTCCAATCATGATTGCTATCTCAGTGATGAACGCATTTGGCGCAATGTTGGTCATGAACCTGTTTGTTTAGGAGTAAAACATGCAGTTTTCTCTCAATGAATACCTTGAAGAGTTACGCCCATTAATTAACGTCGATTGCGGAACTTACACTACCGATGGTATTGAATTTGTTGCTTCTCAGTTTGAAGCAAAGTTTCATGCGATGTTGGGTTGGAGTGTTAAGCGAGTTGATTGCGGCAGAGCAGGGATAGGGTTAGAAATTCGTAACATGCCTGAGGCAGAACAGATCGATGTGATGCTGATTGGCCATTTAGATACGGTTTTTCCTGTAGGGACGGCAGAGCAGCGTCCGATGTCTGTGGATGAAGATAAAGCGTACGGTCCGGGTGTGTCGGACATGAAGTCTGGTTTGCTAAACATCGTTTATGCAATGCGAAATCTGGATACAGCGGTATTAGAAAAGCTGTCGATTTGTATTTGCATGAATCCGGATGAAGAGACGGGCTCACTTTATTCAGTCGATTGGATTCAGTCAGTAGCAAAAAGTGCCAAGAATGTGCTGGTCGCAGAAGCTGCACGTGCAGACGGTGGTTTGGTGAAAGCACGCAAAGGTATGGCGCGTTACAAAATATCCTTCAATGGTGTAGCTGCTCACGCGGGTAACGAGCCAGAGAATGGCCGTAGTGCGATTACCGAAATGGCCAATTGGATTCTTGCAGTTAACGGCATGACCAACTTTATCTCGGGCACGACGTTAAATGTGGGTATTGTGTCGGGTGGTAACGGGGCAAATATAGTACCTGCTCAGGCTGAAGCGATCGTCGATGTACGCTTCTGGAGCAACGTAGAGTACGATGATGTCGATACCAAGCTGCTCTGTTTAGCTAAAACTCCGTTTGTTGATGGGGTGAGCATTCAGTTAGATCGAGAAGCGTATAAACCGTCGATGTTACCGAATGTACAAACCGAAGGTTTAATGGCATTGGTTGAAGAGGCTGCCAGTGAGGTTGCAATTGATATCAATTGGAAAGAAGTAGGTGGTGGCTCTGATGCGAACAATACCGCTATTCTGGGCGTTCCGACATTAGATGGTCTTGGCCCCGTCGGAGCTGGCTTCCACGGAGAGCAGGAATATTTACTTCTAGAGTCTGTCGAGCCACGCATCAAGATGCTGATGCGTGTACTAGAGAAGATAGCTAAATAAAACGTTCGTTCTCGGCCAAATAGCTTTCAATCCCCAAACCAAAGTTTGGGGATTTTTTATTTTCCTTTAAACCGGTTACTTACGATGATCTCTGTTGTTAATCCTGTGTTCAGGTTCTGGCTCTTAGTATTAGCGCCAGAGTCACAACTACCGGAGGCAACGATGACTACAGCCATGTCTTTAAAGTCGGCGCCTAATGACGCCGTTGAAGAAACACTAAAAGCGCCAGATGAGAAAACGTTTTGGCGCAAGATGAAAAACTCGGTCAGAAAAGCGGGTGAAGAGCTTGCTGTGATGGGAATTAAATCCTGGCTCGCGATGACAGACGCCAATACCTCTGTTCGCCATAAAGCGATTCTAGGTGGGGCATTAGCGTATTTCGTTCTCCCAACGGATATGGTGCCCGATGTGCTGGCTGGTGTTGGATTCACTGATGATATGGCAGCGCTTACATTGGCGGCGAATACGGTTGGCAACGCTATTACGCCAGAGCATGAAGAACAAGCCAGAGCGAAACTGAATTCAATGGCTACTGACTAAAAGCCTTTAAGATTGCTTAATAAACCTTTCTCAATGAACAAAGCCCCGATGTTTCCATCGGGGCTTTGTTTTAGACAGGATAACCGTAAACGGTTTAAGCGTCAGCGCGTTTAAGATGCACTTCTTCTTCGGCTGCGCCGGCCATCGGATCGTTGAAGCGAGCTTCATCCAATGCACCTTCTGATTTAGCAACAATAACCGTTACTGCGCTATCACCAGTAATGTTTACTGCGGTACGAATCATATCCAGTAGACGGTCAACCCCCATAATCAGAGCGATACCTTCCAGAGGCAAGCCTACTTGGTTTAGTACCATCGCTAGCATGACAAGGCCAACACCAGGAACACCAGCAGTACCGATAGATGCCAGAGTAGCCGTCATGATAACCATCAGGTAGTCACCCATGGTTAAATCAATGTTGAATGCCTGTGCGATAAACGCGGTAGCGACACCTTGCATGATCGCCGTTCCGTCCATGTTCACGGTTGCACCAAGTGGTACAGTGAACGAAGACACACGGTTTTCTACGCCCATGCGGTGTTTTGCTGTTTCCATAGTAACCGGAATGGTTGCGTTTGATGATGCAGTAGAGAACGCAAACATCACAGCATCTTCCATTTTACGCAGGAAGGTAATTGGGCTAAGACCAGTAAACCCTTTTAACATTAGGCTGTACGTTACCAGACCGTGTAGCAGCAGTGTGCCAGCTAGAACGATAAAGTACTCGGCAAGGTTTAGGATTGCACCCAAGCCCAAACCAGTAAACAGCTTCGCCATCAGGAAGAACACACCAAATGGTGCCAGGTTCATCAAAATAGCAACTAGCTTCATGATCACTTCATTCAAGTCTGAGAAGAATGCAGCGATACGCTCGCCTGGTTTACCAGCAGCACTGATCGCGATACCAAATAAAACGGCAAACACGATAACTTGAAGTGTTTTACCTTCAGCCATTGCACTGATTGGATTAGTCGGGAACATATCAATGATCACCTGACCCAAAGACGGTGCTTCTGCTGACTTAAATGAGCTTACCGCAGTAAGATCAGCGCCAGCGCCTGGCTGGAACACGGTGCCCATAGTCAGAGCAAGTGTGATAGCGACAGCCGTTGTTGCAATGTATAAAGCTAGGGTTTTACCACCCATGCGACCTAAAGTAGATAGGTCTTTAAGAGAGCTAGTACCACAAACGAGTGATACAAATACCAAAGGTACTACTAGCATCTTCAAGCTGGCGACAAAGATCTGTCCACCAACTTCAAATAGTCCATTAACAATGTATGCGTCGACAAATCCGTTGTCAGCAAAAAGTGTGCGAATTGCAAATCCTGTCAAGATACCCGCCACCATACCGAAAATAACACGGCTGGTAAGCGACATCGGTTTCTTGGTATTCATGAGAACACTCCTTATAGTTATGCACTCTGAGTTCACTTCAAAGTGGCGTGCAGGTTAGCAGCGGAGTGAAAAAACACGAAAGAAAAAACCTAATCTTGGTCGGTAGATGTGACCACGGTCACCATAAAAAATATTATTTTAACAGTTATTTAACTTTAATGCTGGTTGTAATGGCTGTTTTTTAACACTTTTATCGAGTATAAAACTAATGTTCACCTATTGTTACACTTTGGTGTTCTATGTTTTGGTTGCATATTGAACTCGTGATTATTCACCCCTGGTTAATGTGGGACTAAATATGCAACTGAAACTTGCTTATATAATGCGCATTAGTAGTCGATAATTAGAGCAATACATTTATCTCACTATTCGCATCGCTCTGTTATCTTTAGCCACTAAGTTGGTAAATTCAGCGCCGTATCAACATTGAACATGGGACAGGCTAGATAGCTGCAGATGATCCCACTCCCAACGGCTTTTGTTGTTGTTTGGAATTCCACCAACCCAATATTGTTGCTCAAATTTAACATTACCGTTTAAGCACTGTATTCCATGCTCGGTTATACACACTTGTTGCTCCCACCAGTTTTTTTCTAACGAGTCTACTGTTATCAGTGGTTTCCCATTGGTTGCTAAAGGAAGGACCAGTGCGTAGAACATCACATCACCCAGGTAGGGCAAAGGTTCGCTCTGCTGATAAAGCTGAAACCACTTACTCACTGAAATCGCGTTGTTTTGTTCCTTTAGTGCATCGAGTGCGAGACGCTGAGTGAAGCTCAACCCTGATATTGAATGGGGGAGCTCGCGCAAATGCCGTATAAGAACCGCACTCATATTTGGCAAGCAATCCAACTCATGTTGTTCTAATAGAGAGACAATAGAATCTGGCGTTTCTTCTGTGAGAGCTTGCCAACACCGACTGGCCTGGCTCATTAATCTTGCGTTTATCGGCTTGCGATCATGCCAGCATGAACGAATCGCCTCTGCGGGTAATTGTCCAAAACCGATAAAACGTTCTGTACCGGGGAATTGGTTCAATTCAATGATCTCAATGACTTTAGCTTTTACGTTCTCAAGATAAGTCAGGCAACGGATCAACATAAGTTGATCATAGCTATCATGCTCCACCCAAAATACGATGCGCTCAAACTTATCGTCTAGCAGAGTCTCTACGTTACGCTGCTCTTGCTGAGCGATGTTTTGAACAGATTCTTTATGCCCCATAACGGGCAGCAGCGTATCAACAACGAACTGAGCGCGTATGGCTAAAAATGATTGCTCAGCTTTAGGAATAGGGCCCATGCATAGTGGATCAATCATTGGGAGAAACTGGCCTTCAAAGCCGCTCTCTTTAAGTTTTTCCTGAATATCATGCCCACAACGAACATGGAGCGTACTCAGGCCACTGTCTAACGCTTTTTCTCGTTTAGCGATAGCGTTCTTATGCGATTCTAAACGTTCCACGTGAGCTTTTAGTTTGTTCCAACTCGCTAAGCCGAGCTCTCTTGCTAAAGCATGTTGAACATCAGCAAGCTGAATAGATTCAAAAGATAGAGTGTCGGGTTGGGAGTGAAACTGTTTAACGAGATCAAGCGTATTGAAGTCACGTTGACGAATTGCCTTTAAACGCTTTTTAGCAATGATTTTTTGCTGATTGAGATTAATTGAGAAGCTGTTGTGAGGTTGCATTTTTCACCTTTCTTATTCTCTTCCACACTCGCCTGAACAGAAGCTTTAAGAAGGTAAAAACAGAGTGTACCTGCTGGAAATGCAGGGAAGCCAAATTGCCGTGAACCGAGTTCTTTCCGCGAGTGTTGGGTGCTTTAGGCGTGAGCTCGTTTATCATAGGCGACGGCTGAATGACTGGCAACCGAAAATCAGGGTTCAGAGAAGGAATAGTTAATAAAAACAAAGCCCCACCTCGATTGGCAGGGCTATCCTGGGCTATCGTTCAATACTATCTAGCGCTTTGCTAATCCTTTGCCATTTAAATAAGGTAGAATATGCGGGCGAGACTCTCCGGCTAATTTTGTTGTCACTTCCTCAGACCAGGTGCTTTGCTTTTGATTACTTGAACGTGTGGCGTAGTAATCGTGCATGGTTTGGTCGTAAGCTTTTATGTCTTCAATATTTAAAGCTTGGTACTGATTTTCGTGTACGATCACTTTTGCTGGTAAGCGAGGTTTAACTTCTGGGTCTTGCTCTGGATGGCCAAGACACATACCAAACAAAATGGCAGTATTGGCAGGTAAGCCGAGCAACTCATCAACACCTTGGGCATTATTTCTCAAGCCACCAATGTATACGCCACCCAATCCCATCGATTCTGCTGCCAACAGACAGTTTTGCGCCATGATGCCGGAATCAACGGCACCAATGAGTGTTAACTCGGTAAAATCTGCTTGTACTTGAGGATTGATAGCCGAGTGACGCTGATAATCAATGCAGAACACTAAAAACTCTGCCGCACTCGCAACGTAAGCTTGGTTACCTGCGTATTGCGCTAATTGAGCGCGTTTTTCTGGATCAGTGACTCGGATGATGGAAACGACTTGCAGCATACTGGAAGAAGACGCGGCTAGGCCAGCTTGAATAATCGTGTCCAGTTGAGTTTTATCTATTGGTTGCGGGCTGAATTTTCTAATCGAGCGGTGGCTCATTATAGTTTCAATCGTACTGTTCATGATGCTTTAACATCCTTTGTTATTGTTTTCATATTTCGTGGAACTCACCTTATCGGCATTTGGTGGCTGGGTAAACTTTCTCCAAAGAAAAAAGCTAAAAAGAAAAGCTCAAACGAAAAAAGTGTGCCTTAAACCATAAGTTTTACTAGAGAAAGCCAGTAATCAGGCACGCTCTAAGATATGAGTATATACTGTCTTAAAATCAATGAATTACATGCGGTAAAAAGATGAAAGAACTGATCGTTCACACAGTAACGGTATTTATGGGTTTCTTCGCCATCATGAACCCTATCGCGAATATTCCCATATTCTTGAGCTTAACTGCGGATGAAGATAAAGAGACGGTTCGCTCCATAGCACTGCGTTCGGTGTTTATTGCTTTTATCATCGTTGCGGTGTTTTCAATTGCCGGAAAACTGATTTTCGATTTATTTGGGATTACGCTTTATGCGCTGCGTATTACTGGCGGCATTCTGGTCTTTTTGATTGGTTACAACATGCTACAAGGTGATACTACTCACCAAAAGACCAAGGAAAAGGCTTACTCACCTGCCCAGCAACAAGCGGCGTTAAGTATCGCGGTTTCCCCTCTCGCGATGCCAATATTGGCTGGCCCTGGCACTATCGCAACGGCGATGAACTTTGCGACCGCTGGTGGGTTTGATCAAACAATCATTACCATCGTTTCTTTTGCTGTGCTCTGTATTATCACGTACATCTTGTTTTTATTTGGCGATAGATTAGTGAAAGCCGTTGGTCCTAGTGCGCTCAATGTTGTGACCAAAATGATGGGGCTGATATTGGCGGTCATCGGCACTCAAATGCTCATTGATGGGGCTGCTGAAGCGTATAAGAACGTTTTCTCTTAATCCTACTAGGCTTATGTAAGGTGTAGGCATGGTCACAGGTTGTACTCTGTAGCGAAATCTTACTTGAGTATAGGAATCACCTATCTAAATAATAAGAATAACCAATTGTTTCTATTGCCTTACTTTCAATACTATTTTTAAACACAGTATTGGGGAGGAAACATGGTAAAAAAAGCAATTGTGGTTGAAGGTGGTGCGATGCGAGGCGTCTTCGCTAGTGGCGTGCTAGATGCGTTCATGGAGCAAAATTATAAGCCGTTTGATTTTGCAATTGGTGTGTCAGCAGGTGCATCGAATTTGATTGGTTACTTAACTGATTACCCACATCGCAGCATTAATATCATCACCAAGCTTGCAACCTGTAAACGTTTCTTCGATCCAACCCGCTTTATAAAGGGCGGTGACCTTATTGACGTTAAATGGTTATTTGAAGAATCTAACCGTTTATATCCAGTCGATGAAAAGAAGTTGTTTGATGGTATTCCATTTTTTGCGACCACAACCAATGTTGATACAGGTAAGGCAGACTATTATCGAGTCAATCGCGATAACTTCCATCACGCGCTAGAAGCGACGACTGCTTTGCCTATCGCATACAAACATACCCCTTGCTTTTCTGGTGGCTGTTACACCGATGGAGGCGTGGCGGATTCAATTCCGGTTCGCGAAGCCTACCGAAGAGGCGCGAGAGACATTACTGTGGTGTTATCCCACCCGTTGAATTACTCGAAGAAGCCAGCCAAAACAACCTGGCTCACTAAGAAGCTGTTTGCCGAGCATCCTAAAATGGTCGAAGCAATGTTGCACCGAACAGAGAACTATAACGAATCGTTGGCGTTTATTCGTAACCCGCCGGAAGACGCGCGTATCCGCGTTATTGCTCCGCCTGATAATTTTCATGTACAGCGTTTATCAATGCGTCAGTCTGTGTTGCTTGAAGGTTATGAGATGGGGCTTGCAGAGGGCAGAGCACACCTGAAAAATCTTGCTGGTGCTCATGGTCTAGATCGAGAGAATTGTCACTTCTGTATTTAGCGCAGCGACGCTTAACCTTTCGTCACTCGTTAATATGTAAATCGGCGAACCATGGTATATGGTTCGCCAATAAGCGTTAGGCTTGTTTACGCTGTGCTTCTTTTTGAGCAATCTTAGCCGCACGTCGCTCTTCACGTTGCTTCGCGCTTTCACCGCCAACGTGCTGTTCACCACGTTGATCCGCTAAAGAAATCTGCTTTTCACGTTCGCGGAATCGAGCAATCTGCTCTTCTGAATGCGTACCGTGACATTTAGGGCAGCTTACGCCTTGCTCGTAAAGGTCTGACTGTTTGTCTTCTTCTGTGATTGGCAGGCGACAAGCATTACATAAGTCGTAGTCCGCTTTCTCTAGCTGGTGGTTTACAGCAACACGACCATCGAATACGTAGCAATCACCTTCCCACATGCTCTCTTCTTGTGGCACTTCTTCCAGATATTTTAGGATGCCGCCTTCAAGGTGATAAACTTCGTCAAAGCCTTGCTCTTTCATGTACGCTGTTGATTTCTCACAACGGATACCACCAGTACAGAACATTGCCACTTTCTTATGCTTGGCCGGATCCATATTTTCTTTCACGTAGTCTGGAAATTCACGGAAAGTTTCAGTGTTCGGGTTTACCGCACCTTTAAAAGTACCGATTTCGATTTCGTAATCATTACGCGTATCAACAACAAACACTTCTGGATCCGCAATAAGATCGTTCCAGTCTTTTGGTTTCACATAAGTGCCAACCACATGACGAGGATCGATACCTTCTACACCTAAAGTTACGATCTCTTTCTTGAGTTTTACTTTAGTGCGGTTAAAAGGCTGTGTTTCAGCAAGCGACTCTTTATAAACAGTGCCCGCAAGACGTGGCTCTGTATTTAGCCATTCAAGCAGGGTATCAATACCCGCGCGGTCCGCAGCAACGGTACCGTTGATACCTTCACTTGCCAGCAGAAGGGTGCCACGAATCTGGTGCTTTTCCATCAGTGCAAGCAATGGTTCGCGTAGCTCTTGATAGTTACCTAGTTCCACAAACTTGTACAGCGCACAGACAACATACTGACTCATGAGATTTCCTTTAAAAAAACAGGCTTTAATAAAACAAGTGGTCGACGACCATTAAATTATAACGGCCCGGAGTATACCCGACTAAAACGGTCAGGTATACAGGTAAACCCGTCGGACATGAAACATGAATGTCGATTGGTTAGTGACAAAATGAGGATGCAGAATGGATAGCTACTTCCCCGCAAACCTTGTAGGTCTTCAAACTATCAACAAAAATCTAAGTGAATTGACGAGGTTAACCTCGACAGGTTTGTGTGAAATTTGTACGTTTAATTGGTTGAGTGCTCGTTACTCGTAAATGCACTCAGCTCAGTACAGCAAGATAAAAACAAAAATTAATTCAACGGAATGGTTAGTAAGACATGCAGCAGTTTCATATCAGGCGACTCAGAGAAGAGGATATCCCGCTTCTCAAACTTCTTTTAGTTGAGCTCGATACTTCTCACTATCAAGCTGAGCCCGACTTTTATCGTTCACCACAAGAAATGGCTGAGATTAGGGATAGCCGTAATATCTTTGAAAAATACTTCGATGGCAGTATCACTGCATTTATAGCTTGTTCAAATCGAAACATTGTGGGGTTTATTTCGGGAACCACTCGTGAAGTTAACTCCATCATTTCACCAGAGAAATACGTTGGCTTTATAAACGAGCTTGTTGTTGCGGAAAGCCATCGAAACTTGGGAATAGGCTTATCGTTAATGGATAGAATTGAAAGTGCGCTTTGCAGCTTGGGCGTAGAGGAAATCGGATTGTCCGTTGGTTCTTTTAACCACGAAGGCGAAGATTTTTATCATAAGATGGGCTATCGAGTGATCACTAAGTCCATGATAAAAAGGATCAAAGATTAATCGACTGGCGTGATACTCGGTATTGGATAGCAAAACGCCTTTTCATGGTGAAAAGGCGTTGGTATGCAGAAGTGGTGTCTTATTAAACCAAAGTCGCCGCAGTCTGGTTACCCATCGCAATTAAGGTATCCAGAATGCGTTCGCCGTCAGCACGCAGACCATTGTGTTCATATTCGTTGGTGATCCACGCTTTTGAATTCGGCATAGACGCTAATGTTTCTCGGCTGATGTCCATTTCCACAAACATATCGTCGGCGTAAACCGCGCAGCTTACCGGAACTTTGTTCAACGCCAGTTGGTTTTGGTCATAAAGGGGTGACCAGTCCTCTTTGCTTGCCAGCATTTCAGCTGCTTCTTTCAGTGGCTTTAGGTTGGTGTATTGGTCAAACATCCATGGGAAAACCATTTCCCCGGTAAAGTAGAAAGGTTGGCCTTTTTCATAGTTAAACGCCGGGTTTGACTGACGTACTCGGTGTGCACTCCAATTTGAAGCAAAGCCCTGGCAGTATATAGACTCGTGCAAAATGGCGTAAATAGGGTTGGTTTGGAAGTTTTGCTGAGCCAGCATGTCACTTAAAAACTCGTAACGAAGCTGCGTTTTTCCGTTTACTTCTATGAGTGCGCTTTCCAGCCAGTAATACGTTGGCAAGAAGGTATCGCTGACCCCAAAATTAATCCCAATCTGTTGGAATTGCTCAACGGTAAAGCGTTGCCCGTTTGGCAGAAACTCTTCATTTTCTAACAGGTGATCAGCAATGGTCTGGCAAAGTTGCTGCGCTTTAGGAAATTGCTGGAAGAACGCCTGATTCTTATCCATTGTACGTTTAAACGTTGCTTTATACACATCGTCGGGATGACGTGAAACAGACGGCACGCCACCAGTAATGTAGCTTCGGGTCAGGCTTTCAGGGAACAACGACAAATACGTCAGAGAGCAAAAACCACCGAAGCTTTGGCCTAAAATCGCCCACTTTTCTACACCAAATTGCTGACGTATAAATTCAGCATCGCGAACAATATTGTCTGCTCGGAAATGGCTCAGGTATTCTGCCTGCTGAAGTGGCGTCATGTGCGTCAGCGTTTGGTGGTTGATCACCGAACTGTTTCCGGTGCCGCGCTGGTCGAGCAGTAATACTCGGTACTCTTGAAGTGCTCGTTTTATCCAGCCGTTATGGCCATTTTGACGTGGAGAAGGGAAGCCAGGACCACCTTGAAAGTACACAAGCCATGGTTTGGTTGAGTCTTCGTCTCCCACTAAACATACCGAACGGGCAAAGACTTCAATAGTGCCTTTGCTCTCTTCCTGATAATTCAAAGGGACATTAAATGTGTGGGGAGTGTAGTGCAATCCTGCGTCGATAAATGATAGAGCATTCATTGTTTTATTTATATCCTTGTTGGGTTCGGCATCTAGTAGACCTTACGCTCGCTACTTTACTTCGAAATCAGGGTTTAACCAAGAATCCGAAGTAGAGCAAGTCACATCTAAGCCGTTTAATCTCTTTTGTAAAATCAACGTAAGTTCAAGAAAATGAAACGATTAGCGACTGGTGCAACTGGTTGAATGAGCTATGCTCATTAGAGCGACGACAAAGTGAGTGTGAATTGTGGAGGATGTTGAATGAAAGTGTCACTGGCTCAATGGATTATCGTGACTTGTTTAGTTAGCGTGCCCGCTTTTGCGGTGGTCACGCCAAGCCCACCTGAGTTACAGGCGAAAGGGTACGTGTTAATGGACTTTCAGTCGGGAGCCATTATCGCAGAACAGAACGGGAGAGCCGGATTAGCCCCTGCCAGTTTAACCAAACTCATGACGGCTTATGTCGTGGGTCAGGAAATCAAAGCAGGTCGATTAAATTGGGATGATTTAGTGACTGTCAGCGAAAATGCGTGGTCAGAAAAATTCCCCGGTTCCTCCAAAATGTTCATCAAACCGAAAGATGAAATCAGCGTTGCGAACTTGATGCGCGGTGTCATTATCCAATCGGGAAATGATGCATGTGTCGCTCTGGCGGAACATGTGGCAGGCAGTGAACATGGATTTGTGGCGTTGATGAATGGCTGGGCCGAAAAGCTCGGGCTTCAAGACACTTACTTTGTGAACTCTCATGGGCTGGATAGTGAAGGCATCCAAACTTCTCCTTTGGATATGGCGACGTTGATGAAATCGATCATCAATGACGTACCTGATGTGTATGCGCTGTACAACGAAAAGGTGTTTAAGTGGAACGATATTACCCAATACAACCGTAATAAGTTGTTGTGGGATAAGTCTATTAAAGTGGACGGTGGCAAAACAGGTTACACCAGCAATGCGGGATATAGTCTCGTCAGTTCAGCGACTGAAGGTAAAATGCGTCTGATATCTGTCGTGATGGGAACACCTAGCGCGCAAGCACGCATCAGTCAGTCTAAAAACTTGCTCAGCTATGGTTTCCGTTTTTATGACACTAAGAAGGTGGCTACACAGGGACAGGTGGAATCAAAGGTTAAGGTCTGGAAAGGCAAGGTGAGTGAAATAGAAGCGAGCTTCCCGCAAGATGCCTATTTGACCCTACCTCGCAGTATGACAGCTGGCTTAGATAAGAGTGTCGAAATGAAAGAACCTTTAATGGCACCGATTGAGCAAGGGGAAGTGGTTGGTAAAGTCGTGTGGAAAAATGACGATGAAACCGTCGCCAGCTATCCTCTGGTCAGCAATCAAGCGGTTGAACCCGCGTCATGGATTGGCCAAATCTGGGACAGCATCGTTTTATGGGTGAAATCGTTTTTTTAACCCCGACTCAGGTTAACTGACTAAACGATGAATCGAATAACAGCCCGTTTACCTTCGGGCTGTTTTTATTCTGATGTAAATAACAGTTGGGAATCAGGTTTGTTTCAGTTAGATTAGCCCGCCAAATCGCCCTATAAATTGTTGGATTGAAATCATGAGCAACGAACAACCGAATAACCCTCTGCACGGGTTGAGTTTAGAAAAAATCGTCACCCGTTTGGTTGAGCACTTTGGGTGGAATGGTATGTATGAACGTGTTCGTGTTAACTGTTTTAAAAAAGACCCGTCTATTAAATCGTCGTTAAAGTTTCTTCGTAAGACGCAATGGGCACGAGATAAAGTTGAAGCGCTGTACATCGAAACTTTCTGTTAAGTTGTTGAAAAAGCAATTATTCCCGAAAGCACGACTGTGTGCCGCCGGGAATTTAAACTCGACAATTATTCTAGGTGGTGAGTGCTGCCCACAGTCGCTTCCAGTTCCAGAATCGACTTGCGGACGTTGTCTGGAATCTCAGTCTTAGTGTTATTTTTAAAATCAAACATCACACCTGTTGCCGTCGCGACGGTGACCACTTTTCCCCACTTTTTGCTAAATACCTGATATTCCATTGTCATGCGATCGCCTTGCATGTCGATCACTCGAGCGCCAATAAGAAGCGTGTCCGGGTAAGTCACCGGCAATTTATAACGACACTGAGTCTCACTCAGAACAGGGCTAATTTGCGAGGTTTGCAGGTCGACGAGCAAATTAATCGCTTCAAAATAGTCCAGACGTGCGGTTTCGAAGTAACGAAAGTAGACGACGTTGTTGACGTGTTGCAAGGCATCCATTTCTCCCCAAGCTACTCTGATCTCAGTAACGACGGGGAAGTCTTTTAGTAGTGTGTCCATTTTCTCTGTTCCTTTTTCATCAACGTTGCCACAAATTGTGAAGCCACTTATTAATCTGAGTATTTATTCTAGATGTAATTATTTAGAATGTAATAAAATTGTTCCTGAAGTGTGAAATAAACTGGTTGTTTATGTAAAGTTTAATCTTTACATAGTAACGTTGTAAGCGTAAGTTTATTTGAGAGTGGCTAAAAGGGAGATGTCTCATGGCAGAACTGAAAAATTTCAATCTCGCCAGAGTTGAGAAGCGAATAGACTGGACAGGCGAGCTGTTCAGCTTAAGAGTATCTGGCGCTCCACTTTCCTTTAAAGCTGGTCAATTTACCAAACTCGCGTTGTTAGACGAAAATGGCAATCCAATCAGCCGCGCCTATTCCGTGGTGAATGCTCCGAGCGAACAGTTTGACTGGCTGGAGTTTTTGATTGTTGCGGACCCTCAGGGACAATTGTCGCCAAAACTGCAAAAGTTAAAGACTGGTGACAGTATCTATGTTGGTGAAACGGCACACGGAGATTTGATCCATGATTCGATTCCCAAACAAGCACATGACCTTTGGTTGCTTTCAACTGGTACGGGTATCGGGCCATTTTTGTCATTGTTAGATGACATTAATCTGCTTCCTCATAACGAAAAGATTGTTTTGGTTCATGGTGTTCGCTATGAAAAAGACCTGGTATATAAATACTTAATTGAGCACTTAGAGCAGCGCTATGAAGGCCGATTAAAGTACGTGCCTATTGTTAGCCGAGAAGCAGTGGAAGGTAAGTTACAAGGCCGCATTCCCGACTTTATTGCCTCAGGAGAGCTGTCTAATCGAGCGGATGTGCAGTTCTCACCTTGCAGTAGCTTTGTGATGTTGTGTGGCAATCCAGCAATGATTAAAGACACGTTGCCAGTATTGCAAGAACGCGGTTTAGAGAAGTTTCGAGTCAATACTGGTGGTAACATCATTTACGAGCGTTACTGGTAAATCGGAACCATTAAAGCTCAGCAGTTGTTGAGGTTATTACAGTACGAAAAAAGCCACATTAAATGTGGCTTTTAAACTCAGAAAGACCAAACTTATTGTTGGTTGATGTACGCTTTAAAGCGAGCTTTGGTTTCAGCATCCGCTTTTTGGTACCAGAAGTGCAGCATTTCTTCTGCGGTTGAATCTGCTTTTACTGCCGCACGTGCTTGCTTCATATCTTCAGGGATTTCAGCGGGTAACGTCATTGGCTGAACCATCGCTCCTGCAACAGCAATTGCTGCCACGCCGCCAGTTCGATTGTAATCTTCTACTTCGCGAACATAGTCACGGCCAATCTGCATACCTTCTTTGATAAGCTTGTCTTGCTTAACGGCAATCGCGTTGCCAGATGCATCAACCAGTTTCCAGTCTAAGTCTTTGATATTGTCTTCTGCATCGTTCAAGTTACGGTACTCTGGAAGCTGAAGCGCCAGTTTAGAATCTGAAGACGTAAAGCTGGTGACAATCACGTCGCTTTCAACACTGACACGGTCATTGCCTTTGTTGAAAAACGGAGTAAATCGGAATACGACCTGGTTAACGCCATCAGGTAACGTTAGTGTTCTTTCTGAGGCAAAGAAGCCGCCATCCAGCTTCACTTTTTCACCGTTTGCTGCGAGTACCGAAACGTCGTCAGGAACACTAACCGTTACGTCAGCGAATGCCATGCTACTCATTGCCAGAGCGAGCGCGCAAGTTAAAGGCTTGATCAATTTCATTGTTTTTATCCTAAGCACTATTTATTAGTGAGCATCGAGAGTGCATCGTTATGCGTTTGATTGCAACAATCAAGTGTCATTAGTTTGAAAATTTAACATTAGTTTCA
The DNA here is from genome assembly GCF_035621455.1 of Vibrio natriegens NBRC 15636 = ATCC 14048 = DSM 759. Classification (NCBI taxonomy): domain Bacteria; kingdom Pseudomonadati; phylum Pseudomonadota; class Gammaproteobacteria; order Vibrionales; family Vibrionaceae; genus Vibrio; species Vibrio natriegens. The sequence continues at coordinate 1,100,634 of NZ_CP141823.1, forward strand.
TTTTTCATCGTTATTGAGATGAAAATGTGACACCAATAAAAACAAACCGCTGCAATGCAACGGTTTGAAAGATTGTGAGTATCGGATTAAGGCTTGGTGAGCTTAAATACCTGCACCGTTTTCAGATTCACTTTGGTCTTTTGCTTCCTCCAGCAAGTCGCCCAATTCCTCTTGCTGTTGGGCTTTCTCAATGCTTAGCCACCAAACGAATAGCTCATACCAAATTGAAAGAATAACCGCGCCAAGGAAGAGGCCTACGATACCGTAGACAAGCATACCGCCGATGGCACCAATCAAAATAATTGGCATCGGAGTGTCCACGCCTCGACCCATCAGCATTGGTTTGAGCAAGTTTTCAGAAAGCGCACCAACGACCGCCCATACGGTAAACAAGGTTGCAGTCGTGCTGTCTTGAGTCATGTACATGTAGCCAATCACAGGTAGCACTGCAAGAAGAGCCGGTAACTGAGCGATACACAAAATCATCAGTATTAGAGTAAGCAAGCCAGCGGCAGGCACGCCAAATACGAAGAAACCCGCACCAATCAGCAACGCTTGAATCGCAGCGACACCGACAACGCCAAGTAAAACGCTTTTAATGGTTGCTGCAATGAGCGTCGCCCAGCTTTTTGCATTGTCACCTGCGGTACGAATGGCAATGGTGGTTAGGCCAGATGCCAATGATTCTGAGTAAGTCATAAAACCAGCGGCAATCGCCAAAGACAGAATAGAAAGCAATACACTACCCAGAGCGCCACCCATCATGCCAAGCAGGGAAGTCAATGCTGACTTTATCTGAGGCATAAAGGTTTGAATTGCTTGTTCTAAATTCGTCGAGAAAAGTGTCCAGGTGTCGTAGAGCTTACCACCGACAAGTGGCCAGTCTGCAACCGATGGCTTCGGCCCAGGTATTTTGACATCACCGCTTTGGAGTACTTGCAGTGCGTGGGTTGCACCGTCGTAAATGGAACCAGAAACCATCACAAGCGGTGTCACTAACAGCGCGATACCAAGCAAAGCGATGGTGGTTGCTGCCAAACCACGCCTGCCACCATAAGCTCGCTGAAGCCTTTTAGTGACGGGTAAAAGTGCCACTGCAATGATCGCCCCCCAAATAACGGGAAGGATGAAAGGCCTGATGATGTCGTAAGTAAACATAAACAATACGAAGATCAAGCCAATTCGTATTGACGATTCCACCATATTACTGATGAAAATCTTACTTTCATTTCTTTCCGATGATTTATCCATTTTTATTTACCTGATGATCAATGTTGGAACTGACGAGGCTAGAAACCACAATAGCCATATAAAACACACCTGTAATGGCCTCTAAATAAACGATGACTTGAGCCAACGGAGTCAGAGGACTGATATCGCCATAACCAAGAGTGGTCAGGGTGACGAAACTGAAATATGCCGCATTGGAGAAGTTTTGCCCCCAGGATATCGCCTCCATACCGGTGAAAGCCTGTGGTGAAAACTCCAGTAAAATGAGGTAGGCGATGGCCCACATCAAACCCAGCAACAGGAATAAGGCAACAGACCCAATGACTTTGTTACTGTTGACGTGACCAGTAAACAGGATTTGTCTTGCAATAGATTTAAAGGTGCCAAAGAAAAACGCAAAGGTTAACGCGAGCATCACGACGTTCATTTCTTTGATATGAAAAATCGTTTTTATCACGATGACCAACACCCATACTGCGAAAAGGGTGTAAAGGAACCGAGACCAGGTTTTATCGAATCGTAGACTAGCAAAACACACGATGAACGTGATTATCGTAAACGCCTGTAAAATATGCTCGATTGCCCCTTCATCCACCACCTGAGCAGATGCTCCGCCAATCAACAAAACGATGAGTGACAGTGTGAGATAGAAGAAGTTATTTTCTTCATTAATGTTTTTGAGTTTTTTTCCAATGACCATAGTTGTTCTCTCACTTAGTAACTATTCATTGTTTTCTGATGAGTCTTTCATCACCATGATGGAAGCGGAAAGGCCAAATCGAAGCTCGATATCTTCTGGCAGTTCTTTAATGGCAATGCGCACAGGAATGCGCTGTGCCAGACGAATCCACTGGAAGACAGGGTTAACATTTGGCAGCAGGTTATAACCGACGGTACCGTCTCGTGGCGCGATACCCCAGCCGATAGAATCGACGGTTGCGTCAATAGGTGTCTCTGGATGAGACATCAGCGTCACTTGTGCTTTGCTGCCAGGCTCGATTTGCTGTAACTGGTTCTCACGGAAGAAACCAAATACCCAAAAGCTGTGTTTGTCGATAAGCGCAAGCAGAGGCTGGTTGGCAACCGCTTGAGTACCGTTGCGGATATCCAGGTTAGAAACAAAACCGTCGACGGTCGCATAAACCTTGGTATAGCTAAGATTCAATTTCGCAGACTTTAACTGCTCTTCTGCCGCCTTGATTTGTAGTAGCGATTCTTCATACGCAATCTCACGGCGAATAAGATCTTTGTGGGATACTGCGCCGCGATCTTTCGCTCGGATATCCGTTAAACGGTCGTACTCGATTTTCTTACCGCGAGAGCTGACGATGGACTTTTCCAGTCCCACTTCTGCTTGCGATAATGCAACCTCGTAGGTGGTTGGGTCGATCTCAAACAATAAATCGCCAGTTTTGACTTCTTGGTTGTCTTGTATAGCAACGTTCACAATCGGACCGGATACACGAGGCGCAACTTTGATGACATTGGCACGTACCTGACCATCTCGCGTCCAGGGATTATTGAAATACTCTTCATACTTTTGATAGCCGAGCCAAGCTGCGCCACCAAGAATGACAAGATTGAGTGCAATTACGAATAGTTTTTTCATCTTGTTTGGCACCTAAAATTGAATATAAAAGCTGTCTATCGCCACCACATAACAGACCATGATGGCGATGAAAGTCAGCGACGGAAAAGCGATAAAACGAGATAAGCGAGTCTTGTTTAACAGGATGACGGTTATCCACGTTGCGGTGACCGCAAGAAACAGCACCAGCAGTAACGGGGAAAAGTACACATCACCCCAAGAGAGTTCATAAGGCATTATGGCTCCTCCCCTTTAGGCGGTTTGTCACCAGCCCGTTCAATAGGAAGTGGCGGTAGAACTCGGTTTTCTTGGTCTAAATACCCGTCCCAGTCGGTGCGTTCGACCATCTGTTTCGCAATCTCGTCAGATAAAAACGGCTTACCGGTTTGTGCTTGCCAACCCCCACCAAGGGACTTGTAAAGAGCGACGACCTGGTTGGCAACATTGCCTTTGATAGAGGCGTAGTTATCTTCTGCTCGCGTCATTTTCTCTACTGAGTTCAGTAGACGCTCAAAGGAGATTTGGCCGTTTTCGTATTGAGTCATCGAAATGTTGAAGGCACGAATCGAAGAGTTTACCGACTGCAAACGTAGCGATTTTTGTTCTAAATACAGGTCGTAAGCTTCTAACGCGTTGGTGACTTCATTGACCGCCTGCAGTACTTTTTTGTTGTAGTTGGTTAAGGTTTCCTGAAAGCTGGCATCTTCGTAGCGAATGTTATTTTTCACACGGCCATATTGGAAAATGTTCCAACTAAACGCTGGGCCTGCGACCATCGTGAGTGAGTCACTGAAACTAAAGCTACTGCCATCTGGTACGGTACTGTCGATACCAATCGAACCAAACAGAGAAAAACTTGGATACAAGGCCGCTTCTGCCACACCAATTTGGGCGCTTTGCGCGCGAGCTTGCATCTCAGACACTTGCAAGTCTGGTCGGCGCATGACCAAGTTGGCGTCGATTTGTGTCTCTAAAAGTGGTGGACGCGGGACAATCGAGTTTTCGTCATTGCCAGATAACGCCGTTTTTCTGCCTGTTGATTTAAATTGTGCTTCGTATTCGGCGATACGCTTGGATAGACCATTTGATGCCAGAATGGTGTCGACTTCTTCTGGCAACACGCCTAACAGAAGCGCAATCGCGGAACGTGACTGCTTCATCGCAATTTCAAGGCTGGGCTGGGCGGCTCTTGTGGTGTACAACTGGTTTTGTGCTTGTTGAACGTCGAGCTCGGTCACGTTACCTGAGTCGAATTGGACTTGAGTAATATTGACCACGCGCTCTTGGATCTCGATGTTTCGTTTAGAGAGCAGAATACGTTCTTGGTAGGTTCGATAGTTGATGTAATTGCGCACCACTTCTGACGTGATGGTTACCATAATATCGTGGTAAGACGCGATCGTTGCATAGTAACCCGCTTCTACCGATTCAATCCCGCGAGCATATTTACCCCAAATATCCATCTCCCAAGCTGCATCAAATGAGAGCGCAGCATTGTTGAACCCTTGATCGTTGACGTAAGCACGTGCCAAATTACCGGATACGGTTTGTACCTGTGGATACTGCAAGCCTGATGCAACGCCAACTAAGGCACGGGCTTGGACAATACGCAACCCAGCGGCTTCTAAATCAAGGTTTTGCTGGCTCGCCAACTCAACCAGTTGATTCAGTGTTGGGTCATTAAATTGTTGCCACCACTGCTGTACCTTTTGCTCAGATTGCTCGGTATCCTGTACTGCGTTTTGCAATGACCAATCACTTGGTAAAGCAGATTGCTGGGGATGGACATAGTCTGGCCCCACAGTGGTACACGCACTGAGCCCAATCAGAGTCATTATGGCGAGGCTTGGTTTCGTTAATTTTTGAAGCATCATACCCCTACCTTTAAAACCGCTTCTGTTGTAAGTTCACCCAATCGATATCCTCGTAGGTTTGCTTGCAATGTTTAATTGCTTCGAACACGTTCCGTTTTAAATTCAGCAAGATATAAAAACCCGCTATCTCTGAATAAGCGTAGTCAGATAAATCCAATTCATTAAAAAAATCTTCCAGCTTATCTTCGAAGGATTGGTAATCCTGACTGTATTGATTAAATACGGAGTCGAGTTCTTCTGTTACCTGGTGGCTGGCTAATGCACCCGCCATCAAAGGAATGATGGAGTCACGATGTTGTTGACGGAGCTTGTTTATCAAAGGGTTAGACAACAATTTTTTCTCTGCAACCATGAGCACGTTTATGTGGCTGCATAGCACGTCACAAGCTTTGCTGAATGCACCGATCGCCTCTGGTGTCGTTTGGTCAAAATGTTTGTGATTGATTTTGGAACCCCACACTTTGAGTTTTTTCGCAGACACGTTCAATGTGACTATGTGCAAAGCGCGCTTAAGTGGCGTGAAAAAGGATTCAGACTGTTTTTGATAGGTGACAAACAAAGCTCGTGTATGCCGGAAATAGCGTTCTTTTATGGTTAAGAATAGGTGCTCGGGTCTTGAACTGAACGGAAAGTAATGAGCAAAAATAATCATGAATACGACCAAGTAAAACAGTGTCATGATCGTCATTAAGATCCCGAAGTGGTAGAACATATTGTTGTCTAGCCCAAGTACAAACAGGCCGACCATGTAGAAAATTGTTATCGGTCCGTTGAACAGGTAAAAACCAATAAATGTGTAGATAAAGATAAACAGGCCTAGCTCCAGCCCGAGATCCAGTTGCGGCAAAATGAATAGATAAGATGGCACCGCAAACAGGAAACCAAAGGTGAATAACACCAATAGTAAAATTGGATGCACAGGAACAAAAGACAACAAAGACATGAACATGGTCGAGAAAATCACAAATGAGTAGCCACCCGGAGGGTTAAAATAGATCCAGATGAGCCCTGCAACCCAGTAGGTTACGAAGGTTTTGACTGCTGTTTTGAAGTTTTCTGCATCCCACCACAAGAACTTGCCTTTCGATTCTGGCAGTTCAATGTTGAACGAGACATTGTTCGTCACCGAGTCAATACAGCTAATGCTTTCAGCCAGGCGTGAGAGGTTCTGATGCATGGATTCCAGCAGAAACCCTAAAGTGATTGCCGAGCCTTTAGTCAGGTGTGGTACCGAATCTAGCAACTCTTGATTGTATTCAACCTTAAATTCTTTAGTGCGGTAAACGTGTTCATTGTCTTCCCAAACCTGCTGACAGGTATGGAATAACTGTTCTATTTCCGCGATCGTTTCGTCAAAGTTAGTGATGCACTGACGATCTTCTTCAAGGCTAAAATGGCTATGCACGGCAACCGATAATTGCTGAGTAATTTGTTTGCTCAGGTGAACCGCCAAGCGCCACTCTTTTAAATACGCGGAGACGTCACTGCACTCAACACTCACAGTTGCAAATCGTTGCTCCAGACTATTTTGCGCAGCAAACATTTCTTCGGTGAGCTTGTCGATATTGAGTTGTGAGGCTCTGTGTTCTGATTCCTCTGGTGATTCTGAACCATCGACAGAGTCAGGGTGTGATTCATGACTTTGCTCAAAACTATGCACAATCGTAGCGAATAACGCTTGTTGAGTTTGATTTAACTGCTCAATAAGCTGACGCAAATTTTGTTCGGTTTTGACTGGAAATAGAAAAGTACCGACCAATGTATAGATCACCACGCCAAAAACAGTCATGTAGGCGCGATCAACACCGTAAAGAAAAGCGCCGTCCGCATCACCACCATTGGACATCATTAACGTCATCACCCCGGTAAGCATCAGCAGCGTAGGGTCTTTTTGGTAAGCGTTACGAAAATAAAAGATGAATGAAACGACGAGCGACACGCTCAGCATATACAGCAGGCGATCTTGTGCGAATAGTCCAACCAGCAACAAGCCGACAACTGCCCCGACTAGGGTACCGAGAACGCGCAATGTGCCTTTTGCGAGAGACTCTCGACGACTGCCTGTTGTGGCAATCAGCATCACCGTTGTCGCTGCGGTAGACGCCTGCGGCCACCCCATAGCAAAGGGGATCAGATAAGCCAGGGTGAGGCTAAGCGATACTTTTATAGCAAATTTAATTTTGTCGTTCATAGTCAAAGTTTGCTCAGGCTTATCGTTTCAAGTTGATGAATTTGTTAATAAAAAGTTGGTTTAGGGTTGCAGTTCCAACTATATTTTGGTTGGCGGAATATAGCGAGCAAAAAGGAGCAGATTGTAAATCTTGTGTCAAAACTAAATGCATATAAAGCGATCAATTTACCTGTATCCCTTGTCATTACTAGGGGCATTGGGTAAACGCTCAAAACCACTACTTTTACGTGGTCTTATTTATGAAACAGATTTACTGGTTTTTCCTAGCCAAGATTTCTTTAAATCTATAAATCGCCTGATACTAAATAGGGGGCATTTGTTTGGTGTCATCTATGCCACACCTTTAAAAAGCATAGATGATGAATGGGATTTTGAGAGGAAAAGTTTTATTTTTTATTAAGTTGTAGAGGTTTTACTATTCTTTATTTGCATTTTGGGAGCGAGATAAAAAAACCAGCGCGATGCCACCTAAAATGATGGTGCTAGTGAGGACGGAATGAATTGAAAGGGATTCACCAAGCAGAATAGACCCAAGTACTAGGGCAATTACGGGTACCGAAAGCTGGCTTACCGCAGCTTGCAGTAGAGTCAGTTTCTGGATTACGTGATACCACAGTAAATAACCAATCCCTGATGCAAGCACACCGGAGGTGATCGCGAGTGAGATGCCTTCAATGGTGAGATTGACCGAAGAGAGAAGAAAAGGGGAGACCAGTAAACTGATTACCGAGGCTGCAATAAAACCCCATGCGATTCCGCTACTTGGTGAAGGAGCATGCTTACCAAGTGCAGTAAAGAGCGCCCAGCAAACGCCAGATATCACGATAAGAAGTGTCGACCAAATATCCGGACGAGTCGCCGATGGAAGCATTAACCAAGCGAAACCCAGAATGGAGACGGCGATACCAATCACTTCTAAAGTTTTAAATCGTTCGCCTTGCCACCAATGCAAAGTCAGAAGCGTCAACTGTACTGCCCCAAATAAGAGTAGTGCACCTGTTCCTGCATCCATATTCAAATACGCGTAAGAAATAAGTACCGCATAGCCAAACAATGTCACACCTGCGAGAACTTTAAAGCGACTTGTTGGTTTTTCAGAGTGCCAAGTTCCGGTGATAAGGAGAAAAAACACCAGCGTCGCCGCCCCGGAGATCAACCGGATTATCGTGAAGCTTCCCGCATCGCTCAGTCCATCTACCAACGCTGCTCGACATAACAGTGAGTTGGCGGCAAAGGCGAGCATCACAACAACGGTCAGCAAAAAAGTAAACATCTTCAATCCTTAAATTGGGCGCATAGAATGAGTGTAGCGGCAAAGTGATTTATTCAATTAGTTGATTAAGTGATTAGTTATACCAGTTGTCTTTTGCAGCCTGGGGAGCTAGCTGATGACCATTCGACTAATGATAAAATTATCACTCAATAATTTAATTTTACAAATTGTAGGGCTTTTGTTAAATATTTGAATAGAAAGGAATAGTCCGTAATTTCTTTCACTCTGTTAGGATTTTTCCTACACCTATCTAGTGATACTTCTTGCTATCTTTTTCGAAGGCTGGAACACAATCAATATAAACACGTGTTCTTAACGTCAGGCTATAACGAAAAAGAAAGACTACAATGAATGAATTTGTTTTGCGATTGATGAAATGCGCGCGTGCTTATGAAAGTTTCATCGGTAATAAACTGCTGAGTAAACAAAGCATTAATACTGAAGAATTGAAAAATATACGAAAAGAAGCACTAATGCGATTCCCGGAGTTAAAAACGCAGCACCTCAACCAAGTCAAAGAAACGGTGGAGTTCGAGTTATTTAACAAAGTACTGCACAATACCATGTTAAAAGTGGGCTTTCGTATTCCTGAAGGCAAAGCCGCCGGTACAACCGCGATTTACATTCGTCGTTAGAAGAAAAACAGCCGTCCAATGACTTATTGAGTGTCTTGGAGGCTGTTTTCTTATCGTAAGACACAGCGGGTGAGCCGCTATAGCCTGAGCTGTTTCTAACTCAACTCACATTTGTCGTTAGAATGGCGTCTGCGTATCCAACCCAGCCATCCCGCAATCATCAACAAGCCAGTCCCAACAGCGCCACCACTACCACCACTGTCACCACTGCCTCCATCATCACTGCTGTCTTCAAAGATCCGAGAGTCACCTTCACTATGGTAATCTTCCGTTGCGGCTAACTCAGCGTCATAACTGGTTTTTACGCCAGCGCTGGTTTGCAGTTCTATCCAAGTGGTGTAGTTCAGAACTTCGGTAAACACACTCGGTATGGCGGCAGATTCACAAATGGATGAACCATAACTGACAATACCAATCTGTTGATACATGCCGTTGCTGTCTACGTAGGTGAGCGGGCCGCCGGAATCGCCACGGCATATACCCGTATAATCTCTGCCCTCAAAGCCATTTGCACATAAACTTTCTTCAGAGTTGAAGCCTGTCACTAACGAAGCACACTCTGCGTCAGTCAGTGGGTCGACTTCTGCCCAGCGCAAATAATTTGGCACTGAAGTGTCAGTGGTTGAGGTCTGCCCCAAGCCAAATATTTGATAAGCCGAGGCGTCACTGTAATCTCCGAAATCTTGTGGCAAAGTAATGGATTGCACGTTATCAGTGATTGGTCGGGCAAGTTCTAGCACTGCCAGATCATTAATCCATAAGTTGTAGGGCGCATAGCCTGGGTGAATCGTAATTCTACGAACATCTTTAAATTCGGAGGTATAAACGTCATCCATGGTCGGGTTTTTCACTAACACACGTAAATCATCAGTGTTCCATCCGTTTGTGAATACCTCTGACTCCACACAGTGTGCGGCGGTTAAAATGTAGCGATCATTCACGATAGAACCACCGCAAAGGTTAGCGAATTCACTAGACCCAGTCTTGTGTAGTATAAGACGAGCAAAAAATGGTAATTGATTCAAAGTGGTAGGCTCACCACCAATGATAGCAACAGATATATCTTGTGGTGATAGATTGGTATCTGTATCCGCTAAAGTCGTTATAGGCAAAATGAGGAAAGTCCCGAGCAAAGCATGATGTAACCTCATAACCTTATCCTTATTGTTAGATTTGTTATTACATTTACTTTAGTCAAGACTCCAACAAGTACAACATTGCTTCTATCCAGTCTCATTATTCATACTCGATGAAGGGGCTTGGTCAGGAAAAGAGGCATGCTGGCAAGTGTGGATAGGGGGAATTGAGGTTTTATGTCCTGCATCCTGACAACGTTTGGGTATACAATGGCTGAAAACCTGCAAACCAAAGAGAGTAAATGATGGAATTTAAGGTTGATACCCACACACATACGTACGCCAGCGGTCACGCTTACAGTACGTTGATTGAAAACGCTCAGTCGGCAAAAGAGAACGGGCTCGAAATGTTCTGCACCACCGATCACGCAGAATCAATGCCGGGTGCACCTCATTATTGGTTTTTCTCCAACCAAAAGATTCTGCCTCGTTACCTCAACGGTGTTGCCATCATTCGTGGCGTTGAAGCCAACATTCTTAATATCGAGGGCGATATTGATATCCCTTTGAGCGTTGACCGGAACCTTGATTGGGTCATTGCCAGTTTTCATGAGCCAGTCTTTGTTCCATCCAATAAAGAAACCCATACCGAAGCACTACTTAATGTGATCCAAAGTGGTCGTGTTGATGCACTCGGGCATCTGGGTAACCCTAATTATGACTTTGATTTCGAGACGGTTTTAAAATGTGCGCAACAACATAACGTTGCTATTGAGATAAACAATACAACCCTGAAAGGCAACAGCCGAGTGGGTAGTGTTGAACGTTGTCATGACATCGCTCAAATAGGTAAACAAGTGGGCGTTTTCTTTACCACAGGCAGTGATGCTCATTTTTGCCATGATGTCGGTAATCTCGATCTGGTGGGTGAACTGATGGACAGAGTCGGTATTAAGAGTGAGAACGTCATTACTCACTCGGCTGAGCAGTTTTTGTCGTTCCTTGAGCTTCGTGGACGAGAGCCAATTGCAGAATATGACGAAATGCTTAACGCATAAACTTGATTACATTTTGGGAATGCACCCTAAGCGCGTTTCCTTTACACTGCGAAGCTCAACTATCCGAATCATCCTTAATGAGGGGTGATCGTGATAAACAAAGCCGACAAAGAATTCGGCACTAAAAATGGAGAAGTGAAGATGTTACGTCCTTTAGTTTTAGGGTGTGCGATTGCGTTGGGCTCAAGCTACGCAATGGCAGAAGCTGTCGATCTAAAACAGAACATGAAACAAATGAAGATGGATTTCAAACAAGCGGCCGAAGCGTCGGATGTTGAAACCATGAAAACGGCCATTGATAGCTTACAAGCTATCGTGGAGCAATCTAAGCGTGGTAACTACCCACCAGAAAAGTTTGATACGTTTCTTGAAGGCTTCAACAAGTTGTCAGTGACACTAGACAGCATCGAAGCGGACTTAGATGCGGGTAATCTTACCGAAGCGAAAGCGCAACTGCGCGAAATCGATAGTCTTCGTGAAGAATACCACGACAAACGTAACCCAAGCATCTGGAGCAAGCTGTTTGGCTGATTTGGGATGGATAAGAACAACCCCCAACGATTTCAAGACCCGCAACTCTGCGGGTCTTTTGTTTCTGATGGAAAATAGAACTACGCCTGAAATCCTTTATTGAGCTTGTACTTAGAATTGGTTACGCTGTATGAAATTTGTTAAGTCACCGTTATGCGTAGATTAATTCCTTTTTATCGCTCCATGCTGCTTGTTAGTGCCCTAAGTTGGGCGCTGGTAACACTGATGCCTGTTATTAATGCTCATGGTAACAGCATGGGCGTGTGGGCAACGCTTTGTACGCTTAATGGTTTTGAACTGGTACAGGTTGAAGAGGGAGACAATGCGGTAACACATAAGGGGAAACCCTGCCCATTCAGTTACTTTTCACCCTTTCATCACGACTCACTTCCAACTACACCTTTACTTTTACGACTGAGCTCGGTTATTTCTGACAGCTACACTTTTTTGGCTCTAAGTGTGCGATTTGAAACACCAGTTCCTAGGGCGCCGCCAGCCATTGCCTAATCAAACACTTAACGTTTTCTGAATCCCTTTACCTTCCAACCGAGCACCTCAAATACCCCCACGTTTTCCATCTTCACGGTTTACTTCTGATATAACTCCAAAGGCAGCCGATCCGGATCCTGAAAGAAAGTGAACGCTTTACCAGTGAATTCATCAATTCGAATAGGTTCAACTGCGATGTTCTTCGATTCAAGGTAGGTTTTTACTTCCTCAATATCATCAACTTGAAACGCCAGGTGTCGTAAGCCCTGGGCTTCCGGAAAGCTTGGGCGCTCAGGTACATCTGGAAAACTGAATAATTCAATCTGGCTGCCATCAGGAAGCGCGAGGTCGAGCTTATAAGAATCACGCGCTGCACGGTAATTTTCTGCAATAACGGACAGGCCTAATATTTCCGTATAAAAATGCTTTGACGTTGGGTAATCACTACAAATGATGGCGACGTGATGAATCGCATTAAACATGATTAGGTTCCTTTGAGATCAAGTGTTCATTGACGAAATCGATAAACACACGCAAGCGCGCGGGCATGTACTTCGTTTGGGGATACTGCATGGCTATTGCACCATGGTAGTTGCTCTTGATCATCCAATCTGCAAGCACTTCAACGACTTCCCCTGTTTCTAGCGCTTCTTTGACGACAAAGTCGTGAAAGATTCCAATACCTAGCCCTGCTTTAACACCATTTAAGCGCATTTGTGAGTGGTTTACCGCGTAGCGACCATTTACGGCAACAGAGTGAAAGGCTTCTTCTTTAAAAAATGACCAAATGTTGTCTTTATCGTTTTCTGCCAGATAAATACAGTCATGCTGTTCAAGCTGAGTTGGGTGGTCTGGCGTGCCCTGCTTAGCGAGGTAGTCCGGTGACGCACACAACACCAGGTTGGTTTTACTTATCTCTTTTAATACCAAATTCTCGTCGGGCTTGTCAGTCAATTTGAAAGCGACGTCTATGCCTTGACGAAACAAATCGATTTCTCCATCTGCAGCGCGCAGCTTTAACTGAATCTTTGGGTAGCGCTGTAAGAAGGGTAAAACAAAAGGCTGAAGTACCGAGTTTAAAAACGCCTCTGGTGCTGCAACGGTAAGCGCACCTTTTGGCTCAGTATGATCTTCTGCTGAGAGTTCGACAGCTTGCTGCGCAGCGTTAACCATCGCAATGCTTTGGTCATATACCTTTTGACCAGCTTGAGTGATGAGCAGCTTACGAGTGGTGCGTTCGAATAATTTCACCGAAAGCGCATGCTCCAATCTCGTGATCAGTTTGCTCAAAGCTGAAGGTGTAACCCCGAGTTTTTTCGCTGCGGCAGTAAAACTCCCTTCATTTACTACCAAGATAAACGAGGCAAGATCAGGAAGGAGGGCGATAAGTTTAGTATTAACCATAGGTTTTGGTTCTGTAGCGCGTAATGACGGTATTCTCTGGCACGACATGGCTGAGTTCAAGTGTATCAGTCTCGCTTTCACGATATTTTCGTCAGAAAGCATGTGTCGCTTGTTTTGTTCAGTAATCAGAGTGCGCTCAACCGATTAGAAGAGGGCCATTTCTACGTGTCATGAACCGAACCAGAAGTTGTGAGAATTTTATGAGAATTTGATGAAGTTGCCGATAGATCTACCCGCCATGCTTAGAAGCAGAACGAAAGGCGTTCGATCGTAACTTTACCCAGGCAGCCGTAAGACGATGAGTTAACGGGCTTGGATACCACTCTCATTAAAGGATGGACTCACAATGAAAAAACGTACCCAACTTAGTCTCGCCATGGCTTCTGTCGCTCTGACGTTTGGCGGAGCATCGGTGAGCGCAGCAGAATTAGAAATTACCGTAACCAACGCTACCAAAGGCATCTATTTTACTCCGCTCATTGTGGCCGCACATGGCGCTAATTTGCATATGTTCAGAGTGGGTGAAGCCGCGACGTCGGAGTTAGAAGCGATGGCTGAACAAGGCGACATTTCCGGTTTATCCAGCGTGATTGGTAACGCCGGAGGCACTGTATTAGAAAATCCGGCAGGTGGCTTCCTTAATCCGGGGACTGCAACCACGTTTACCTTTGACAGTGGCGATCATGGTTATCTTTCTCTCAGCGCAATGCTGTTGCCGACCAATGATGGATTTGTTGGTTTAGATAGCTGGGAAATTCCTACGGCAGCAGGTACTTATAAAGCAGCATTGAACAGCTACGATGCAGGCACCGAAGCCAATGACGAGTTAGTGGCAAGCATACCCAATCCGCCTTTTATTACTTTCGGAAGTGGCGGGACGGGTGTTGAAACTGTGGTCTCAAATGACAAAGTTCATGTACATCCGGGGAATTTGGGTGACAGTGATTCGCTCGGTGGTATGAGCGACCTAGACAGCAGCAGTCACCGTTGGTTAAACCCCGTAGCTACCATCACCATCGTAGTGAAGTAAGGGGGACGTATGAAATACAGAATCTTACTAGTGGCTGCGTCAGTCGCTCTACTCGCAGGTTGTAATAATGATGACAACGACGAGGTGACATCATTCCGATATACGGTAAATGTGGTGAACCTCACTGCAAATCAGCCTATGTCTCCACTGGCGGTACTTACTCATAATAGTGACTTCCGCTTATTTGAAATTGGTCAAAGTGCTTCGGTCGCCTTAGAACACTTAGCTGAAGGTGGCAGTAATGCCGAGTTGCTTGCGATGATGAACAGCGACAGCAATGTTTATCAGGGGGTATCGGGGAATGGATTGTTACTTCCGGGGGCTTCTGACGAAGTGACGATTACCCTTAACCCACATCGCTATGGTTTTTTGTCGGTGGCATCTATGTTGGTAAACACTAACGATGCCTTTGTTGGCGAGACCGGCTTGTCACTTAAATCGCTCGCGGTTGGGGACAGCTACGAAATGAACATGAACGTGTGGGATTCCGGAACCGAGCTCAATGATGAACTCGCTGCGACGATTCCAGGCCCAGCTGGTGGCGGAGAAGGTTTCAATGCAGAGCGCAATGACAACGCTGACATGGTCGCTTTCCATGCTGGCGTTATTAGCCACGATGATGGGCTGACGAATTCTACCTTGGCTGCGAATCACCGATTTCTAAACCCTGGCGCGAAGGTGACGATCACGCGAATAGAGTAAACAGAGCTTCCGGCGGCTAAGCTTAATTCTCTTTCTTTCTGCCGCCGGAGCCTTTTATTGAAAGAAAGCGTGCTTTGATCCGGTCATGTGCAGAATGAGGCTTCTCAAATAGGGAAAGTCATTCGCAGGGAAAGGATCATGGCGCAGCAATCTATTAACCCAGCAATCAATTTGGCAGCGAACATTTTGCTGATAGAAGACGATAATGATTTAGCCGAACTGGTTCAAATGCACCTTAAGTTTCAAGGGCATCATGTCACGCGAGTCGTTAGCATCGAAAAGGGTAAAGCTGAGTATCAGCGACAGACTTTTGAACTGGTGATCCTCGACAGGGGGCTACCAGATGGTGATGGTTTAGAACTTTGCCATTACTTGCGTCAGCAGCAAGATTGGACGCCAGTTTTGGTGCTGACTGCGAGAGACAGTGAAATGGACAAAGTCGATGGCTTAGAGGCAGATGTTGACGACTACATAACGAAACCCTTTAGTGTGCTGGAGTTTCAAGCTCGAGTGAGGAATGTATTACGCCGAGCAAATCAAACGACAGATAACAAGGCCAGAGAGACAGAGACCGAAGACGCTTTGAATTTTGGCGCGTTAAAGATTGTTCCGGCGTTGCATCAGGTTTCGCTCAACAATAAAGATGTTTCGCTGACGGCGATGGAATTCTCGTTGTTACAGTTTCTCGCGACGCGCCCCGGCAGGGTCTATAGCAAAGATGAACTGCTCGATCATGTCTGGAATACCAATCACGCCGGATATCATCACACGGTTTGTAGCACCATTAATCGCTTGCGCTCTAAGTTGATGATCTCGGATTCTGAGCATCATTTTATCCAGACAGTTTGGGGTGTGGGTTACAAATTTCAGTCGCACCAATGAGCCAGTTAGGAGGCGAAAGGATGAGCTTCAAATCTCGTTTGGTCGTATTTACCACGGTATGGTTTTGTTTGGCTGCGGCTGCCATTGCGCTGACTTATAACTGGCAGAAAGAGACCATCGAACTTCGCACTCAGCAGAGCTTACACAAAGAACTCGCCAGTCATATGCGCGATGATAATCCGTTAATGATTGGGACAGATTACAACCCAAAAGCACTAAAATCGATCTTCCATACTTTAATGTTG
The DNA here is from genome assembly GCF_035621455.1 of Vibrio natriegens NBRC 15636 = ATCC 14048 = DSM 759. Taxonomy (NCBI): domain Bacteria; kingdom Pseudomonadati; phylum Pseudomonadota; class Gammaproteobacteria; order Vibrionales; family Vibrionaceae; genus Vibrio; species Vibrio natriegens. The sequence continues at coordinate 1,116,842 of NZ_CP141823.1, forward strand.
ATTGGGCCCGACTTCGAAATCTATTTTCTTGATAGTCAGGGGAATATCACCACACATGCCGCTCCGGATGGGGCAAAGCTGTTGGAGTCGGTGGATCTTGCTCCGATCAAACAGTTTTTACGCGGTGATGCTTTCCCGATTTTAGGCGATGATCCGCGAAATAGTGAGCAACATAAAGTGTTTTCCGTCGCGGCGATTGAAGAGCTTGGCTCAACGGTAGGTTATCTTTATGTTGTGATCGGCAGCTCCCGTCACACAGCGATTGCTAACGCGCAAGTTGATACGCCTTATCTCGCACTCGCTGGGCTGGTATTACTCTCCATATTAGGCTTCGCTTTCGGTGCTTATATGTTGGTGAAGCACAGTCTTCTTAATCCTATCGAGCGAGTGACCGATCAATTGCAACAGCAGGCGGAACATGATTTTCGTCTGCATCCAGAGTTTACTCGTCAGGTTCCTGAGCTAATACCCGTGGCTCATTCTTACCAATTGATGGCAAAGCACATCCAGCAGCAATTCTTACACCTCGAATATCAATCTTCTCAACGTCGTCAAAGTCTTGTGCAATTAAGTCACGATTTAAAGACGCCGCTTTCAAGTGTATTGGGGTATTTAGAAACGTGGCGATTACAACATCCTGAATCGGACCCTTTGATTGATGTGGCTTTTCGAAATGGAGAAAAACTTTCCAGACAACTGCATGCATTACTCGAAGAGGCCAAAAAAGAAGCCACGCTACCGAGCTACGAATATCTTCCCGTAGATTTGGCTGAGTTGGTGACAGAGTGTGCTGAAACGATGCAAGGTCAATTTCAGAACAAGGAAGTGACGCTGAGTGTAGAGATGGAAGAGCAAATACAGGCCATTGGCGATAAAGGGCTGCTGGAAAGGATGCTGCTTAACTTGTTGGAAAACGCGTTACGCCATAGCCCGTCAGGGTCGACCGTCGTTTGTCGAATCAATCTCAGTGATGACAAAACAAGTGCCCATTTTACGCTTTCCAACCACATTGCGTCAGAGTCTCACCAAGGTTCATTAGGTATCGGAACGAAAATTGTGCAGTCCATCTTAATGTTGCATCACAGCTACTTAGAAACTGCTATGACAGCGTCACGATTTACCCAACGATTCACACTTCCCGCGGTATGAGAGAAGTGTGAATGAGTCAAGGGTTTGACTCGTTACTCAATTACTCCACAAACAATGCGGGCCCCACCACCACCGAGTTTCGCCGGTTGATCGGAATGGTTATCTCCACCTGCATGTATCATCAGGGCTCGGCCTTTCAAATCGGACAGCTTTAGGCGTGGTGCAACGACGGGTGAAACGGCATTCCCTTCCATATCCGCATACAAGGGAGGAAGGTCGCCAAGGTGGTTATCGTCTGTCCACGGATACCCATGTTTTCCGGTATTTTGTGGATCATAATGGCCGCCAGCTGCACCGCCTAAAACGGTTTTTCCGTCTTTTTCTGCACTTTCACAAGATGGGTTTACATGCACGTGAAAGCCATGCAGCCCTGCAGGGATACTGGTCAATTGAGGCGAAAATACAACGCCGTATTGACTTTCTGATAGCTCAACCGTACCAACGCTTTTGTTGGTATTGAGATCAGTCATGGTGATCGATTGAGCAATAGCGGCAGGTGCGATCATTCCAATCAATGTTACGGGTGCAGAAATCCGCAGTAATCCTTTTAACATGGTTTGCCCTTCCATATAACTATTCGGATGGTAGTAAGTTCAATGTGCGAGTGTCGGAAAGAGACACGCGTAGCGTCATGCTCTTCAAACAACTTTTGACGTGAACTGGGGAAAGTTCTAAAGCCAGAACCGTATATTCTGACCCTAATAAAATGTAGCACATCAGACATATTTGACATAAGAATCACCGTGATAAGCGGAGAGTCAACGTCAAACTTGTTCGAAACCATGAAGAAAAACAGATGTGTAGAACTAAATGCGAATGAACGAATCGGTTTTACTCGAGCGAATAAATTAAATTTTCCCTACTAAATCGCTCTAATTTAACTACTATTTTAATATGAGTTTGGGTGAATATAAATGGTAGTTTGGGTGTCTAATATGTCATCATTTTGTTAGAAAAATGGAATAAAGATCACTTAACAACGTTGAAAAAAATTCAAGTTTGGTTTGAATAAGTAATAATGTTTTAGTAACAAATAGTTACGTGTATTTAATTAACAATAAGATGGCTAATTTCGACAAGGAATGAAAAAGATGAGCAACAAGGAATCTACTCAGACTGATCGCAGCCGCCGTAATTTTCTGAAAGGAGCAACGGGTGCCGTTGTTGCCAGTGTGAGTGCATCTGCCTTCTCAGGCCTTGCACAAGCAGGTGAGCAGAAAATTAATTGGGGCAGCCAAGGTCTAGGTAGTAAAAACGATAGACAATTTTGGCGTAAAGTTCAAAAGCAGTTTGTTCTAGACAAAAAAACGACGTACATGAACATTGGCACGACAGGTTCTATGCCTAAGCATGTACTGGAAAACTACGCAGACAATAACAAGCTAGTAGCAACATACCCATGGGATATGCAAGGCAAGTTTGGTTCTTGGCCACAAGTTACCAATATGGCCGCGGAAATTGCTGCGGGCTTTGGTGCAGATGCGGAAGAGATCATTCTTAGTCGTAACACCACTGATGGCTTATGTACAATCATCAACGGACTGGATTTCGAAGAGGGTGACGTTATCCTCACAACGCACCATGAACATGCAGCAGCTCTTTCGCCTCTTCACGTGGCAGCAGAGCGTTTTAAAGCTGAGGTGATTCAAATTCAACTTCCGGTGTTTACTGGTACCGAAGAGGTCTCTGAAGAAGCTTATGTCGACGTGTTCAGTAAGGCGATTGAAGATAATCTCAACGCTGGTAAGAATGTCCGACTGATCGTTTTCTCTCATATCACTTACAAAACAGGTACGGCACTTCCAGCCAAGGCGATTTGTAAACTTGCGAATGAGAACAGCATCCCTACGATGATCGACGGTGCTCACACCATTGGTATGTTAAATCTCGACTTCCATGACATAGACTGTGACTTTTATGCAGGTTCTGGTCATAAATGGCAGTGTGGTGCTGGCGCGACTGGTATTTTATACGTAAGGAAAGGTGATCGTTTAAGCGAGTACTGGGAGCGGGAACTTGAAAACCCGCTTTGGTTGATTAACTCATCACTTGCTCATACTGGTATGTCCCAACAGACTCAGTTTCAGTACATTGGTAACGATAACTTCCCAGCGAAACAAGCGTTAACTGACAGCTGTAAAATGTGGGATGAGATTGGCCGAGATCGAATTGAAGAGCGTGTCCTTGGCTTAGGTAGTCTGTGTAAAGAGTTGCTTGCTGAAGCTTTACCACAAGCAAAGATCTTCTCACCAAACGTAGAGGGTTTAACCAGTGGTATCACGACGTTTAACCCACTTGCAGATGAGACGGACGGTGAAGCTCTCACGCTGTTCCGGGATCGCTTGCGCGAGGAGTATGGCTATATCATCCGTACAACGGATTTCAAGTTGAAGAAAGATGATTCACACAATACGTATGCGCTGCGTATCTCTACACACTTGTTCCATGATGAGCAAGATGTAGAAGGGTTAGTTCAAGCAATTACAGACTTGTACTACTCATTCTAAGATTGTTATTGATCACGTAAGCGTCCAGTTTTGGGCGCTTTGTGAAAAAGGTTAAGCACTATGTCAGTCAAGATACTTAAACGAACCATAGCCGCGATGGGGATAATAACGGCCACCGTTATGTCTTCTTCAGTTTGGTCAAGTGATCTCCAAGAGATCCGCGAGAGTGGAGTCCTGCGCCATATCGGTGTTCCTTATGCCAATTTTGTTTCTTATATCGAACAAGGTGAAATGGAAACACTCACCGGGTTTGATGTCGACATAGTGAGAGGATTTGCTCAGTCTTTGGGCGTGCGTTATGAATACGTGCCTGCTCAGTGGAGCAATATGATCGGCAAGCTCATTGGCCAACATGTTCATTACCAAGATAAACGAGCCGTTTTGGGTGAAACAACACCTATTGAAGGCGACTTGATTGCAAATGGTGTGACCATCCTCGACTGGAGAACTGAGGTTGTTGATTTTTCGAAGGACTACTTTCCTTCTGGTGTTTGGTTAGTATCCAGAACGGATTCGTCGCTGTCTCCAATTAAGCCAACTGGCTCCATTGATGAAGACATCGGCATAGTGAAAGATCTCATAGATGGTCGAGAGGTACTAGCCTTGGAACACTCATGTCTTGACCCCAATCTTTATGACTTGTATGACACTGGAGCAAAAGTGATTCTTCCTGATGGTCACCGCCTTCTCAACGAGATGGTGCCAGCAATTATGAAGAATGATGCGGAAAGCACTTTGTTAGATGTTGCAGATACTCTCATCGCGCTTGAAAAATGGCCTGGTGAAATAAAAGTGATCGGTCCAATATCAGAAAATCAAAAGATGGCGGTAGCATTCCGAAAAAATTCACCAGAATTACGCGAAGCCTTTGATCGTTATTTGGACGCGATTAAGGAAGATGGAACGTACGAAATGCTAGTGAAGAAATATTATCCATCGATCTACTACTTTTACAATGATTACTTCATAGAAGAAAGTAAGAAAAATTAATGAAAAAGGCTGTTAAAAAAATATCCAGCAGAAAAATAATAACAATAAGCGCAATATTAGTGTCGGTTTATTTGGCGATGCTTATTGTTGTTACCAGTCTCGGCCAAAATAAATTAAAAGAATCACAACATAGAGAGCTAGACTTAAAAGTAAAAAGTTATGCAAGTACACTTGATAACTTATTTACGATTGCAAGTGAAGACATTGAAAATTTATCCAGTGATAAGACCGTCCAAACATTTTTTGCCAATTTGGCGTCTGGTATGTCTATGGAGTATGGACTGGGTGCGAGCCTGATCAATCTGAAGCATCGTTTTGACAGTAAAATCGCCAGTAAAAAAATAAATAACAGCCATATTTATGACAAGTTAACGCTGGTGGGCGGTGATGGAACGATTATCATCTCTACAAATCCTCAGAAGTTACAGTCGGTTGATGTTCATAAACTGATGATCGATCATAATCATACAGAGGAAGTCTACGCGTCTGATGAGGGTGATGGCACACTCATTCAAGTGGTCAAAAAAGTACAGTTTTCAGGAAAACAAGTCGCTTTTATTGTTGCAGACATCAACACAAGTGTCGTGATTGAGCAATTAACCAATCAAGAGCACGAAGATAGCTATAGCCGAATGGTTCTCAATGTTAAAAACGTTGAGATGGTTGTTTGGGATTCAATAACAAAGAATTCTATAGATAATCAACACGAGAGTTCCGTAGAACCTAAAGAACTGACAAGTAAAATATATTTTGAAGTGCCAGTTGAACGCTATCACTTTAAATTGAGAGCCTGGTTTGAGCCTTTAAGTGAAAGTGATGTTCTTACCTCACGATTATTTATTATTGGCCTGAGTATTCTTGCTGTAATGATTGTTAGCGGTCTTTGTTACGCTTTCATCGCGAATAATAATAGAATTGAATTAAAAATAAAGCTTGAAGAAGAAAAAAAGCGTAAGGATATTCTTTCTAAACAAAACCAAAAGCTTACTAATGAAATAGAGCGTCGTATTGCTTCAGAAAAAGAGCTCGAATTCCAAGCGAAATATGACACCTTAACCAACTTGCCAAATCGTAGTTACGGTTCAGAGCGATTGGCGTTGGAATTGATCCGCGCTGCTCGTAGTGGCTCTAAAGTGTTGGTTATGTTTATCGATTTGGATCATTTTAAACAGATCAATGATTCCATGGGCCACTTTGTTGGTGATGAAATCCTTAAGCTTAGTGCGCAACGTTTACACGGTGTCGCGAGAAAAACCGACTTACTAGCCAGAATAGGCGGTGACGAATTTTTATTAGTGGTGCCTGACTTACCTGATGCTGACACGGCTAAACGTGTCGCATCTAGTGTACTCACTGCTTTTGATGCGCCGTTGATATGGAACAACCATGAGTTTTTCCTCACCAGTAGTATTGGGATGTCAGTGTTCCCTGATGATGGTGAAACTGCGGAGCAGTTATTGGCAAGTGCTGATATGGCAATGTATCGCGTTAAGCAAGATGGCCGAGATGCTTTCTGTTTTTATGACCAGAACATGAACCAGGATCTGCAACGCTATCTTGATTTGGAAAGCCGATTGCGCCACGCAATTTCTAATCAACTATTGGAATTGTATTACCAGCCTATTGTTGAGCTGAAAACAGGCGAGATTGTCGGTGCAGAAGCATTAATGCGCTGGAAAGATGAAAAATACGGATTTGTTAATCCTGAAGAGTTTATCTCCATCGCTGAGAAAAATGGATTGATTCACCAAGTGGGTGAGTTTGCCATCCAGCAAGCCTGTCTGCGAGCTGCGCAGTGGCAATCAATTACGCCTTTATTTATGTCGGTCAACTTCTCTAGTGTTCAGTTCCGTTATTGTGAAAAATTACTTGATTTGATAACTCAAAACTTAAGTGAATCGGGGCTCCCAGCCGATAAGTTTGATGTCGAAGTGACGGAAAGTTTACTGTTCAACCATGACCAAGAGTTATTGGACATGCTGAACAACTTGCGTTCATTGGGAACCAAACTGACCATTGATGATTTTGGTACGGGCTATTCGGCACTGAGTTACTTGCAGAAATTCCCATTTGATCGTCTGAAAATCGATCGAGCTTTCATGCAAAACGTGTTTGAAAATGAGTCGGATCAAGAACTGGTCAATGTAATTGTCGCGATGGCAAAAGCACTCAATCTCAAAATTGTTGCTGAAGGAATCGAAGAGCGCCGACATGTCGATTATCTCAACAACCTAAACTGTGAGTTTGGACAAGGTTTCTACTATAGCCGCCCAGTACCCGCAGAGGAGTTCGAAGCCTTACTAAAGCAACCAAGCTGGTTGTAAATCCTTTCAATACAATGTTATAGCTAAGCATTGATGATATTTGTGCCTCAAGTTCATCAATGCTTTTCCACCTCAAGGGATAATCCCTCTTCCTGCTTTGAATTACACTACAATTAATTGATAAGTGATCGCCGGTGACGCCCGTCACACAAAGGCTAAACCAAATTCAAAACGAGTGAAAACTCGCCAACGTAATCAAGAAGGAATTGCGAATGTCTTCTGCATTTTACCAACAGATTCAACAGCAAATTGAAGAAGTGAAGGCTGAAGGTCTTTACAAAGCAGAACGTATTATTACGTCTCAACAGCAAGCTGCTGTGAAAATCTCAACCGGTGAAGAAGTACTGAACTTCTGTGCAAATAACTACTTAGGCCTTGCTAACCACCCTGCACTGATTGAAGCAGGTAAAGTGGGTATGGATGAGCATGGTTTTGGTATGGCGTCAGTACGCTTCATTTGTGGTACTCAAGACATCCACAAAGAGCTAGAGCAGAAACTGTCTAAGTTCCTGGGTAAAGAAGACACGATTCTTTACACCTCTTGCTTTGACGCAAACGCAGGCCTATTTGAAACCATTCTTGGTAAAGAAGATGCCATCATTTCTGATGCACTAAACCATGCTTCTATCATTGATGGTGTTCGCCTGTGTAAAGCAATGCGCTTCCGTTACTCAAACAACAACATGGAAGAGCTAGAGCAACAACTGATTGCGGCAAAAGAAGCGGGTGCTCGCCACATTCTTATCGTAACGGATGGTGTGTTCTCGATGGACGGCGTGGTTGCGAACCTTCCAGCTATCTGTGACCTGGCGGAAAAATACGGCGCATTGACCATGGTTGATGACTCTCACGCGGTTGGCTTTATGGGTAAAACCGGTGCAGGCACGCACGAGCACCACAACGTGGTTGACCGTATCGACATCATCACTGGTACGCTTGGTAAAGCAATGGGCGGCGCTTCAGGCGGCTATACATCAGGTAAAGCAGAAGTGATCGACTGGCTACGTCAGCGTTCTCGTCCGTACCTATTCTCAAACTCGGTTGCACCAGCAATCGTAAATGCCTCTATCCGAGTTCTAGACCTGCTAGAAGAAAGTGGCGACCTACGTGACCGCCTGTGGGAAAACGCAGCGCATTTCCGTGCACGTATGGAAGCGGCTGGCTTCACGATGGGTGGTGCTGATCACGCAATCATCCCAATCATGCTTGGTGACGCGAAAGTTGCGGCTGAGTTCGCTGAGCGTGCACTAGAAAAAGGCATCTACGTAATCGGCTTCTCATTCCCTGTTGTACCAAAAGGTCAGGCGCGTATCCGCACTCAAATGTCAGCGGCGCACTCTCGCGAGCAATTGGATCGTGCGATCGACGCGTTCATCCAGGTTGGTAAGGACATGGGCATTATTTAAGTTTTAGTATCTCTCGTGTTTCACGTGGGTTTATGACAAAGGCTTGCCCAAATCTCCGTTGGAGAAGGCTCATTGGGTTAAGCCTTTTCACCCACGCTGTTGAGTGATAATGAAAGTTATAGAGAATTTTTTGTTGCGCACTGAGCGGAGCAATATTTGGTGAATACTATGAAAATTAAAGCATTATCAAAGCTAAAGCCTGAAGAAGGCATCTGGATGACTGAGGTGGAAAAACCTGAGGTTGGCCATAACGACATTCTGATCAAAATTAAGAAAACGGCTATCTGTGGTACAGACGTACACATCTACAACTGGGATGAATGGTCACAAAAAACCATTCCAGTACCTATGGTTGTGGGCCACGAGTACGTGGGTGAAGTTGTTGCGATTGGTCAGGAAGTTCGTGGCTTTGAAATTGGTGATCGCGTATCTGGCGAAGGTCACATTACTTGTGGTCACTGTCGTAACTGTCGTGGTGGTCGTACACACCTTTGTCGCAATACCATCGGTGTAGGTGTAAACCGTGAAGGTGCATTTGCAGAATACTTGGTTATCCCAGCGTTCAACGCGTTTAAGATCCCAGATGAGATTTCTGACGATCTAGCATCGATCTTCGACCCGTTTGGTAACGCAGTACACACCGCACTTTCTTTCGACCTAGTTGGTGAAGATGTGCTGATCACGGGTGCTGGTCCAATCGGCATCATGGCAGCTGCAGTTGCAAAACACGTTGGTGCGCGTCACGTAGTCATCACAGACGTCAACGAGTACCGTCTGGAACTTGCTCGTAAGATGGGTGTCACTCGCGCAGTAAACGTAGCAGAAGAGAAGCTAGAAGATGTAATGGCAGAGTTGAACATGACAGAAGGCTTCGATGTTGGCCTTGAAATGTCTGGCAACCCTGCTGCGTTCAACTCAATGCTGACAACCATGAACCACGGCGGTCGTATTGCTCTGCTAGGTATTCCACCATCAGACATGGGTATCGACTGGAACCAAGTGATCTTCAAAGGTCTGGTTATCAAAGGTATCTACGGACGTGAGATGTTCGAAACTTGGTACAAGATGGCAAGCCTGATCCAATCGGGTCTGGATCTGTCGCCAATCATCACACACCACTACAAGATTGATGACTTCCAAGAAGGCTTCGACGTTATGCGTAGCGGTCAGTCTGGCAAAGTTATCCTTGATTGGGAATAACCATTCTAAGTAAGAAAAACGCTCCGAAAGGGGCGTTTTTTGTTTTAGGGAACATGAATAACCAGTAAACGTCTGGAATTAATCCCCCAAAGTCCTAACTAAGTAGAGTTTTGCTTAGCAGATCGAACGACAGGTTACCTCCAATGCTTTTCTTCTAGCTCTTTTTGAGCTTTGTCTAGCAAAGCCATTAGCCTGTCCGCATCTTTGTATTTCCCTGCGATGATGGCACTACGTAATTCGACCTGTAGAGCCTTTAATTTATCTAAGCCAGTTGGAGATTTCACAAGACGACGTAAACCTTCAGCTTGATCCATAGAACTGATGTTATTGTTCATTTAAGCTCCCACTTCGATGGAGAACTATATCTCCTTGAGTTTGATGAGAAAAAACCTCTGCTGAACAATTTATACACTCATATTTGAAGTATTTTTTCCGGAATACTTTTTCTATGAATGTCCGGCGTATTCGATTAAACACCGTACTCTTCTTACACGAAGGGCACATCCCATAAAGTTGCATATAAATTAGCCTACTGACGAACGGACAAAAAATTTATTCATACCCACCTGGGTATGAAACTTAGTTATATGCATGAGATTACTTCGAGTTTTTGTTTTTTGGTGTGATGTGCACCCCATAATTCAATGTTAAATAGGTGGTTAGATAAAGTTGGCAGCGGTAGGTTGATGGTGGATTTCTGCTGGATTTTTACACAGGTTAGCCTAAATATTTTCTGCAATTTCTTGTCTATTGCCTATATTGAGCTAATGGTTACTTATAGTTTTATTTGTTTTTATTAATTGGCTTACTTTTAATTCAATATAAAACTTTAAAACAAAATGGCTCTTGTAATGGTGATAACAAGTAAGTCATCCATAGTTCACCAAAGATGAAGATTGAGAATATGAGTACAGGAATAGTTAAGTGGTTCAATGGAGATAAAGGATTTGGCTTTATTACACCGGATGATGGCAGTAAAGATTTATTCGTCCACCATTCGGAAATTAAAATGAGTGGTTATAAGTCGCTGGCGGATGGCCAGAAAGTAGAATACGAAGTAGGGCAAGGGCAAAAAGGTCCGTGTGCGACTAATGTTAAGCCTCTATAACTGAGTATTGAAGAGTAAGCAGGCTCATTAAGTGTCGCTATGAGTCTGCTTTTAGTGTTTTTTAAGCATAAGTCAGGTTAAAACCCTCGGCTTTTCCAGAACTGTCCTTCGTCACGAGCAACAACGTTGAATGTTTTTTCAGCGATTGTCTTACCTTGCATTTCTAGCGTCATTCGCCATTCACCTAAGTTGCTTTCTAATCCGTTAATCGGACACAGTAGCTGAATGGTATCGCCAAGATAGAAGTGCCAATCATTACTTCGTACATACACTTCTCCATCAAAAGGCGCGAGTACTTTACCCTTTTTATTGATAATGCCCGGATGATGGATGCAAAACTGTAAAAGCTGTCCTTTCGCTTTCTTAATATTGACGGTAAAGCCAAATTCAACCCCTTCATCGGCAGTAACCGTTTGGGTGAACGCTTTAATTTGAGGCAACTCTTTGGCTTTTGCATCCCAGAGGGAATAAATACCGTAGGATGTCATTTCTATAACTGGAGTACGTTTTGCCACTCATTGGTTCTCGCTCATGAATAATGCCGCGATTCTACCAAATACCTGCAGGGCTTCAAGCAAGGGCCTGTATCCCCACAAAAACAGACCACAATATGGTGAGGTTGTGTCTGAATTACTCGACGTCATTCTAAGCCTGATGTGATGGATGAGAAGACATCGATGCTTGTCTTTTTGTGACTTTCTGTGAAACAGAAGCTGGTGGGAGAACTATCAATTACATAACAAGAGGTCTTGCTCCCAAAGTTTATTTGCAATCATAGTTTTCGGACTATTCCGACAGGATCTTCTGAGATTAGTATAGCGAGGTTAAAAATACTTCGCTTGATGGAATAAGGTAAAACTATGAATAAGTCACTTACAGCGCTAGGTTTATCTCTAGCATTAGTTGGTACAGCGCATGCTGCAAATTGGGGATATGAGGGTAATCATGGCCCGGAGCATTGGGGGGAATTTGCTTCTGAATGTGCTCAGGGTAAAAACCAGAGCCCAATTGATATTCAGTCTACGGTTCAGGCGGAATTGGCCAAGCTGGAATTAGATTACAATGGTAAAGCTATTTCACTGACAAACAATGGCCATACGCTACAAACGAGTCTAGAAGGCGACAACAACCTGCTTGTTGACGGTAAATCATTTAACCTCAAGCAATTCCACTTCCATACGCCATCAGAAAACCATGTAGACGGTAAATCCTATCCGTTAGAGGCGCATTATGTTCACGCAGATGAGCAAGGTAATCTTGCGGTAGTCGCGGTATTCTTCGAAGAAGGTGAAGCAAACCCAGCGTTGACTAAGCTATTAGATAAAGTCCCAGCAAAAGACAGTAACGTGACGATCAGTGCGCCATTTGATGCCAGTGCCCTGATCCCGAGTGAGAAAGATTACTATCGATTTAATGGCTCTTTGACCACGCCTCCATGCTCGGAAGGGGTGCGTTGGCTAGTGCTTAAAGATCCTCAGACGATTTCAGCAGAACAAATCGCGACATTTGAACAAGCCATGGGTGAAAATAATCGTCCAGTACAGCCATTGAATGCGCGTCTGATTTTAACCAAGCAATAACGGCTGCTAAACCATTATGAAAAAGCCCACTCAATTGAGTGGGCTTCGCTTTATGTAATGTTAAAAGCCATTTTCGTCTTGTTCTGTCTGATTGGCCATTTGAATCGGATCCAACTTAAGCGTTTGAGTTGGAAAGGCAATGTCTGCGTTGTGCTCTTTAATGATAGTGATCACTTGCAGTAAGACATCCTGCTTTACCTCATGGTAGCGCACCCAGTTGACCGTCTTTGTGAAGGTATAGATAAAGAAGTTCAACGACGATGGTCCGAAAGAATCGAAGTTCACGATGAGCGTTTGACGAGCGTCAATGTCTTTGTGAGCCTTCAGCATTTCCTTTATCGCATTGATGAGCTCCGGCACTTTTTCTGCGTCATCATAGCGAAGGCCAATTTTTTCATAAATGCGTCGGTTGAGCATTCGAGACGGGTTTTCCACCACAATGCTACTAAAAACCGAGTTGGGAACGTAAAGCGGGCGTTTATCAAACGTGCGAATAATCGTCATGCGCCACCCGATGCGTTCAACTGTGCCTTCGATCTCTCTGTCGGGAGAGCGAACCCAGTCGCCAACTTTGAAGGGACGGTCGAAATAGATCATCAAACCACCAAAGAAGTTAGACAACAAATCTTTCGCGGCTAAACCCACAATCAAACCACCCACACCACCAAAGGTGAGCAGACCTGACAGAGAAAGGCCAAACGCCTGCATGATCGTCAGAACGCCCAATGTGGCGAAGAACAAGCGAGCCACTTTCGCGATAGCCTGCACCGTCGTTTCGTCGCGTTTTTGGTGTTCGAGTACGTATTCTTCTACATTGGTGATTAGCCTCATCAAGGTCCAGACCAAGATGCTGATGATCAAAATGAGCTTGAGTGTGCTCAGCCAATCTATCTTATCGTTTAGCTCGCTTTCTAAAATAATGCCGAGTGATACGGTGGCGGGCCAACACCAGATGAGTGTACTCACTGGCGCTTTGAGAGCCTCAAGCAACATGTCATCCCAATGGAATGGTGTTTTCTCTACCAGGATGGCTAAACGTGAGCGAATTAATCGCCAAGCGATCCATGCAATAAAACTGGCGAGAGTGATAAATAGAACACTGCTGTTCCATTCTTCACCGTTGGTAAGAATATAGTTTTGAAGATCGATAAACCACTGTGACATAAGTAACTTTATTTCGAATGAGTCTTGGTGAGAAAGGTAGCAGATATTAAACGCTCACCCCAGAAATTTAACAAATATTGTATAGCACCGGCGTTATTGTCAGTAGAGTAAGTAACATTACCTTACAGGGCTTGAACGTTTAATTATAAGTTCTTTGACTTATCGCTAACATTAAGCGGTGGCAAGTGTGAGAGGGTATTGCCACTTAAAATTAGCGGAGGCAGATATGGAATTTAAAGAGCAGGATAGAATTGCGCTCTATAACACTTGGATGTCACAAAAGGCCAAAATGCACATCACTCAAATGGATATGGCGAAGCGCCTCGGTGTGAGCTTACATGAGTTTTCTGGCCTATTACGTGGTAGTTCACCCCTGACATTGGGTTTTGTAAAACAGCTATGCGAGCAGCTACATGTGCGCCCTAGTCAAGTGATTCCGACTCTAAATGAGCGAGAAATGTCTGCTATAGGTTCTGTACAACTGCAAAGCCGAGTAACGGTGGATGGCGATATTAGTAACGTATTTATCGAAGGCAACCAGGTGGTGATCGAATACGTGCATCAAGTGAGCTAGTTTTCGCAGCCCGGTCTCAATCACTATTTGAACGACGACTACGCTCTCCAGCCCTTAGCTAATTAGCTATAAAAAACGAGCCTTTGATGGCTCGTTTTTTATTGATGTATCGGATTAGCTCGGGATTTTCACTAATGAGTCTTGTGAAAGGTCGGCAATCGTTTTAGCACCGGTTAACGTCATCGCTACACGCATTTCTTTGTCGTAAAGGTCAAGCAGGTTCTCTACACCAGTACCACCTTGTGCAGCCAGTGCGTAGACAAAAGAACGACCCAGAAGCGTACAGTCCGCGCCAAGAGCAAGCATGCGAACCACATCCAATCCAGTACGAATACCAGAGTCAGCAAAAATCTTCAGGTCACCTTTAACCGCGTCTGCGATACTTGGCAGCGCTTTAGCGGTAGAAAGCACACCGTCCAGCTGACGACCACCGTGGTTAGATACGACGATACCATCGGCACCAAAGCGTACCGCGTCTTTTGCGTCTTCTTCATCCAGAATGCCTTTAATTACCATTGGGCCATCCCAAAAGTCACGAATCCACTCTAGATCTTTCCAAGAAATTGAAGGGTCAAAGTTTGCGCCTAGCCAACCAATGTAATCTTCTAACTTCGTTGGTTCACCACGGTAAGTGGAAATGTTACCCAGATCGTGAGGTTTACCCAGCATGCCTACATCCAGTGCCCAGCTCGGGTGACGCATCGCCTGAAATACGCGGCGCATTGCAGCATTAGGACCACTCATACCTGAGTGCATGTCGCGGTAGCGTGCGCCTGGTACTGGCATATCTACGGTAAACACAAGCGTCGTCACGCCAGCCGCTTTTGCACGCTCGAGAACGTTTTTCATAAAGCCGCGGTCTTTTAGCACGTATAGCTGGAACCACATTGGGCGTTCAATGGCCGGAGCGACTTCTTCAATCGGACAAACGGAAACCGTAGACATTGTGAAAGGAATGCCTTTTTTCTCTGCTGCTTTTGCTGCCTGCACTTCGCCACGGCGTGCGTACATGCCCGTCAAACCAACAGGAGCAAGTGCGATAGGCATGGCGAGTTTCTCACCAAAGATCTCGGTTTCCAGGCTTAAATCAGCCATATCACGTAGGACGCGTTGACGAAGAGCGACATCACCTAAATCGTCAGTATTGCGCTTCAGAGTACGTTCATCGTAAGAGCCGCCATCAATATAGTGGAATAAAAATGGAGGTAGCTTGGCTTTAGCGGCTGCGCGGTAATCGGTAGAAGCAGATATAATCATAATTGTGTCCTAGCGTTTATTCTAAGCAAAGTTGTGGAGCGTTGTTTCTCATCGCTACGGAGTAGCTGACGACATCAGAATACGGGTTAACAAAGAAGTACAACTATCAGATAGAGTAATTCTAGTAACCAATTTACATAATTGATTGAACAATCAGTCCAATTATTCAATCAGTTATATAAAGTGATTGAAGGTGACACAGCTACTGGGGGAGACTTGCAGGTCAAATAACCTATGCAGGTAGTGTTGCTAATAGCTGTGTCAAAACCGTGCAGGGCGGGAACACCCTGCGCTTTTGTTTACTTCATCAAAGCATCTGTCATGTTGAATCCGTATATCAGTACCAAGCCGATAATGCCCGTCATAACAAGGTAGTAGAACGTTGGGATAACGGTTTTACGTAGCGTTGCACCTTCACGCCCCAGCAGACCTACTGTTGCTGATGCTGCTACTACGTTGTGAATCGCAATCATGTTACCCGCTGCTGCACCTACCGCTTGAAGTGAAACGACAATCACACTTGAGATAGATAGCGTTTGAGCGACTTCAAACTGGAATTGGCTGAACATCATGTTCGATACCGTGTTCGAACCCGCGATGAACGCGCCCAGTGCACCAACCGTTGCACTCAATGCCGGGAATGCAGAGCCAACAAGGTCTGAGGCAAAGTTCGCGGTTGTTACTGGCATACTCGCAAGGTCTGCACCATTAACACCTGAGTTAATGAAGATACGTACCATTGGAATGGTGAATACCAGTACGAAGCCAGCACCAATCAGTGTTTTGCTTGATTCGCCGAATGCTTCACGAAGTGGTTTCGCGCTGCCGCTTTGCAGTAGTGCCGCAAGTAGCGCAACAAACACCAGGATGCCACCAGGCAGGTATAGCGGTTGGATTGCTGCACTAACGCCCGCTTCTCCAAGAATATTGCTGAAAGACAAGCTGATGCTTTGCAGGAAGCTCTTGAATTCCGCGCTTACACGGCTAGCAACAAGAATCACAGCTAACAATACGTAAGGAACCCAAGCCATTACCAGGCTCATTGGCTTACCAGATTTCTCTTGAATGTTGATTTTCAGAGAACCTAACCACTCTGTAGGCCATTTGTCTTCGCTTTCAAAGTCCCATTTAGTTTTTGGTACCAGGAAGCCTTTTTTCGCTGCGGTCACCACAATTGCTAGACCAACAAGGCCACCAATCAGAGACGGGAACTCAGCACCTAAGAATACGCCAGTTAATGCGTAAGGAACCGTAAATGCGATACCAGCAAACAGAGCGAATGGCAGGATATCGAGACCTTCTGTCCAGCTTCTGTTTTTACCGAAGAATCGTGTTAACATCACAGCCATTAACACTGGAATCATAGTACCAACAACCGCGTGGATAACCGCTACGTGAGCAGTAATGTCCTGTAGGTATGCTTCCCATGAAGAACCTTGTGTTACCAATGTCTCGGTAATGTTATGTGAATCCAGTCCTTTATTGACACCGACAATGATCGGCGTGCCTACAGCACCAAATGACACAGGTGTAGACTGAATCATCATGCCCATTAGCACCGCTGCCATTGCAGGGAAGCCAATCGCAACGAGTAGCGGCGCAGCAATCGCAGCAGGCGTACCGAAACCAGATGCCCCTTCGATGAACGAGCCAAAACACCATGCAATGATGATAGTTTGAACACGACGGTCGGCAGAGATATCGGTAAAGCCGTTACGGATAGTTGTGATCGCTCCAGTGTGTTTTAAAGTGTTGAGCAAGAAGATGGCGCCAAACACAATCCAGAGAACAGATACGGTAATTCCTAGGCCCTGGAATACGGATGCCAGTACGCGAGTAGCTGACATATCCCAAAACATTAGGGCGATAGCGACGGTAAGACCGAACGCAACAGGCATAGCTTTTTTAGCAGGCCAGTTGAGACCAACCAATAAAATGGCGGCCACAACAATTGGCGAAAACGCCACGAGGGCAAGTAGGGTTTCACTCATTTGTACATCCTTCGTTCGCAGACTTTTTTGAACGGTATGTTTCCGTTGTAGAGGCGACTTTTTGTTGTAATGGTTTTGTTAATTTGGCGTGAATCTACTCCTTTATTTTTTTTAGATATAGGGAAATAATGAAAATAATTAATTCCAAAAGTGACATAATCAAATGAGAGCAGACGACTTAATCCTATTTTCTCAGGTAATGGAACTGGGTAGTTTTAGTAAGGTTGCAGAAGCAAATAACCTTACAAATTCGGTAGTTAGTAAAAGAATCGCCAGATTGGAAGAAGAAATCGGCGCGCAGCTATTATATCGAACAACACGTAAATTGACCCTGACGGAAGCGGGGAAGGTGTTATTACATAGTGCTAAAAATGTGAAGCAAGCCACTCAGGAGGCTATGGATGCAGTTGCAGGGTTTGGAGAGAATGTAAGCGGACATATTAAGATGTCTGTGCCATCTATTTCTGGAGACTTGATTCTTGCTGATGCAGTAGCCGAATTTTGTAACCTTCATCCGGGCTTAACCGTCGACATGTCGCTCGATAATCGCTTCGTTGACCTTGTGGCTGATGGTTATGATCTCGTGATTCGAACGGGGTATCTTGAAGACTCCAGCTTAATTGCAAGGCATATTCTCGACTCTCAATGGGTGGTGTGTGCTTCTCCTTCTTATATAGCCAAAAATGGCAAACCAGTAGAACCGATTGATTTGACGCGTCATAACTGTTTTCAATATGCCTATCAAACCACAGGTGCTTCCGATTGGGAGTTTAAGAGTGATGAAGGCAATTACATTGTTAAAGTGTCGGGCAGTTTTTCTACTGATAACGCCACCGCGCTTCGCAAAGCGGCGCTGGGTGGCCATGGTATCGCCTACGTACCAAGGTGCTTGGTGTATCACGATATTCGTAATGGCCAGCTGGTGGATATTTTTCCTGAATTGGTTGGCAAAAAACTGGGCATTTATGCGGTGTATCCATTTACTCGCCAGCCACCGAATAAAGTAAAATTATTAATTGAGCACATCCGTGATCGCTACTTAACGATTTCACACTATTTTTAGCGGCTTGGACTTCATGCCGTCTTCGATGCAAATTGCGTGTTAAGTATCAATTTAATAAATGTTTCAATCTTTTAGTTGAAATCAAACGTTAGCGCCCTAAGGTATGTGTTGAGAATTAGTCTCAATTAAAACTAAAACAAAATTAAAGTGGAGTAACACGGACGTTATGCATTACCCAAAAACTCGCAAAGATTCTGTCGTGGACAGCTACTTCGGACACGATATCGCCGATCCTTATCGCTGGTTAGAAGATGATCGTAGTGAAGAAACGGCAAACTGGGTCTCAAGCCAAAACGCAGTGACTTTTGATTTACTGGGTCAGATCCCTTATCGCCAGAAAATTCGCGATCTGGTCGCTAGCAGCCAAAACTATGAGAAATACTCACAGCCATTTGTGCGCGGTGATTACACCTATTTTTATAAAAATGATGGTTTGCAAAACCAAAGCGTACTTTACCGTCGCAAAGGAGAGGGTGAGGCAGAAGTATTTTTAGATCCTAATACTTTTTCTGAAGAGGGGACCACTTCTCTTGGTGAAGTGAGCTTTTCAAAAGACAACCGTTTAGTCGCGTATTCTATCTCTGAAGGTGGCAGTGACTGGCGTAAGATCTTTGTTATTGATGCGGAATCCAAAGCACAGTTGGAGCCTGAAATTGTCGACGCGAAATTTACCTCCATTTCCTGGTTGGGCAGCAAAGGTTTCTACTATTCCAGCTACGATAAGCCAGAAGGCAGCGAACTATCAGCGCGTACTGAGCAGCATAAACTTTACTATCATGAGCTAGGGACTTCACAATCTGAAGATAAAGTCGTGTTTGGCGCATTGGACTCTCAGACACATCGCTATGTATTCGCTACGACGACAACGGATGATCGCTACTTAATTATCTCTGGCGCGGAATCAACCTCTGGCAACCGCTTGTTTTATATCGACCTGAACTCAGCAGCACAAGAGATTGTGACGTTACGCGAAACTACACAAGGCGATACGCACCTTATTGATAATCAAGATGCAACTCTGCTGTTTTACACCAACCTTGATGCGCCAAATGGCAAAGTCGTCAGTTACAACACGCAAACCTCACAATGGGTAGAGGTTATTGCAGAGCAAGAGCAGCCGTTAGAAGTGGGTAAAGGCGGTGGCTATCTGTTTGCTACTTACATGGTTGATGTTCTGTCGAAAGTACAGCAGTACAACTACCAAGGTGAATGGATTCGTGATGTTGAATTACCGAGCGAAGGCACGGCATATGGTTTAGCAGGGAAGAAAGAAGAAACTACGCTTTACTACACTTTCACCAATTACGTCACTCCGCCGACGATTTTCTCTTTTGATGTGGAAACTGGTGAATCACAGCTTTATCAAGAATCTAAAGCGCCATTTGATCGCAATGACTATGAGTCGAAGCAGGTTTTCTACACCTCAAAAGACGGTACACAAGTACCGATGATCATCTCCTATAAAAAAGGCACCAAGTTCGACGGTACTGCGCCGACCATGCTTTACGGTTATGGTGGTTTTAATATCAGCCTGACGCCAATGTTCTCTGGTAATGTAGCCAACTGGCTCGAGTTAGGGGGCATTTATGCCGTAGCGAATATGCGAGGCGGTGGTGAATATGGAAAGGCATGGCACAATGCCGGAACCCAGTTGCAAAAGCAGAACGTGTTTGACGACTTTATCGCTGCAGCTGAATATTTGATCGAGAACGACTACACAAGTTCAGAACGCTTGGTGATTCGTGGTGGTTCGAATGGCGGGTTGTTGGTCGGTGCGTGTATGACTCAACGTCCAGAGCTGTTCAAAGTGGCACTGCCTGCTGTGGGAGTGCTTGATATGCTTCGATACCATACATTCACTTCTGGAGAAGGCTGGAAGTACGACTTTGGTACGTCTGCACAAAGTGAAGAGATGTTCCAGTATCTGCTTGGTTACTCGCCTGTACATAATGTGAAAGAGGGCGTGCAATACCCTGCAACGCTGGTGACCACTGCCGATCATGATGATCGTGTGGTGCCTGCTCACTCCTACAAATTCATTGCCGAGCTGCAAGATAAACATCAGGGCGAAAATCCGGTATTGATTCGAATCGATGTGAATGCAGGACATGGTGCGGGCATGCCGCTCAGTAAACAAATCGATCTTACAACCGATATCTATGCGTTCACCCTATACAATATGGGCATTGAGTCTGTGTAACGACCGATGAGTTAGAAGAATAAAAAATGCCGCGACAGAATCGCGGCATTTTTCATGGTTGGGGGAACTCAAGTCATACTGTTAACAGTATATTGAATCAGATTGACTAAGTCTGACTCGTTGAACCAACCAGTCTCGGCGGCCAAACCGAAAGGCAGCTATGCCCATTTTCAGTAATTCAAAAGTTTTCTTGCCAATTTAGCATCGCTTCAGAATCAGGGGGCTGAGGCTTAATTATAGAGACGCATATTGGCTGATTCGCCAGATATCATTGCCTGCAAATGCAAAAATTGTTCGTGTGCATGAGTCACGTGTTGTAATTCAATCATCCATTCCGCGTTACGTTGCGCGGTACAAAATGCTGCCATGTGTGCAAGTAAGTCTTCACTTTGCTGCGCAAGCAGGTGACTTAAGCGCTCAATCAGATCATGGCTTTCCAATTGTAAGAACTGAAATAATGCATAAGTTTGGTTGAGTGCTGAAAAAGCTGCACGTTGCGAACCGAGTCTATTGAGAATCTCTGACTGTGCCACGCTAGCATCACGTAGTCCGCTAATAAGACAAATAAATTGGCAGGGTTTGGTTTGTTCGTTTTCTAACGCTGAGTGGATGTGATTGGGTAAATGATTGAGTACATCTTCATATAAACGATGCGCTTCAGGCCAGTGACCCTGTTGTATTAATTGCCCAGCTTTCATGTAGCGCATCCAGCATTGCTCGATATCCATGTCCAACTCCCCAAATTAGATTGAATATGATATTAAATGAAAATGGTTATCAATTGCAAGTGTGTATTGTTGTCATTTTTTGTGGTTTAGTTGCTCATAAAGTGTTCGGTTAGACCGCGATGTAATGTAAATCACTTAAAATTAAACAAATAATCTCTACACTCAATTGAACACAATAAGAAAAAGGAAGCGGATATGGCAATACTAAGGCTAGAACCTAAGCAGTTGTATTCTGTAGCTGATCTAGAGAATATGCCATGTAAGTCTACCAAGGAATTACCTCCTATTGATGAAATCGTGGGGCAGGAGCGCGCTCAAAAGGCAGTTGAGTTTGCGATGTCAATCAAGGAGAAAGGGTACAATATTTACGCAATCGGTCAGAATGGTCTGGGTAAACGTACCATGATTTTGCGTTACTTAAATCGTCATCAACACGATGTAGAAGCGTTATTTGATTGGTGTTATGTCGCGAATTTTGAAGACACTCGCACACCTAAAGTATTGAAATTGCCTTGTGGTATCGGTAATAAGTTACGAGTTGATATTGAAGCCTTAATGGGCAAGCTGCTCAATGCATTACCATTGGCATTTGATAACGAAATGTACTTTAGCCGCGCTGATCGTTTAAAAAACCAACTAGCTAACAAGCAACAAAATGAGTTGGATCGTATTAGCAAAGAAGCGAAAGATAAAGGCATTAGCCTGACGATCACAACACAAGGTGACTACCAGTTCGTCGCGATGGATGGTGATGAGCTGCATACCGAAGAGTCGTTTGATGCACTGAGCAAAAAAGAGCAAGAACAATTCAGCGATGCCATTGATGAGTTGGAAGTGGCTTTGCGCTCTATGGTACGTGAACTCACCGAGTGGGAAGAAACGTTTAGTGATAAAATCAAAAAGCTCAATGATGAAGTGACACTGGATGTGATTACTCACTTCATTAAAACGCTTAAGGTTGATTACTCTGAATATCCAGAGATCAAAACTTATCTTACAGAGCTACAAAAAGACATTGTCGAGAACGCCGATATCTTTCTTGACCAAAGTGGTGAACAAGGCGAAATAGCGACCGCGTCTTTAGATAAGAAGTTACCTCGTCGCTACAAAGTGAATGTACTGGTCAGTCGTTGTAACAGTGATTTCCCAATTGTGGTCGAAGAGAACCCTAATTATCACTCGCTATTTGGTTCAATTGAAACGGCAACGTTTAAAGGCACCGTGTTTACCGATTTCTCGCTCATCCGGGCAGGTAGTTTGCACAAAGCCAATGGCGGCGTCCTTTTGATGGATGCACAGAAAGTGCTGGAGCAGCCTTATGTATGGGATGGCCTAAAGCGTGCGATTCGATCGCGTCAGTTAAGCTTTACCTCACTAGAGAAAGAAGTAACGTTAACCGGTGCGGTTTCACTCGATCCAGAGCCGATTCCGTTAGATATCAAAATAATCCTGTTTGGTGATTACCGAACTTATCAGTTGTTACAGCACTACGATCCAGAATTTAGCGAGCTATTTCGGGTTACGGCCGATTTTGAAGATGAAATGAGCCGAACGCCTGAGTCTGAGCTGCACTATGCACGCTTTATTTCTAGTGTCGTCCACGATAACAACATGCTGCACTGCGACAAGAAAGCCATTGCCCGTATTATCGAATACAGCTCACGTTTGTCTGGGGACCAGTCCAAGCTGTCGCTGCATTCTGCCAACATTGCTAACTTGCTCCGAGAATCAAACTACGTTGCTCGTCAGGCCAACTCCAACATGATTCGAACCGGGCATGTACAAGAAGCGCTGAAGAATCAAGAAATGCGTGTGAGCCGTTTGCGTGACAGTGTGATGGAGTCCTATGTCAATGGTACCACGCTGATACGCACTGAAGGTTCAGCAGTCGGGCAAGTTAATGCATTGTCGGTGTTGAGTACCAGCGATTATATGTTTGGTGCACCAAACCGCATTACCGCGACCACTTGCTATGGTGACGGTGAGGTGATTGATATTGAACGCAGTGTTGATCTCGGTGGTAGCATTCACTCCAAAGGGGTCATGATTTTATCGGCGTATTTGTCGTCTGTGTTTGGTAAAAATGCACGTGTTCCGCTTACGACTACGATTACCTTTGAGCAGTCTTACGGCGGGGTCGATGGAGACAGTGCCAGTATGGCCGAGCTGTGTGCGGTTGCTTCTGCGTTTTCAAAACAGCCAAACCGTCAGGATATCGCCATCACAGGCTCGATGAACCAGTTTGGTGAAGCGCAACCTATTGGCGGTGTAAACGAAAAGATTGAAGGCTTTTATGACGTGTGTGTCATTAAAGGTCGTCATAGCGGTCAAGGGGTAATCATTCCGGCGTCGAATGCTCATAACCTGATGTTGCGATCCGATATCGTCACAGCGGTAGAAAAAGGCGAGTTTCATATTTGGGCGATAGACCATGTCACCGAAGCGATTGAACTGTTTACCGGAAAAGTGGCCGGAGAACCAACAGAAGAAGGCTCTTATCCGATCGATACGATTTTTGGTATCGCTCAAGCTAAGCTTAATGCATTGAGAAAGTAGACCAAATCTCGCGGAAAAGAGATTCAGTATCTGACTGAATTAAAAAACAAAAAGGCACATTCAGTGCCTTTTTCTATTCTTGTGTTGTAAGAAAAACGATGAGACAAATGCTGAACTACTTTAATTTCAGTTTGGTTCCGTCAAATTTGAGATTGCTCAGTAAGCGCTTTGCATTGGATTTGCCTACGTCATCAAATTCCACGCCGTAACGGGAGTAATGAGTCGATTTTTGCAGGTTACAAATGCGGCCATTGAGTGGGGCTAGCATGCGGCTATCCTCCGGCATATTTACATCTAACGAAATGAGGTCACCAATCTGCAGCGGACGACTGATCGGAGACGTCACGAAACGGCAGCCGCTTCGGGAAATGTCTCTTATCTCACACTCGTTGCGATGTGTTTCGAAGCGTACATGAGCTTTCAAATTGACTTCGTAACGAACTTCTTTCCTAAGCTGATACACTTGCATCGTATTTGGCAGGTTGAGAACCAATAATGGATAAGGTTCACCCAAGCGATGCTGGATTTGCGCTCTAAAAGGAATAATGGCGCCTTCACCACGCTGAGAGTACGCTTTAATGTTGATCCAGAACCCTTCTTGAAAGTAGAACTTGAGATCTTCTTCCGAAATATTTGGTAGCTCTACCAACGCAGTATGGTTGGAGTGACAGCCAATAAAGGTGCTGGTGGTTATAAACTTAGTTCCTACGGGCGTCGTCACGTTTAAAGAAACTTCGCTTCCGTGTTCCACCATTGCCATTGCATCGGTGCTGTTGAGTATTGTCGCCTGACGTTCTGGTTCCCTCTTACTTTGAGAAGGTCGTTTGCCATCTCCGGCACTAATTATCATATTTCTCATTATTATGGTCGAACCTGAAAAGGGACTGATATGAAATGACTGGGCTTCCTAGCGTGGTATTGATTTTATTCAGTGATATAGTTCGATTCAATAAGTTAACCGAAAATAAGGAAGTAAGTTATGCAAAAAGTGACGCACGACAGTGAAAGTGGCATCTTTTGGGTTGAACTTGAGCAAGGCTTTAGCGCTAAAGTTGTGTATCAACTGCAAGATGGCGCAATGCATATCACGTCGACCGTGGTTCCTGAAGAACTAAGAGGTAAGGGTTGCGGAAAGGTGATGATGGAAGCCGTACTGCCAGAAATTGAATCATTGGGCTACAAAATCGTCCCGGTTTGTCCTTATGTCGGGCACTATATTGATAAAAATAAGCAGTGGGCACATCTTTTGGCGTAGGGGGACAAATGATCAACCCTCTCTATGTGAACATTGGCAATGAGCTAGATCTGGGTAATCTTGCTTCAGTCGAAGTGATTCAGTCACTTTGGGGAGGTTACGGTGAACTGGTGCGAGTGAAGTTCTCTAAGCGCTCAATCATTGTAAAACATGTGACACTTCCTAAACCATCTGAGCACCCAAGAGGCTGGAATACCGATCGCTCCCATCAACGTAAACTGCACTCTTATCAGGTTGAGGTCAGTTGGTATGAACACTTTAGCCAATCTGTCGACGAACATTGTCGGATACCCAAAGGGTTAAAATGCTTTCAAACGGACAATGAATGGTTGATCGTTATGGAAGATCTCGCCGAAGCGGGGTTCACCAAAGTGATGGCTCAAGCGTCCAAAAAACATTTACGGGCTTGTCTTTCTTGGTTGGCGCATTTTCATGCCCGCTATATCGGGGTTTACCACCATCAGCTATGGGATATTGGAACGTATTGGCATTTGGCAACGAGGCCAGATGAACTGGACGCGTTAGAAGATAAAGCGTTAAAACAAGTTGCTTCGTTAATTGATAGCACACTTACCTGCGCAAAATATCAAACTATTGTTCATGGCGATGCTAAATTAGCCAACTTTTGTTTTGATGACACAGAGTCATTGGTCGCCGCAGTTGATTTTCAATATGTTGGCCATGGCTGTGCGATGAAGGACGTGGCGCTGTTTATGAGCAGTGCGGTCGAGCCAGATGCGTGTTCAGAAATGGAAAGGTGGGTTCTTGATATCTACTTCGCAGAACTTAGGCATGCTCTTCAAATCTACCAGCCGCAGCTTGATGCAAAAGCGGTCGAGCGAGAGTGGCGTCCGTTGTTTCCTGTCGCCTGGGCTGACTTTCAGCGTTTTGTAAAAGGCTGGAGCCCAAAGCATTGGAAAATTAATCCCTACACTGAAGCGCTGACCGCGAGAGCGATTGCTTATCTGAAAGGCCAATCTGAATGAAAAAGCCTCCATGTGGAGGCTGAATTCTAATTCTTACTGGGTCTTATGCGTGCCATGTAATAGGTATTGATGAACTCACCATCGCGGAAGGAACCATCAATTGCTTCGCCTTCGATCTCGAAGCCATGCTCTTTGTAGAGGCCGATGGCTGCGTCGTTGTCGGCGTTCACCTCTATTTGAATGCGTCTCACATTGAGCCAGTTATCGGCTAACTCTGTCACTGTCTCAATCAACTTACTGCCGACACCAAGGCCGTGAAAACGGTCATGAACACCAATACCAAAAGAAGCCGTATGTGACGTTCTTGGACGTTGTGAGTGATGAAAGCCGATATTGCCGACCACTTTGCCATCAACTTCAGCGACATAGCTGTAAACGCCAGCAGGCATGTTAGATAACCTTTCCACCCACATGGCAACAGACGGGTTAGGGAGCTGCAGGGTTTCACGTTGCGCTTTAGGCTGGGAATAGATTTCAACGAGCGCTGCTGCGTCTTCAACCATGGTTGGACGTACGATTATTTCCATGCTTCTCTCCTATGTATTTGTTTTACCTTAATCTAACCACTGTTTTGGTTTTTGAATAGCATTTTTTAGAATTTAGTGAATTTATACGTTTAAAATTAGTGGCTTATGTTAGTGGTGTTTTGAGTTTATATAGTGTTTTAGGGCAGAAAATACCGACAAGATTGAAAATGTGTTGGATTTTTATACTGAAACTTTACGCGTTTATAGGCAATTGTGGTGAATTCGTTTTTAGTGGAGAAAGAGGGTTTTCAAACTGTGAAGTGGGTAGCCGCCTAGAGTTGATTTGAATCAAGAGAGGTTGGAGTTACCTCTTATGTGGTATGGGGAAGACGTACGTTTCGGGCTATTTATGCTTAACTTGATAAAGGAGCTTCTTTGAGGAAACGTGATGAAATCTTTCCCGTCAAAAATGTCCCAAAGTCGTCGCCGATTTTTGCGTGATACTGCTCGAACAGCAATGGGCGTTGGTGCTGCAGCCTGTGTATTGGGGCTACAGTCTTTGCAAAGTCAAGCTCGCGAAACCAAAGGGGTCCCAATCCGGCCACCGGGTGCTCTGCCAGAGGGCGACTTTGAATCTGCCTGCATACGTTGTGGGTTGTGCGTACAAGCATGCCCATACGATACGTTAAAGCTTGCCACGTTACTGTCTCCAGTCGCTACTGGCTCACCGTATTTTACTGCACGCGACATACCCTGCGAAATGTGTGATGACATTCCGTGTGTGGTCGCGTGTCCGAGTGGGGCTCTCGATCCTGAATTAACCAACATTGATGATGCCCGCATGGGAACCGCCATCCTCATCGATCACGAAACGTGCCTTAATTGGCAAGGCTTACGTTGTGATGTTTGCTATCGAGTCTGTCCTCTTATTGACGAGGCGATTACTCTAGAAAAAATTCACAACGACCGCACAGGCTACCACGCTAAGCTGATCCCAACCGTTAATTCTGAGGTCTGTACAGGTTGTGGTAAATGTGAGCAGGCATGTGTACTGGATGTTTCTGCAATTAAGGTTGTGCCTACGGACTTAGCTAAAGGTAAAGTGGGCAGCCATTACAACTTCGGTTGGCAGGAAATAGATAAACCTTTAGAGAACGTGCTTCCAGAAGAGAACCCTGTACCGACAGGTGCACTTGAGTCTCTAAAAGGAGGTAAGTAATGGCTAAAAACTTAGCTCAAGATGCAGGCAAAGAGGCAATAGAAAAGTTTGGCTGGTGGCGAGCACACCGATTCCTAATCTTACGCAGGCTTTGCCAACTTACCATTATTGCGCTGTTTATGGCTGGGCCAACGCTAGGCGTTTTTTCGGGTAATCTTTCCTCTAGCATGTTGCTCGATACGGTTCCCATGAGCGATCCGCTGATCGTATTGCAGGCATTGGCTACTGGGCATGTACCGGAGTTTAAGGTCTTGTTAGGGGTAGCCATCGTTATTGTGTTTTATGCGATTCTTGCGCCACGAGCATTTTGCGCATGGGTTTGTCCTTTGAATGTGGTGACAGACTTCGCTGCTTGGCTGCGGCGAAAACTGAATATTAAAGCGAGTTATCGCTGGTCTCCATCACTGCGCTACTGGTTAATTCCAGTTTTGATGTTAGGCAGTGCATTATCAGGTACGATTCTCTGGACATGGATAGACCCGGTGGCCGCTTTGCACCGAGGGCTTGTGTTTGGCATGGGAGCGGGTTGGGTTTTA
This sequence comes from Vibrio natriegens NBRC 15636 = ATCC 14048 = DSM 759, assembly GCF_035621455.1. NCBI lineage: Bacteria > Pseudomonadati > Pseudomonadota > Gammaproteobacteria > Vibrionales > Vibrionaceae > Vibrio > Vibrio natriegens. The sequence goes on from NZ_CP141823.1 coordinate 1,145,102, forward strand.
GTTGGGCTCGTTTTTGTTCTGGATCTACTGCTGGTAGAACATGGGTGGTGTGGTCACCTGTGTCCTTTAGGAGCAACCTACGGTGTCATCGGCAGAAAGAGTATTCTCAGAGTTACCGCTGTACGACGAGAAGCTTGCACCAAATGCATGGATTGTTTTTACGTCTGCCCAGAACCAGAGGTTTTGAGGTTACCGTTAAAAGAAGGAGATCGCCGGGTGATGGATCAAAACTGCATCAGCTGCGGACGTTGTTTGGATGTGTGCCCAGAACACGTCTTTGAATTTAAAAATCGCCTGAGCGTAAAGAATATCGATTAAGCGTTATTTTACTTTTGCGTCAAATTAGAATGATATTGCGAATTTGTTACATTTAGGGCTATGATGATGCCTTCATATCTAAAGGATGCATCATGAATACCTCTTCTCAAGGCTGGAGAACACCGCAAAACTTCTTATTGCTTATCTCCATTATTGTGCCTATCGCCTTTTCAACTTGGATGGCGCTGCTCAACAATTTCGTTATTGAAAAAGCAAACTTTGATGGCTCAGACATCGGTTTGTTACAAAGTGTACGTGAAGTGCCGGGCTTTTTGTCGTTTACCGCCGTATTTGTGCTGCTGTTTATTCGCGAGCAACGCTTCATGCTGGTCTCTCTGGCCATGCTGACATTAGGCACGGCAATAACAGGTTATTTTCCCACTCTGTACGGTTTACTTTTTACGACCTTGTTAATGTCCACTGGATTCCATTATTTCGAAACGTTGAAACAGTCTCTCTCGTTACAGTGGTTGTCTAAAGACGAAGCCCCAGAAATGCTTGGTAAGTTCATTTCGGTAGGTGCTCTTGCCTCTCTGGTTACCTATGGCGCGTTGTGGGTGATGCTAGAGCAACTTAAACTGGATTTTCAAACGGTTTATATGGTGATGGGTGGGATAGGCTTTGTGCTTATCTTGGTGATGGCATTTACTTTCCCTCAGTTTAAATCTACAGTACCGCAGAACAAGAAGTTGGTATTGCGTAAACGCTATTGGCTCTACTACGCGCTGACGTTTATGAGTGGGGCTCGTCGCCAGATCTTCACCGTTTTTGCAGGGTTCTTAATGGTGGAGAAGTTCGGTTATTCAGCGGCGGATATCACCTTACTGTTCTTGATTAACTACTTATTTAACTTCCTGTTTGCTAAACGAATTGGTCGGTTTATTGGTGTTGTCGGAGAGCGTAAGGCGTTGATGTTTGAATACGTCGGTTTGATCTTTGTGTTTGTTGGCTACGGATTAGTTCAAACTGCGGAATGGGCAGCAGCGCTATACGTGGTTGATCATCTGTTCTTCGCTTTGGCACTAGCGATTAAAACGTACTTCCAAAAGATAGCTGATCCGGCGGATATGGCATCGACGGCGGGCGTAGCATTCACCATCAACCATATTGCTGCGGTTGTCATTCCAGTTACGTTTGGTGTTATCTGGCTGGTTTCACCTTCAAGTGTTTTCTACATTGGTGCTGGTATGGCGGCAGTGAGTTTGTTGTTTTCGCTCAACATTCCTGCCAAGCCAGAAGAAGGCAATGAAACTCGTGTGCTGAGATGGAGTTAAGATTTATTAAGTCATCTGCTCACGATGATCTGATTTAACAATGGGATGCACTGGCATCCCATTTTTGTGTCCGAATAGAACGATATAAAGCTTAGTGCTAGTGTGATTAAGTCTCTGTTAGCTTGTCGCTGCCCTTATTGCGTTTAGCTATAGTTCGGATGATGAAGTAGCCAATAATAGAAATAAGTACCGTGTTGCCTGTGGCGATGATGAGCATCTGCGTTAGGACTTTATTAAAAGGTTCAGCATAAAAGATGGTGTCAAGATAGGCTGAGCAGCCATAGCCCAGAATATTACCAATCAGTGCGAGTACCACGAAAAGTATAACGTCTTGCCTGTCGAAGCCTCCGTCGTCTAAGCGGTGACGAGTCAGGTAGGGGAAGAGCCCCATAATCAGACCGACAACGCCAGAACCCGCCACCCAAGTTAACCATAAGCCCCAACCCGCGAACTGATCCGTGATCCAGTGGCCGATAATGCCCACCAAAAAACCGACAATGGGGCCGAATAACACCGAGTACACGGCTAATATCGCCATGGCTGGTTTTAGGGTTGTGTTAGCAAAGACAGGGACGCCAAACATAGGAAGGCCGCCGATACCGTAGAGTAAAGCGCCGCTAGCGATAACGATGAGAGTTTTGCCGAAAAGATTCATAGATAGCCTCTGCTTAATAGTCAGCGTTGAATATCGTTCACTTACATTACTTTGAATTATCGATAATTTTGCTGTTTATTACAGCTTAGCAGTAACCCAATTGATTGGGCTTTGGACGAGGTCGGTTTGAAAACAGTGTGTGATAAAACTCACGTATACGAAGGGTGCAGAAATAAAAAAGGAGCGGATATCCGCCCCTTTGTGAGTATGTAGCAAAGTCCATGTATTAATGGTCTAAGTACAGATAGTTTTGCCAGCTCTTCATGCGGATAAGTACTTTACGCATGATAGAAACGTGGTGGAAGCTGTCTGAATAAACCGCGACTTCAACAGCTGTACCCATCGGAAGATGGAACTCACTCAAGTCATCGGTAATTTTGAGTTTGACAAACACTCGTCCACTCGTACGAAGTGCGTCTGTGCCTAATAGAGACCCACGTGCCTGGAATTGGCTTTCACCGATTGCTGGGATAACTTCAACCACTTCACCACGGAATACTCGGCCTGGGATCGCACGGAACATGAATTCAGCTTCAAAGCCAGGCTCTAGTCGTTGTAGCGAGTTTTGTCGGAAGGCCGCTGTGTAAAACTGGGTGGCTTCTGTATGAACAAAGGTCATTGCCGGAGCCAGTGGTAGAGGTACCGCCATCACGCCAGGACGTAAAGCAAGTTGGGTCACGTAGCCGTCGGTCGGAGCGCGAACCACCGTTTGATCTAAATTGAACTCGGCTTTGCGTAATTCGGCAAGCAATTGAGCAACTTGGGTATTCTCTCCGCCTACTTCTGAATCTAGCGCAATTTGGGCTTGTTCTCTTTGTTGCAATGCGACTTCTAGCGTGGCTTCTGCCGCTTTATAAGCCTGACGACGAGTATCTAGGTCTTGTTCGGTAAATGCGCCGCGATCAAACCCTCGTTGGTAGCGGTCGAACTCTCGCTTCGCTTTATCTCGCTCTGCTTGCGCCTTGATAATGCCTGCCTGTGCCTCTTGAACCCCAGATTCTAAACCTAAAGCCCCTTGGCTCGCTTCTTTTACTTTTGCTTCAAGACGCGCAACTTCGGCCTCAAAAGGTGTCGGATCGATTCTAAATAGTATATCGCCCGTCTTTAATGGTTCGTTTGGTTGTACCGGCACTTCGATTACACGGCCACGAACACCAGAAACGATAGGTGTGGTTGGGTAGATCTGATTACCTATCTGTGTAAAGGGATGGTTGTAGTTCATAAGAAGCACGAGCGTGCCTATCAGTACAACGCCACCAAGGACAGCGGTTGGAACCGACCATTTGTTAAGAGGGATCTTAAAAATTTTGAAAATCGCGATACAAAAGGCTGTGTAAGTCAGGATCAACAATAAATCCATTATTTTTCCTCTTTACTTAGGTCAGCGGTAGGATTTTGCTGAGTTTGTTTCTTTAATACTGATACTTCATTTTTTAGCTCGTTTACTTCGTCAATGAGCTCTTCAAGACGATGATGAATATCGTGTGTTTCTTGTTCCAGTTGTTTAAAGCCCCAGCCTCGCTCTTTGCGCCATAATGTTGCCCAAATCCACAGGAAAGGCCACAAAGCGTGAAGTGTGAACAAACTTACCCAGCCAGCGTAATGAATCGCATCTTGATGTGGGTGTTCACGTTCTTTAGCAATTTCATAGGGAATATCGTGAATGACGATGATTCCGTAGAAAATAACCAAAGCAACGAAAATGAGTATCCCAAGTGCAAAATAGTCTAGAAACATCTTATTTACCCGTGCTTGTTGCTATATGAAAAAAGTTACGTAAATGAGTTGCTTAAGTATTTGATACAATTATAAATGAATCAAGTATTTTTGACGGTTATGCTCCGCTACTTCCAAGATGCTTTGTTCTGTCTCAAATAGTGCACATTGAGAGACAAAGTAGTTTAAAGTTTTGTCCCATTACATAGGGATTGCAATCATCAATTGTCTGGAAGAATTACAGCCTTTTGATACGGCGGCTGTTTAAAACAACTTGGCCCCTTAATAGTTAAGTAATAGACCTATATGGGAAGGAATGGAAACGAATTGCAGTACTTAGGAGAAGCCGCAGAGAAAATTACTGCTGCTATGCTGGCGATTACTTAAACGTTAACCGTTCTGTCGCTCAAAAGCTTGGGATCATTTATAACTCGGTACAAACTTGGTTGCGGCCATTGGCTTTCGCGCGGTAAAGCGCTTTATCGGCACGGTAAAAAGTACGCTGTGTATTTTCACCCTCTCGGTGAACAGTAATACCGATAGAAACCGTGAGGCCGCGCTCACCTAAAATATCACGCCAGTTGTAGTGATAAATTTGCTCCCGGTAATGGTCTGCGTGGATCTCGGCATGTTCTAGTTTGTCGTTTTCAAGTATGACGAGAAACTCTTCACCACCAAAGCGGATGCATGAAGCGCCTGAAAAGTTAAAGTAGTTGGATAAATGTGTTGAAACGCTCTGGATTGCTTTGTCACCGACTAAATGGCTCAGTTCATCATTGATGGATTTGAAGTGGTCAATATCAATCACCATGAGAGCAAAAGCTGTATCGCGAAGCAGCAAGTCTTTCAGTTTCACTTCTAACCAGCGGCGATTGTGTAACGACGTTAATGGGTCGGTAAAAACATCCTGCTGCAATTGAGCAACGGTATTCTTGTGTTGTTTTGTTGTCTCTTTGAGCTCTTTGTTTTCGATCTCTGACAAGATAAGTTTGAGCTGTAATTCAAAGCGATCCAGACGATGTAACTGAGCAGAACCTAGCTCACTTATAGGTATTTGCCTAACCAGTTCAGACTCAATATTAAATGCATGTTTTTCGCAATCAAGTGCGAGCTCAAACTGACCTTGAGAAGCACTAATGTTACTCATCATATTATAAAATGTGCGGGCAAGCATCGCGGAAGAGTGTTTCTTTATACGCTTTTCCACTGAACCCATAATTAGGTTTGCTAACGCCGTATTACCTTTTCCATTGAGACAGCAAGCTGTCTCCATTTTGACCATCGCAGACAACCAAAACGTTGTGGAGCTGCCCGAAGTATACTGGACACTAGAAAGTGCAAGTAAAGCGTTTGAATAGTCATGGTTCAATTGATGCAGTTTGGCTCGGTAAAGGTGAATTTGACCAGCGAGGTTTTTATCGCTGACCAGAATACTGAGCTCTTCACATTCAGTGAGTAGCTCCATAGCATCATCTGTGTATTTTAGACTGATGTAACACGCGAGCATGTATAGCTTGTAGCGTAAACGCAAGGAACGGCTGCTGATCGCATGGTCTATTGCCTCGATTTTTTTATAAAAACGCAGCGCACGTTCGTGATCCCCATAGGCATCACACAAGTTACCCATACCGACTATCGCTAATACATACTCGTCTATAAAACCGTAATCAACCGCGATATTGGTTGATTTAATATACTCGATCATCGCTGAATCATAATCACCGACATCAACCAGATGTTCACATAAACTCGACTTTACCGACAAAATATCTTCAGCATTCTCAGGTAGGGTGAGATGTTCCAAGGCTTGTCTGAGCTCGGCAATACTGTCGCTTAGCTGTCTTATCTCTTGGCGATACTCTGCACTGATAATATAACAATGTGCTTTTTCGAGAGGGTTTTCGGCGATGTGATCTCGAATATGTTTCCACAGTGCTATCGCATCTTCACCAGTCACCGATGAAGGGTCAATGCCAGCCTGAGTCACTTTATTAAGCAATTGTTCCATTTTTCATTACCTCTATGTGGCTTTCTTCCAATTGCTCTAATGTGAACGGGAAAGTCAGAATATCTTGTAAATATAGGGTGGGCGTTGGTCCTTTCAGACCTCGTCTCTCCCATGGGTAAATGTTCATCATGGACTGGACCGTTTTATATAGCGATTCGGCGGCCTGACCTTTGTCCGCTATTAACATGGCGAGCCTGTCAGTAGAAAGCCGGGATACTAAATCGGTTGGTGCTGTTAAAGAGTGAACGAGTTCAGTACAGGCATCCAAAAAAGCCGGATTGGCGTGATGAATCATGATAATCGCGTGATTCGACTGTGTAAGTTCACTTTTGAACAGAACGAGTTGCTCCCACCAGTAGGTTTCAGAGACAACGTTAGAAAGATTCTTTTCAGGATCGTATTCATGTTGAGAACGAATATGATTGATCAGTTTACGAGCGCGCTGTTCAAGTTTGCGCTTGGAGCTGTGCGCTTTATCCTGACTGAGTTGATGCCTTTGATCTTTTATCGTTTGAAGCGAGTGTTTCCGGTATTTTTGGAAAGCGTGGAATGCGGCTTCAAACTGACCTTGTTCTTCTGCAACGAGTGATTGCTGGTAGCAAATCTGACTAAGTAACTCACCCTTATCAAAATGCCGGGCGGACTCTTCGGCGGCAATTAACAATCTTGTCGCATTTTCGGTATTGTTATGCAGAAGTTCCAGACGAGCTCTGCTAATGGACGAATGGGCTTTCATCCAGGTCAGATCATGCTCCATAGCTATCTGATGCGCTTTTTTCGTTGCAACTTCTGCGGCGTCTAATCTCTCTAACCCAAGTAAAGCCAGCCCTTTGAAGTCCCATATTTCTGCATGCCAAGTCGAGTCTTGATGATCTTTTAGCACTTCGGCTGCGCCATCAAGCACAGTTAACATCTTGACGTAATCCTTCTGCAGGTAGTAATCCCATGCTAGTAAGATACGGGCTTTTCCTTCCAGGCTGGAGATACGGACATTGTTCGCCACTTTTACGGCTAGCTCATGCGTTGATGTGGCAAGTTTGTGTTGATTGGTGATACGCCAAACGTTACCGAGCCCAATCAGAGATTCAAGTTGGACTTCGATGTTATTGTTCAGGACGGACTGTTCGAGTGCGTTAATCCAGTATTTCTGAGCTGAGAAATATTTGGCTTGCCCCCAGTACTGAAGCGCAAAGGTGTGAAGAATCTCTGGAAGGTGGTCGTCGTTTTCAAGCCGGCTCTGCTTATCGTAAGCGGTCTTTATAAGCTTAAGCCCTTGACGATAATCCATAGCACACCAGCAACAGTGTGACATGATAAGTAAGGCTTGGATTTCGCCTTCGCTAAACAGCATTTGTTCTGCGGTAACACGAAATTGCTCAGCTTTACGCAGAGTGGATTTGGGTTGAGAACTAACTTGCTCTTTAAGCAGTGCTAGCTCACATGCTAGCTGAGTTTTGCTTCTATCCAACGTTTACATCCATGACCATCGAGCAGGAATTTACACCTTAACTTTATCGCTAGGTGCGCATTTCATTACGAGAGCAGATCAAGTACTACTTCATAAATCATCAGGAGATCTCATTGATATCGTAAGCACTCCTAATGATTTAGATGGTTAGGATAGGAGCTGTTTAATCGTCAAAGGTGCGTCAGTAACTTCGAGCCTTTGCGCCGCTGTGAGACCTTCTTTATCTTGATAGCACAAATTATGCCAAGCTCTGAAGATGTCTAAAAGAGGTAATAGACCTCCAGGTCTTAATTTGCGACGCGGCTCGTTGATGAAGCTTTCAAAAAGTAGCTGGAATCGATTTTGGTAGAATTGCACTTGTCGTGTTGTTGCAACATTGAACCATTTTTCAGGCTCATTATGATCACCTGCGAGGTAACAAATGCCCTTGCTGTTATCTCCTTGGTTAGAGATAGCCCAACGGTCTCGCCACCAACTCATATAAGCAATATCAATTTTACCGAATGGTAATCGCATGTCCCATGCCGGATCTTCGTCGACGTACATTAAATCAATATTTTTTTCTTTAATACGAGACAAACAGACGCTCAATGCCGCAGAGCGAAGCAGCGGATCCTGAGGCATGTAGATAGACACGCGTTTGCTCGGGCTGCACATATCGAGGACATGTAAATAATGCGCGTACGAAGTATAAGGTGGTCGAATAATCGCGCCTTTTGATGGGTAATGAAATACGGCCAGATTCCCCAGCGGATCTTCCACATTACCGCGAGCCAAAATGGTCTGGTATTTCTGGTCGATGCGTTCACGAAGTTTGCTTGAGGGCGCCGCTGGTGGCTCGCTGGCTTCTGCCGTGTACTCTTGTGAGACAAAACGAGATACCTGATCGTACGGGTTATGATCAACGCTACCCGTTGGCTCTTCATCAGAAGCGTAGTTAACGTGTTGGCAGAGAATATAACCGGAATGCGCTTCACCGGAGACGATCCAGTATACGCCGTTGTTACTCTTCGGCTGTAAAGCGATGTAATTTGACGCTAACTCGTAGCGATTTGCATGGTTTACCCAGCGAGCATCAATCGTCGCTAATTTACGGCGACAGCGACTCGCAATATGATCTACATGATCATAAAACGTTTTCGGGTTGATACTGAGTTTGCGGCAGATCTCGCGGACAGAGTAACCCGTGAATAGCAGCGCCATCAGGTTCTCTTGGAACTGTAGCTTCTTGTTCGCACCGGACCACTTATCGACGAAGGTACTTTGGCACGCTTTACAACGGTAACGCTGGCGATCGCCACTGTAACCGAACGCGTGGTAGAGGTGTTTATGAGTATGGACTGAGAGCCCGAAGTTATCGCAGTCATTATTGCGACAAGCAGGTAGGCCGTCACTATGAACGTGCCGCAGACGATGAAGTTCGTTCACGACATCGCGATTGTTAAGTAAGGGGGGGAAAGCTCCACATTCACGGCATACCATCGCCGGACGCTTGGGGTTAGCATGTTGCAGAACGTAACGTTTTGCATCACTCAATCCAAAGTTGTCACACGCCAATGTTTTACAAAAGTTGAGTTGTAACCCATCTGCATCTTTTGGCAGTTCGCCGTTAGACACGATCGCCCCCTCTGGGTAATTCGGGCAGCCAGTCAGGCACTGGCTGCAAATAACAAATGACTTAGATGTTGATTGCGGTTTCTAGTGCAACTTTCATCATGTCGTTGAATGACTTTTGACGCTCTTCAGAGCTTAGTTTTTCGCCACGGATGATGTGGTCAGAAACCGTTAGGATAGTCAGTGCTTTAGCACCTAAATCAGCAGCTACGCCGTAGATACCTGCCGCTTCCATATCTACACCTAGGATACCCAGTTTTTCCATCTTCTCGAAGATGTCTGCTTCTGGTGTGTAGAACAGGTCAGCAGAGAACACGTTACCCACTTTAACTGGTACTTCTTGCTGGCGAGCTTGTTTTACTGCTTCTTCTAGCAGACCGTAGTCAGCAATTGCCGCGAAGTCGTGGTTGTTAAAACGGATACGGTTAACTTTTGAGTCTGTAGAAGCACCCATACCGATAACAACGTCCATCAGGTTTACATCGTCACGGACAGCACCACAGCTACCAACACGGATAACGTTTTTCACGCCGTACTCAGCGATCAACTCGTGTACGTAGATGCAGCATGATGGGATACCCATACCGTGGCCCATAACTGATACTTTTTTGCCTTTGTAAGTGCCAGTGAAGCCGAACATGTTTCGAACGTCACAAACTTGCTTCACATCTTCCAGGAACGTTTCTGCAATGTATTTAGCTCGCAAAGGATCGCCAGGCATTAGAACTGTTTCAGCGAAATCACCTGGTTGTGCGTTGATGTGTGGGGTTGCCATAAGTGCTCTCCAAAGTTTTGTTTGATAAAACAGACCCTAGTATAGATGCCTGTTACCAATTCTGTTGAATTCGTTCGTTTTCGTTGAGGCAATAATATCGGGGAGTACACCTTACCCTTGAGAGGTTGGTCACAAAAAGCGCCCTTATGGAAGCTAGCACTAATCATTATAACTAAATCTGTTGAAAGCAAAAAGGCAATCGATTTGCTTGACGCAGGTTTGTTGACGGCGCACACAGAATTGCTGGTTTGAGCGGAAATTCTTTTTTGATTATCGGTGATCGAAATTCAAATTAGCTAAGTAAAACGATTAAATTGTACAATTTATTTTCTTGTACAATGAAAACTAACTTGCTATAAGTTATACAACAAAACCTTTTGTATAGGGATGGCGTTACTATGGAATCTTCAATCAAAGTTGGTATCAGTTCTTGTGTACTTGGTGAGCGTGTTCGTTTTGATTCTGGCCATAAGGTCAGCAACTTTGTGACTAAAGAGCTCAGCAATTACTTCGATTTCGTTTCTGTTTGTCCAGAGGTTGGCGTTGGCATGCCTGTACCTCGACCTACTATTCGTCTGATTTCTGATGCAGAGCGAGTCGCGTTGGTTGAAACAAAAAATCCTGAGAATGATCACACTGACAACATGCTGGCGTACTCGGCTAATAAAGTAGATGAGTTACAGGAGCAGCAGCTATGTGGCTACATTGTGTGTGCCAAGTCGCCTACTTGTGGTATGGAACGGGTTAAAGTTTACAGCAAGAATAATGCTTCTAAAGAAGGGGTGGGGCTGTACACGCAAACGCTAATGCAAAAGATGCCATGGTTGCCAGTTGAAGAAGATGGCCGCTTAAATGATCCTGTGCTTAAAGAGAATTTCATCACTCGCGTTTACTGCCTGAATGACTTTTATCAATCCATGGCCGGTGAGCCGACCCGTGGCAAAATTATTGATTTCCACTCTCGTTATAAGTTAACGCTAATGGCCCATCACCCAGAATCATACCGAGCGTTGGGCCGTTTAGTGGCAGAAGTTGCCAACTACGAGATTGAAGATTTTTATGCAGAGTATCGTTTGGGGCTAATGAAGGCACTTTCGAACCGTGCCAGTCGAAAAAATAACACCAATGTATTGATGCACCTTCAGGGTTACTTTAAACGTGCCTTAACTAAAGACGAAAAAGAAGAGTTAGCGACGGTTATTCACGATTATCGCACGGGCCTATTGCCTTTGCTCGCACCGCTAACACTGATTAAACACTATCTAAATACTTACCCAGACGAGTATTTACAGAAACAAAAATTTTTAGAGCCGCACCCGCAGGAGATGAGATTACGTTATGGTTTGTAGTTCAGAAGGAAAACTGTACGCAATTAGAGATGTTGCAGAGATAACCGGAGTAAAGCCCGTCACTTTGCGAGCTTGGCAAAGGCGATACAGTTTGATTCAGCCGCAGCGGACAGATAAAGGGCATCGTTTGTATCGCCAGCAGGATATTGACACGATTAAAGAGATACAAAGTTGGCTGGCGAAAGGCATCGCAATTGGCAAGGTAAAAGGCCTACTGGGAAAAGCCGATGAGTTAGACATGAGCGCTGAGCCTGCGACTTTAGAAGAAGTGGAAACGTTGCTGTCTGCATTATCTGATCTGAATCATGCCAAGACGGAGAGTGTACTGTCATCGGTAATGAAGGAGTATCCTCTCAATTTAGTCGTTGAGCAGTTTATTGAGCCGGTATTTGAAGCGCTAGATCTCGTGAAAGGATCGCTGCGCTCAATACAGATGGGGTTGTTCCAGACATGCCTGATCAAACGGTTGGCCCTTATCGTTGACTCTGAAAACAAGGCATCTTCAAAAGGAAAGTGTTTGCTGGTTTGCTTTGAACAAACCCGAGAAGCAGAGAGTTGGATTCAAGCCGCAATACGTTGTGAGCAAGGTTATCACACAACCTTAATTGCTAACGTTAATGACATTTCAGGCTTGGCAGAGCATCAGGTTGTCGATCGTTATCAACGTATATTTTTGTTTTCTAATAAAGCACTACCAGCCAAACAGGTTGAGGTGTTAAAAGCGATGCGAACGCAATTCCCCAACCAGATTCAATGTTCAGAAGTCATAGAGAAGCTTCATTTTGAACAGGCAGAGAATAGCTAAGGAGACATCATGATTCTGGTATGGTTTCGACGTGATTTAAGAACGTTAGACCACACGGCTTTGCAAGCGGCCCTGGACTCTGGGCAGCCTGTTGTCGCCTGTTTTATCGCGACGCCTCAGCAGTGGCAATCGCACGATATGGCTCCGATGCAGGCGGATTTGATTGCTCGTCGCTTAGAGCACCTGAATCAAGAGCTAGCAGAGCTTAACATTCCGTTTTTGTATGCAGAAGTCGACAATTTCTCCGGTTGCAGCGCCGTCATCGGCCGTTGGGTGAAAGCCCTAAATGCCACGAGCGTCATGGCAAATATCCATTATGAAGTGAACGAGCAGGAGCTTGATCGAGAAGTCTCTGATGCATTAAACCAATCAGGTGTGCGCTTTGAGTTGTTCCATGATAAGTGCGTTCATGCACCAACGACGGTTTTGAACAAGCAGGGCGACTACTTTAAGGTGTTTAGTCCCTTCAAACGAGCCTGGTTGCAGAAGTTTCAATTACCAAGAGTTGCAAAACCCTATCCCCAGTCACCGCTTTCACCGCAAGTATTGAAAGAGATAGAGGGTGAGTGTTTTGATGATAATTTTACGTTCAATTACCCACGTGAACCTAGCGAGCATTGGTTGGCTTCAACGAGTGACATACTGAATCAGTTAAGAACGTTTGCTCGTGAGCGAAGTGATGAATACCGCGAGCAGCGTGACTTCCCGGCCATTGATGGTACCAGTCAACTCTCTCCTTATTTGGCCATTGGCGCTTTATCTCCGAGACAATGTATTGCCAGATTGTTTGCTGAGAATGAGCAATCGGATTTAACGGAAGGCAAAGCAACATGGTTAAGTGAAATTATTTGGCGTGAGTTCTACCAACACTTGTTGGTGTTTGAACCAAAGCTTGTCAAAGGCAAAGGGTTTATTGAATGGGAAGACAAGATTCAGTGGTCTTACGACGAGAAGGCGTTTGAGCGCTGGAAGACCGGCACTACAGGTTACCCAATTGTAGACGCCGCAATGCGTCAGTTGAACCAAACTGGCTGGATGCACAATCGCTTACGCATGATAGTCGCGAGTTTCCTGACCAAAGATCTTCACATTGATTGGCGCTGGGGTGAAAAGTACTTTATGAGTCAGCTTGTCGATGGTGATTTTGCAGCCAATAATGGAGGGTGGCAATGGTCTGCGTCGACCGGTTGTGATGGTCAGCCTTATTTCCGAATTTTTAATCCTGTTAGTCAGGGAGAAAAGTTCGATGCTGATGGATGCTTTGTGCGTCATTGGGTGCCAGAAATAAAGAGCGTACCGAACAAGTTCCTCCATAAACCATGGACTTGGGAAGGCTTTTCTTTACTGGATTATCACACTCCGATGGTTGATCATAAAGCAGAAAGAGAGATAACCTTACGGCTCTTTAAAAGTGCCAAGGAATAGAGTGAAATGCTTAGCAAGAAGCGGTCGATGAGTATCGCGAAACGAACCCTGTTATCAGTCTCATTGTCATTAGTGAGTGGATTGTCATTCGCTAAGATGTACGAGTTACCTTCAGACAGCAGTCGTCTTATTGGTCGTATTGAAAACCACGTTGTGCAAAACGGGGAAACCATGGCCAATATTGCTAAGTTATATGACGTCGGTATGCTGGGTTTAATGGCCGCGAATAAAGGCGTAGACCCTTTTCTTCCTCAAGAAGGGCATGTTCTGACGGTTCCTACCCAACTCATTCTTCCGGACGTTGCTCACCAGGGCATCGTTATCAATCTGGCCGAGTTACGCCTGTACTATTTCCCGGCTAACGAGAACGTCGTGCACGTATTCCCCGTTGGGATTGGACGTATAGGGCGTGACACTCCGGTGATGTCAACCAGTGTCAGTCAGAAGCGTCCTAATCCGACGTGGACACCACCAGCTTCTATTCGTGCTGAATACAAAGCAAAAGGCATTAACTTACCCGCGGTAGTCCCTTCTGGCCCTGATAACCCGTTGGGTATGTTCGCATTGCGTTTAGCTTACGGGAACGGCGAGTACCTTATTCATGGTACCAACAAAGATTTTGGTATTGGTATGCGTGTCAGCGCAGGTTGTATCCGTATGGAGCCAAGCGACATTGAATGGCTATTTGAACAAGTACGTCGAGGCGAAAAAGTCACGGTTATTAACCAACCGGTTAAAGTGGCGTTAGAACCAGACAGAAGTGTCTTTATTGAAGCTCACGAACCATTAACTCGCAGCAACGGTAAGAAAGATGAATTGGAATTACCGAAAGAGTTAGGCTGGTGGTTAAGTGAATTTGGTATGAAGGATGTGAAGGCAAAAGCAGTGATTGCCGCGCAGAATGGAGTACCAGTAGAAATAACCGCGCCGTGAGGCGCGGCATAACACTATAACTTACTTAGTGTAAGATTGAGCGATGTTGTCGATACGCTCATTAGCACGTGCAGCTTCTTCTTGAGCAGACATTGCTGCGTCTTTAGACATTTGAACGTCAGATTGAAGAGTTTGTACGTCTTGGCTTAGCATGCTAACTTGATTGCTTAGTTCGTCTAGTTTAGCTGTAGTTGCGTCATCAGAAGAAGCACAACCTGCTAGTAGAAGTACTGAAGTTGCTGCAGCTGCGATCAACGTTTTGTTCATATAAGAACTCCTTGCTTATAGTGAAAGTCTCGCTCCATAGTTTTTGTTAGAGGCGAGGTTAAATGTGGATACATTGTATCAGTACATGATGTAGCAAAAGTCAAAAAAATCCAAGAATTTCATGGAGTACCTGACGTTAACTTTTACCTGAGCCTAACAAAAGGCAGTATTCAACCCTTCATTGACTCCAACAACAGTCTTCATGGCAGGTATTTTTGCCACGTTCCTGATATCAATAATTTAGACGATATTGACGCAAATGAAAGCTTCTCTCCGCAAATAAACGCAATATGCATGGATAAGCCTTAATAATCCGCGTATTCGCCATGACAGCCGTATATTGATGAACATAAGTTTAGGGCATAGATTGAAGCTGTGCCGCCCGAACTTGTATGAGTCTCAAAAGTAACTCTATTTTTTCTTCAATAATTAGTTTGTGTGATCTCTATCTATACTCCTATGATTTGCGGTATTATAGCGGGCTTTTATTTATTGCTACGTTAGAGCGGAATGACATTACAGAGCGCTCATATTGACTGATTTATTGGAGAATACTTTGCAATTTAAAGATCTAGGCCTAGACAACCGATTGTTGAAGAACCTAAAACACTACGATTTCAAAAAAGCGACTGAGATCCAACAGCAAGCAATTCCTGTTGCGATTGCAGGCAAGGATCTATTGGCATCTTCGAAAACGGGTTCGGGCAAGACTTTGGCGTTTGTATTGCCGATGCTTCACAAGTCACTTAAGACAAAATCATTTTCTGCTAAAGACCCTCGAGCTGTCATTCTGGCGCCAACGCGTGAATTGGCTAAACAAGTATATGGTGAGCTTCGCTCGATGCTTGCCGGCTTGTCCTACGAAGCAGCCTTAATTCTTGGTGGCGAAAACTTTAACGATCAGGTGAAAGCGCTGCGTCGTTACCCTAAATTCATCGTGGCAACACCAGGGCGTTTAGCTGACCACTTAGAGCACCGTTCTTTATACCTTGAAGGTTTAGAAACCCTGATTCTGGATGAAGCGGACCGTATGTTGGATCTGGGCTTCGCACCAGAGCTTCGCCGTATTCATAATGCCGCTAAACACCGCCGTCGTCAGACTTTGATGTTCTCGGCTACGCTCGATCACGCGGAAGTAAACAGCATTGCCTCTGAGATGCTGAATGCACCAAAACGTATTTCTATCGGTGTTTCTAACGAAGAGCACAAAGATATCACTCAGAAATTCTACTTGTGTGATCACCTAGATCACAAAGAAGCGATTCTTGAACGTGTCCTTGCAGAAGCCGAATACCGTCAGGTCATCATCTTTACCGCAACACGAGATGATACTGAGCGCCTTACAGCGAAGCTGAACGAGAAAAAACTCAAGGCAGTAGCTCTGAGCGGCAACTTAAATCAGACTCAACGTAATACCATTATGAGCCAGTTTGAGCGCGCGGTGTTTAAGATTCTTGTCACCACTGATGTAGCCTCTCGTGGTTTGGATATTGCGACAGTGACGCACGTTATTAACTTTGATATGCCGAAGCACACGGAAGAATACGTTCACCGTGTTGGCCGTACTGGGCGTGCAGGTAATAAAGGTGATGCGATTTCTCTTGTTGGTCCAAAAGACTGGGATAGCTTTAAACGTGTTGAAGCATACCTGCAGCAAGATTTGTCGTTCTCCGTTTTCGAAGACTTAAAAGGCAAGTTCAAAGGTCTGAAGCCACGCAAGCCGGATATGCGTAATAAGAAAGGCGCGACGAAAAAAGCACGTCCTCAAGCTAAGAAAGTTGCGAAGAAGCCAGTTAAGCGCGACAAGACCTTCTACAAAACTGTGTCTGTTGGTGATGATGTTTTCATCCCTAAAAAGAAGCCAGCAGAACCGAAAGCAGAAGATTAATTTCTAGATTCTTAATGCTGTTTTAAGCAAGAAAAAGCTCCGCAATCGCGGAGCTTTTTGATATTTCTGAGTCAGAAAAACCAGCTACTAAATCTGGAATTGCTTCAGTTCCTGCTGCTGTTTTTCTGCTAAGCCAGACAGCTCTTGCGCCGCTGCCGCTGACTGAGTAATGCCTGTGACGTTCTCGCTGACCAGCTGATAGATGTTTGACAGGTTATTGTTGATGTCTGTTGTGACCTGTTTCTGTTCTTCTGAGGCTGTCGCTACGTGCGTGTTAATGGTGTTCAGTTCAGAGATAGACTGACTGATGTTATTTAATGAAAGGCTGACTTCTTCAGCGATAGCTTGGTTGTCTTTTAACATAGCCAGGCTAGAGTGCATGCTTTCGTTTGCTGTCCCGGATTGTTGTTGAAGCTCCTCAATGATGACCTGGATTTCTTTGGTGGATTCTTGAGTTCTGGCCGCGAGCATGCGCACTTCATCCGCGACAACTGCAAAGCCACGTCCACTTGCCCCTGCACGAGCGGCTTCTATTGCGGCATTTAGTGCCAGTAAATTCGTTTGCTCAGAAATGCCTTCTATTACCTCTATAACGCGTCCAATTTGCTCTGACTGTTCTTTTAACGAAGTGACAACTACTGCTGCAGCATTGAGTTGTTCAGCCATTTTTGCGCTTGCACGCGTGCTCTCTTCGAACATGTTTAAGCTTTCTGTGGCAAGCTGTCGAGCTTCTGTTGACGCGGTGTCAGCCGACTGGGCATTGTTGGATACTTCAGTCGCAGCCGATTCCAATTGGTTAATCGCTGAGGCCACTTGTTCGACTTCCTGCTTTTCATGATCGGAATTGACACTGCTTTGTGTCATGACTGTGGCTAACTCGGTAGATGCGGAAGCGACATCTTCGCTGATACGCACTAGTGATCTGACCGTGTTACGCAGCTGTTCGATAGTCTGATTCACATCTTGAGCAAGCTGGGATACTTCGTTGTTGCCAATTTCCTCAGCGTTTACGAGCAGGTTGCCTTTTGCTACTTCGCGCATGGTGTTTTGCAAGTTACGAATTGGGGTCACAATATAGTTGGCCAAGATCCAGCTAATAATTGATGCAACTAACAGTATCAATGCGATGGTAATAGCACTTTGAGTTAAGGTGTCAGAATGGACCTTTCCGTTGGCTTGGACGTCGCTGATTACGGTCTGATTGAGCTTTTCTGAAAGGTTGTCGATGGCGTTGATCATCTCTTCACCCGCTACTCGATATTGCTCCATAGCTGTTTCGAACGTTCGATTGAAGTCTGTCGTGGTGTATTGGCTCGCGTGCTTTTGGGTAAGTAATGGCGTCATAGTGAGGCGTGTGAAATCCACATAATGGTTCATGGCTTCGCGCATGGCGTTCACTTCTGACTGCACTCCCGGCAGATCATTAATGGAATCTAAGAATTCACGGCTTTCAGCCTGTCGCTGCGACAACTCTTGATTAAGGGATTGCACATCTTCTGCACGAAACAGGCTGTAAATGGCTTTAATGCGCATTGCATAGGTGTTATCGACAATGGCACTCAGGTCATCTTTATGAACGACAAGAGAGTGTGTGGACGTCGAAACCTTATTAAATGCTTGATCTAGCTTATTTATCCCGACAGTGAGTCCTATAACAAGTAAAACAACAGTAAATAAAACAGGTAAAAATACCTGTAACTTAATAGATAGCGTGCTTAGAAATTGACGCATAATTACCCTCAATCTGAATGAATTATTATGTTTTTTATTATTAGATTTGGATTCTAATTGCTATCTTTTTGAAATCAATAGGTTAGTGGTTTTTATCTATGCCTTAATGCTATAAGAAAAGTTTAAGTTAGAAATAATTATTCAATTGGTAATTAAAATGTAGGTAATTGGTAAAGATGAATCAGAGGTGCATGTAAGCGCCAGATTAATCGTTCATTTCCCCTACGAAATGGATAATCTGTCATAGAGGCTTCAATTAAGTGAAACACAACTGTCACATTTGAGTTCTAAAGTGAGCACCGTTCAAGTGAAACACAACGGCAATAAAGCCACTTTAAGGAAATTGTGATGAAAAAGACAGTAATCGGTGCAATCGCACTTCTAGGCGCAATGGCAGTGACTCCTGTTTCTGCTAAAGAAACTATCTCTGCAGTGGGTTCTAGCAGCGTAACTCCACTGATGGAAGTTTTCTCTGAAACATACATGAAGACGAACCCTGAAGTATTTATCGAAGTTCAGGGCCCTGGTTCTTCTGCTGGTGTTAAAGCAGCAAAAAATGGTTCGGCTGACCTAGGTATGTCTTCTCGTAACCTAAAAGACTCAGAAAAAGAACCAACTCTTATCGAAGAAGTTGTTGCTCGTGACGGTATCGCGGTTGTTGTTAACCCACAAAACAAGCTAGCAGGTCTAACTGCTGAGCAAGTAACTGCAATCTACAAAGGCGAAGTATCAAACTGGAAAGAAGTTGGTGGCGAAGACAAGCCAATCGTTGCAATCACTCGTGATACAGCTTCTGGTACTCGTGGTGCATTCGAAGACATCATGTCTCTAAAAATGAAAGTTTCTGGTAAGAAAGTTTCTGCTATCTCTCAACGTGCTCAAGTTGCTAACGGTAACGGCGCACTAAAAACTATGGTTGCTTCTAACCCATACGCAATCGGCTACATCTCACTAGGTACTGTAGACAACACAGTTCACGCACTAGCAATCGACAGTGTAGATGCAACAGTTGCTAACGTTAAAAACGGTTCTTACAAAGTAGCTCGCCCATTCCTTGTTCTTTACAAAGAAGGCAAACCATCTGCTGAAACGCAAAAATTCCTAGATTGGATGCTAACTGAAGATGCTCAAAAGCTAGTTGACCAAAACGGTTACATCTCAGTTCACTAATCTTATCGTGACACTTAAGTTTGCTCAGCCCACTGTTTAGGGCTGAGCCTTTTCATCCATAGCGTTCATTGGCTAACAACCAGAACCGTGAGATTTTTAAATGACCATCGCAACAAATAGTGAAAAGCTTATGAATACTGACGCTAAAGCTATCAGCAAGCCAGGCCTGCGCGAGAAACGTCGTGTAGACTGGAAAGAGCGTATCTTCCACGGCTTGTTCCTCACCAGTGCCGTTATCGGCATCGTATCATTGGCAGTAATTGCTTACTTTATTGTTCGAGAGAGTATTCCTGCATTTCAAGAAGTTGGGGTCTCGGGCATTGTTTTAGGTCAAAACTGGCTACCACCTGCACTTTACGGTGTTGCAACCATGATTGTTGCTTCCGTTGTTTCGACAGCTGGCGCAGTAATGGTTGGTGTTCCGGTTGGTGTTTTGACTGCAATCTTTATCGCTGAAATCGCGCCTAAGCGTTTAGCTGACGTCATTCGTCCGGCTGTAGAGCTGTTGGCGGGTATCCCTTCGGTGGTATATGGTTTCTTTGGTTTGGTTATCATCGTACCTTTGATCCAAAACATCTTTAACGTACCAGCAGGTAACACGATTCTTGCGGGTATCATCGTTCTTGGTGTTATGATTCTACCAACGGTAATTACCGTATCTGAAACGTCTATCCGTGCTGTACCTCGTGCTTACAAAGAGGGCTCACTGGCTCTAGGCGCATCTAAAATCTACACGATTTTCAAATTGCTCGTTCCTGCGGCTCGTTCAGGGATTATGACCGGTGTGATTCTTGGTATCGGTCGTGCTTTGGGTGAGACGATGGCAATCATCATGGTTATGGGTAACGCACCGGCAATGCCAGAAGGCATTCTGGACTCTGCACGTACGCTAACCGCGAACATTGCTATTGAGATGTCTTACGCAAGTGGTGTCCACGCGAACGCACTTTACGCTACTGGTGTAGTACTGCTGGTCTTCATCATGTCGTTGAACGCTGTACTTCTTTACCTAAACCGAGAAAAAGCGAAGTAATCGCTCGTTAAAGGTGACAATTATGGATCGCGCAAAACTAAAACAAGCTCGCCAGTTCAAAGATAACGTCTTTAACGCTTTCGTTTGGATCTCGGCAGGATTAACGGTAGGTTTTTTGTTCTGGATTATCTGGTACATCCTATCAAACGGTCTGCAACACGTAGATTGGAAATTCATTACTGATAACTACACTCGTACAGGTGATGAACACGGTATCTTCCCGATGATCGTGTCAACTATCTATATGGTTATCGCATCTATCGCTGTGGCTGCGCCACTCGGTATCATGACGGCAATCTATCTGACTGAATACGCAAAAGTCGGTAGCCGTTTAGTGAAAGTGATTCGATTCTGTACTGAATCCCTGGCAGGTATCCCGTCGATCATCTTCGGTCTGTTCGGTATGACTTTCTTCGTGGCAATTCTTGGTCTTGGTTTCTCGATTCTATCGGGTGCACTGACACTAAGTATTCTGATTCTGCCAGTTATCATCCGTACCACGGAAGAAGCACTAATGGCAGTGCCACAAACGTATCGTGAAGGCTCGTACGGCCTTGGCGCTTCTAAAATTTACACTATCTGGCGTTTGATTCTTCCGAGCGCAATGCCAGGTATCTTAACCTCGGTCATTCTTAGTATTGGTCGTGTCATTGGTGAGTCTGCTCCAGTATTCCTGACAGCAGGTATGGTGGCTCGTATTCCTGATTCTTTACTCGATTCAGGTCGTACGCTAACCGTTCACCTTTACAAACTCACTACCGAACTGTTTACCGTTGAGGAATGGAATCAGGCTTACGGTACGGCAACGGTGCTTATTGTGGTTGTTCTTTTGATCAACATGGTGACTAAACTGATTGCAAGACGTTTTAACACTGCAACTTACTAACAAAACAAATTAAGAACGCACGTTAAAAGACACGAATTTAAGATTTAAGAGATTAAGAACATGAACAAGTTTGATATTGAAAACCTAGACCTTTTTTACGGTGAAAACCAAGCACTGAAATCAATCAACCTGCCTATTCCAGTTCGTCAGGTAACGGCACTAATCGGCCCGTCAGGTTGTGGTAAGTCAACACTTCTGCGTTGTTTGAACCGTATGAACGACCTGATTGAAGGCGTAACCATTACTGGTAAGCTGGCGATGGATGGTGAAGACATCTACGGCAATATTGATGTCGCGGATCTTCGTATTAAAGTCGGTATGGTATTCCAGAAGCCAAACCCATTCCCAATGAGCATTTACGAGAATGTGGCTTATGGCTTACGTGCTCAAGGTGTTAAAGACAAAAAGTACATTGATGAAGTGGTTGAGCGTTCACTACGTGGCGCAGCACTTTGGGATGAAGTGAAAGATCGTCTTAAGTCACACGCTTTTGGTCTTTCTGGTGGTCAGCAGCAGCGTCTGTGTATTGCACGCACAATCGCTATGGAACCTGATGTGATCCTTATGGACGAGCCAACGTCGGCGCTTGACCCAATTGCAACGCACAAAATCGAAGAATTGATGGAAGAGCTGAAGAAGAACTACACCATCGTTATCGTGACTCACTCAATGCAACAGGCGCGTCGTATTTCTGACCGCACTGCGTTCTTCCTGATGGGAGAACTGGTTGAGCACAACGATACGCAAGTGATCTTCAGTAGCCCACAAGATGACCGAACTCAAGGTTACGTAAACGGTGACTTCGGTTAATCAACAATATTTATTGGCATAAATACATAACTATAAGCGATGGTAACTTTGCCCCTCTATATGAGGGGCTTTTTTTATAGCTTTTCAAGCTCAGGGCTAGATTGAGTTTTTTTCGCCTTTGACAGCTTATTAATATTGTCGAGTAAAGAATCTGAATTCCAAGGTTGCTGCTCGGCACTGAAGCGGGCTTGATTCATCACTTCTAGATCGTGCTTCACCGCTTCCACGACTTCTGAATTCAACGATTCACGGTTTGCATCTAAATATTCGTTAATGGCTCTTTCGATTTTGGCGGCATCGCCTTGCTTGATAACAGCCTTGAGCCCGTCAACGTTCAGAGGAGCTTGCGAATTTATCTCTTGATTTTTACTTTCGTGAGGACGCTTTTTCCAAACCACAACCGTGATGATAGATGTTATTACCCACAGTCCTGCGAAGACAAAAGTGAGCACTCGCCATAGTTCACTGACGCCACCTTGAGCAGGAGGAGTCACTGTCGTTGCTGGCGTTTGTGGCAGAGTTGTTTCTGGCAGGGTAATCAAGCCCATATCACTTTGCTCTACATCCAGTTCAATGGCCTCTATCGTCGCCTTTTTGGCTTCGTCCTGAATGCTGTTCCACCAGTTTAGTGTATAACCGGGCAGGGAATAAGTGCCTACTTCCGTTGGTATGATCACTTGTTTCACCGTCATGACCAGAGTGCCATCTCGCGTCGTTGCAAACTGCGGTTGTTCTGGATACACACGCAGTGACGTTGGGTAATCCATATCAATTCGAGGTAAGAACTCTGCTTGGGTTCCACGCGCCTTGATTTGAATAGTGCGAGTGATGGAAGAGCCTTGCTTTACTTTATTCAGTTCATTTGGCGATAACTTGTTACCCTGGTCGTCTTGCCAACTTTGCGTCATCTCTAACGCTGAGGCTGGCAACCATTTCCCCTGAAACTCCGCAGGAATGGCTTTGACCGTAATCGGCATTTGTTCAATGTTGGTTTTGATTGGCATGACCTTGGTCGAACCCGTCAGGCTATCACCGTAAATGTACGAACCTGTCAGCTGTGGACCATTTAACGTGTAAGTGCCGGCAGTATCCGCGGTCAAACGAAAAGATTGCTCTACAACCGTCACTTCAAGCCCATCCATGACTTGCTGACCTTGTTGCATTTCTCCAACGGGTTCGAGTTTCATCCCGTCAATGCTAGGTGGAATGATCTTAGGGTTGTCCAAGCGACGAGTATCCGCTTTGATAATGAGCCGCATACGTAAGTTTGCCGATTGCTGCGGGTATAAAGTATGGTTGTCGACGCTCATTGAGAAGCTGAACAGATCGTCGAGATCAGGTTCCGTTTGACTCGCGGTTACTCGCAATTTAATTGGCTCAGTACTCATTCCGTCCACGGCAAAGCTAGGAATGGTTAACACTCCTTCTTTCATCGGAGCGATAGAGATGCTCCACTCGGTACGTAAATATTTACGACCATTAATATTATTGCTGGAGCGGCCGTAGCGAGGTTGCCCTAAGAAAAAGTCTTTATCTAATACACTGAAATCGATCGCGTCGGAACTCAACTCCGTGTCAGCCATGATTCTCAGGTTGATGACTTCGTTTTTCACGGCTTGAGTTTTGTTGACACTCGCTTCGAGACTTTGAGCCATTGCCGAAATACTCGATAACACGCTGGTCAAAAAAATAAAAACCAGCATTACGCCTTTTTTCATCACAGGCTTACCACTCCTTTTGCGATTGTTGCGGACGTTGTTTTTGCTGCGCTTGCAGCTGCATTTGTGCACGAATCAGAAAGCTTGGATCGCGCGCGCTTTCTACTGCCTCCAGGCGGCGGAATTCAGGATCATCCTGCTGTGATTGGTCTGGTTGAGCCTGAACCTTCATCGGTTGACCGTCTTGCTCAGACGTATTGTCGTCTTTTTGATGGTTGCTTTTTGACTCTTTTTGTTGGTTTTCCTTTTTATTTTCAATGTCTTGACGATTTTGTGACTGTTGTCCTTGCTCCTGAACCTGATCATTTTGAGACTGTTGCTGCTGTTGCTGCTGTTGCTGCTGTTGCTGCTGTTGCTGCTGTTGCTGCTGTTGCTGCTGTTGCTGCTGTTGCTGCTGTTGCTGCTGTTGCTGCTGTTGCTGCTGTTGCTGCTGTTGCTGCTGTTGCTGCTGTTGCTGCTGTTGCTGCTGTTGCTGCTGTTGCTGCTGTTGCTGCTGTTGCTGCTGTTGCTGCTGTTGCTGCTGTTGCTGCTGTTGCTGCTGTTGCTGCTGTTGCTGCTGTTGCTGCTGTTGCTTCAATTTCTCCTCTACTACCGAGAGGTTTTTCTTCGCTGAGTCGAAATCGGGTTTTTCTTTGATCAATTCTTTGTATAGGTCCGCAGCTTCTTCGAGCTGACCATTTTGCGCCAGAGCATTCGCGAGGTTATAACGCCCTTCAAATGATGGATTGTCAGAAAACGCTTTGATTGCCATTTCATAATCTCCGCTTTGGTAACTCGCTGCACCTTTCCAATTTGGATCGGTAAACACGCTTTTGGCCTTCTCAAATTCGCCTTTTTGATAGAGCTCGGCACCTTGCTGGTTTTCATTTAAGAATGGGTTTGCTTCAACCTTAGCAGTCCAGGTCAATGGCGTAAGTCCGGCGATAAATAGCCAAATGACACCGCGACGGAAAAGCAAAGCAGCAGGAAGTAACAGCAACGGTAATAACCAAAAACCATTATTCATTCTCGATCCAGTTTGCACTTCTTCGTTTTGTTTCGCGGCAAAGCTATTGCCCATTTGATTGGTAAAATCTGCAATAGTTTCGACATCCCGGTTGTTATATTGAATCGGAATAAATAGTCCGCCAGTTTTATTGGCGAGCGTCTGCAGGTTTTTTAAATTTGTTTTCGCGACTACCGTTGTCCCTTGGCTATTCTTGAGCAGGGAGCCATTTGGCAGCGCAATTGGTGCACCATTTGCTGTGCCTATTGCAAGGACAGATACACGGAATTTTTTACCTTTTAGCAGGTTAAGTGAGTTGGTTAGTTCAGCATCGTCAAGATCGTCGGCTAATACAATAATGTCACCTTGATTGGTTCCTGCTTGAGAAAACTGATTTAACGCCAACTGAATTGCAGATGGCAGGTTAGCCCCTTGAAAAGGCATCAAGTCAGGGGATAAGTTCTCGATAATGCCAGCTAACGTGTTTGAGTCGGTTGTGAGCGGGCTCAAGCTGTACGCATCACCAGCGTAGGCGACAAGCCCTGTTGCACCTTCTTTCCAGTTAGGCAGCAAGTCTAGAGCTTTATAGCGAGTTTGCGCTAATCGGTCTGGTTTGATATCCGTTGCATACATGGATCGCGACATATCGAGAACCAAAATGCGGTTTTGACTCAATTTAAAGCTTGGGCGTTCATTCGATTGCCAACTTGGGCCTGCCAGTGCAATACAAGCTAAGGCCCAGGTGACTCCCCAAACGGTAAAGGTGTGCTTTGATTGCACAGTGTTTCCCAACACTTTCGCTAAATGAGGAGCAATAAGCGTTGTTCTTTTGTCCGTCAATTTTTTATTTAGCGTGAGCGCGATGGGGATCGCGATCAGTCCAGTCAGCCAAAGTGGGTGGAGGAAAATAAACTCAGACATGTTTTCTCCTTAGGAAGAATAACAACACAGATACTCCCAATGCTGCGCTCAGTGGGTAGCGGAACCATTCGGATTGAGGACGCCACGTTTGTGTGTCGTTGGAGACAGGTTCTAATTGATTAATGGTTTCGTAGATGTTTTCAAGCTGCTCGGCATCTCTTGCGCGGAAGTATTGACCACCCGTGACTTCAGCAATTTGGGTCAGGGTCTTTTCATCGAGATCGGCTGCGGTATCGACTTTTCGCGTCATAAAAAACTCTTTGACCATCATTTCACCCGCACCCACGCCCACGGTATAAATCGTCGCGTTGTATTTCTTGGCGATTTCCGCTGCCTCAATAGGGTCCAATACGCCTGCGGTATTTCCGCCGTCACTGAGCAAAACCATCACTCGCTGAGGTGCGTTACTATCGACAAATGTTTTGGTCCCTAAACCAATGCCGTCACCCATTGCGGTGCTTTGCCCAACTAAGCCAATAACGGTTTGGTTGATTTGTTGTATGACTGCTTGTCGATCTGCGGTAAGGGGTGTTTGTAAATAGGCATGATCGCCAAACAATACAACACCTAAGCGATCGCCTTTACGCTTCGCGACGAAATCAGATAAGACTTTTTTTACAGCGGTAAGCCGGTCGGTAAACTCACCGTCCAAATTCATGTCTTCTTTTTGCATTGAACCTGAAAGGTCAACGACCAACATTAAGTCTCGGTATTTCGGTTGAAACTCTATTGGATCGCCAAACCAAACTGGTCGTGCACAGGCGATGATTAGTAACGTCCATATAGCAATGGACAAGGTCTTTTGCAGCTTTTGTTTCGGCTTGTTGCTGTGTGTATTGTCTGGTAAATAAGCCAGTTTAATCTCTGCTTGCTGGCTTTCTCGTGGTAACAGCTTGTAAACAAGCAAAGGTAGGGGCAGTAAAATCAGTGCCCACCACCAGACAAATTCAATATTCAACCATTGGCTAAGGCCGGTTGCTAAGGTTTGCTCAGTCACGGGTGTTGGCCTTTTTCTTCGGTGGCAAAGCGTAGCTGACCCAGAAAACACAGTCTTCAATTAAATCCTGGTGCTCTCCCTGAGGGGATTTCTGATATAAGGTGGCCTGCCACTGTTGTTGTTTATCTAAGAATCGACTCTCTTCGGTATGGTTATCAAGAAATTCATACCAAGCAGCGCCAGTGAGCGGTGCAATATCTTCGCGAGGAAAGTAACTCAACGCTGCCTGACGTAAGATCTCTAAAGCAGAAGAAGGGGTATGAGGCGTGACTGAGTTTGTCAGAAGCTTCAGTGCTGTTCGTTTAGCGAGCAGACGCTTAGTGCGCCATTTGATATAGAGATACACACCCAAAATAGTTAGGACAATACCTGCAATCAGTGCCCACCATCCCCAAGCAAGTGGAAACCAATCCGGCGCATTAGGTAAAATTAAAGGTTCTAGGTTTAAGCTTTGGTTATTTGTTGTCATTGTTATTACTGCTATTAGAAGAAGGCTGCTAGCTTAGTTGCTGGATTAATGGAGAGCCACTAGAGAGGCTGTTAAATGGAATCGCCATCGAATGGCATAGTTGTTTGATGGATTCCTGATGAGCGGTAAAGTACGATTCAAGCTCACTTCTCTCTCCTTTGGAGCCAAAGTTGAACCACTGACTACGACGACCATCAGAGGCTTTTACTTGTCCTCGGAAGTCCGTCTCTCCCTTTTCTAATGGGTCAAAAAACTGAATGGCTCGAACAGAGTTGTGTTGTTTCAGCCGACGCAATTGAGTCAGTTCTTTTTCACCCGATTGTGAGAAATCACTCAGCAAAATTAGCTCACTGCCTTTAGGTGTGAGCGTGTGGAGTGTTTCGAATACTTGTGAATAAGGCATCGAACGGCTTCCATTTTCTTCTAAGAGCGACAGCTGTTCATTATGTATGTTTAGAATGGCATGAAGGATCCGCAAACCCTGTTTTTGTAGAGAAGACGGACGAAACTCCAGGCATTGATGCCCGTCATCAATGACAGCCCCAATACGGTCTTTCTTCGCCAGCGTTAGCCAGATTAATACACTGGCAAAATGGGCCAGTTGAACGGACTTCAGTACATACTTTGAGCCAAAGTAAAGACTTGAGCTCAAGTCGATGTATAAAATCACCGCTTGCTCTTTGTCTTCGGCGAACAATTTAGTGTGCGCTTTGCCCGTGCGTGCGGTGACGCGCCAATCAATACTGCGAATGTCGTCTCCGGCCTGATATTGGCGTACTTCCATAAAGTCCATACCACGACCTTTCTGCCGACTGGTATGGCTACCGCTCATCTGTGACCAAATACTTTGCGCTGGTGGTAACCATCGGATCGATTGGGTCCGATGATGCAGCAGTTCTTCTAAGGTTAATGTCACCCCATTAGCATGAGGTGGCAATGGCTCTTTTGCTGACATATTACTCACCCAACTTTATGCGCTGCCTACAAGGTTAAGTAGCTTATCAATGACTTGATTGGCAGTTATGCCTTCGGCTTGTGCGTGGTAGCTCAGTAGCAAACGGTGACGCAGCACTGGGTATGCCATCGTTTGTACGTCTTCGGGAGAAACAAAGTCTCGTCCTTTTAACCAAGCATGAGCACGAGCACATCGGTCTAACGCAATCGTCGCTCGGGGGCTGACACCCATCGCTAACCACTTATCCAGTTCGCTGTCATACTCGCTGGCTTGACGTGTCGCCATCACCAGACGCACGATGTATTGCTCGATGGTTTCTGCCATATGAATATCGAGCACCTCTTTACGCGCGGTGAAGATATCTTGTTGGCTGATACTTGGACGTTCGAATGCGGCTTCGCCTTTTGCTTCCCCACGGTTGATACGCAATATTGCCAGTTCGTGTTCGGCATCCGGATAATTCACTTCCAGATGCAATAAGAATCGGTCTAACTGGGCTTCCGGAAGTGGGTAAGTCCCTTCTTGTTCGATCGGGTTCTGCGTTGCCATGACTAAGAATAGTTCAGGCAAAGCATAGGTGTGGCGCCCGGCGGTTACTTGTTTCTCGGCCATGGCTTCAAGCATGGCGGCCTGAACTTTTGCGGGCGCACGGTTAATCTCGTCGGCCAGAATGAGTGAGTTGAAGATAGGACCAGACTGAAACGTAAATTCTCCAGTCTCTGGTCGGAAGATATCAGTGCCGGTTAAATCGGCAGGCAACAAATCTGGGGTGAACTGAATACGGTGGAAATCACCTTCTACGCAGTCGGACAATGATTTGACTGCTCGGGTTTTTGCTAGCCCTGGAGGCCCTTCAACCAAAATGTGCCCGTCAGCGAGCAGGGCAATCAACAGCTGTTTAACCAAGTCCTGTTGGCCAATGATTTGAGACTCGAGGTATCGTTGAAGCGTTTCGAAGTTAGATTTATGCATGTTGTGGACTCTCGATATCCATTTGAGTTGATTATCAGTATTGGTCATTTACTTTGTAGAAAAAGTTCCCAGTAAGACCTTGAAACTTATCTTTTCAATATTGGGTCATTGACAAGTATTACAAGCTTTAAGCTGGGTTAGCCGTGCAGAGGAATGGCGGTAATGAGATGCTTGGTAGCGTGAAGCCGTAGACTTAGATAGAATAAAGACAGTTAATAGTTCAATGAATATATTTAGGTAAGTACTATGAATGATTTCGAACAAGAGCTAGAGCAAATGTCTCAAGAGGTCTCTCAGGAAGAAGAAGTGAAGCTACCTTCGCTGGAAGAGCAGAAGGCGATTGCAGCTGAGCTTAAAAAGCTAGAAGCGGAAGGCAAACTGACTCCTGAAATTCTAGAGCAGTATTTCGGCAAGTTTAACCAAAAGAATGCCGTGCCAATTCACTAAATTCTCTAGGAAAAGGGAGTGTTTACTCCCTTTTTCATTCTTACCCGTCAATTTGCAACTAAAACCATTCTATATCAATATGTTAGGTGGCTCGTATTAGTCATTTTCATACTTGACATTGTTGACGCTCTAACCAAATCTATTGTGTAGTTCAATCTATACGGCTAGAGGAATGTTTAGGGAATGGAGTATCACACTAAAGGGGATATCATTTTAATTACTGAGAGAAGTCTACAATCATCGCTGTTGAAGGATGTGTTGGAAACGGAACTCGGTATAAGCGTTATTTTGATAATTCCAGAAAACCTTACCAGCCGATCTCTTAAAGGTCTGCCCATTTCAGCCATTATTTTAGACTTTAGTATTCTGACAGAAGAAACGTTATCGCTATATCGAGACTTCAAAGAGTCACAACTTAAGAGTGTCCAGGAAATCCTGATTAACTGTGACAGAGCCATCTCTACAGAAGATCTCTTCATCTGGAATAGTTTAGTCGGCATTTTTTATACTTCAGATGACGTCCAAACTCTGCAAGTCGGTATAGATAAGATCTTGCAAGGTGACATGTGGTTTAGCCGCAAGTTTTCCCAGCAGTACATTACTCACCTTCGTCAGAACAGCAAGCCAGTATACAAGCATACCCCAAGCATTTTAACGAGAAGAGAGATGCAAATAATCACTTTTCTTGCAATGGGAGCGTCGAATCAAGAAATCGCAGAACAATTGTTTGTGAGCGAAAATACAGTGAAGACTCATTTACACAACATCTTTAAGAAGATTGAAGTGAAAAATAGAGTTCAGGCGCTTATCTGGGCCAAAGAAAATATTTCTGAGTATTCGATGTCTGTTTAAATAGATAAAAACACCAACGTCCTAATTTAGTGATGACTTATATTTATTGGGCGTGATTTAAATAATGAGAAAAGTGTTTCTTTTATGAGAAACACTTTTTTTGTTTATATTTTTATTTATTTTATAATTTTAAAAAAAGAAAAATAGCCGTAATCTATCATTCTTAATACTTAGGGGTGAATTATATCGCTAGTGAGTAACTACTAATTCATAAACATTAAGTCAATGAAAGTATGAGAAACATTATGGAACAGCATATGGAAAAGCCAGAAGTCCTAATGATCACGCAGCAAAGCTTACAAAGTGAAAACTTTAAGGAAATGCTTTCTACAAACACCGAAACAAAAATAACGATCTTAGACTCTAGAAACCCAAGTTATCATGAATGCATTCCAACTCGGTATTTTTTATTGGTGGATTTTTCGGTGGATATGAACTCCGAAACTTTAGATTACTTAAAGAGTAGTAATAAAGTGCTAGGTACAATAATGATCAACCAAGGACATGAGCTCAATATCGAAGAATTAGCGGCTTGGCCCGCGGTAAAAGGTATATTTGGACCCAGAGATTCGATGGAGAAGGTGTGCGATGGCCTTATTGCCATTATGAATGGAGATAACTGGTTACCTCGTAGGCTGCTAGAGCAGATGGTGAGTTACTACAAAGAAAAAGAAATCATGCCTTTTGTGGAACCTGCAATAGAGGTTGAACTCACTAGACGCGAGATACAAGTTTTGAAAATGTTAAAAGACGGTGGCTCAAACATGGAAATCGCTGATTCATTATTTATCAGCGAACATACCATTAAATCTCATTTATATAATATTTTTAGAAAGTTAGATGTAAAGAATAGAACTCAAGCGACAAGCTGGGCTAAAAGGAATCTATAGTAATATTGAATTGTAATCTGATTCAATATTAGTTTTTTCTCATACTAATTAGGTGACTGCATCTGATATTTTATTAAATTAGTATTAGATTTTAATATCACTCCTTATTCAAACTCTTAAACACATGCATGCCTACTAGACTTTCGGTGTCTGGAAATAATCTAATCAGGCCGAAAACAATAGAGATAATTAATTGATGTGCTCAATTGTTTAGCCAAAGCAAAGGGAGTGAGAAAAATGACTATTTATAATGGTACACCAGGGGCAGATGAGCTCTCCGATTTTGATGGCACTTATGATGTGTTCATTGGATACGGTGGCGATGACTTTATTGTTGGCGGTGGCGGTAGCGACTTCATAATCGGTGGTGCTGGTAATGATCGCCTAATCGGCGGCGCTGGTAATGATGTTCTTAAAGCGGGTACCGGTGATGACTATCTCGGCGGTGGCTTTGGGGATGATATCCTCCTCGGGCTGCAGGGCAATAACACGTTAAATGGCAGTATTGGTAATGACATACTAGTTGCTGGCTCTGGTGACAACTTCATGGTTGGTGGTGAAGGCAGTGACTTATTTCTATTTACCGATAAGTTTGATGGTCACGGCGAGGCAAAAATTGCCGACTTTACTATCGGTGAAGATATGATTCGTATTAATAGCTCTACAGTGACCGATTTCGCTGATTTGACCTTTAGTTACGATGCGGCAGGTAATGCTGTCTTTACCGATGGTGCTGATTTAACCGTTAAGCTTATTGGTGTTACTGAAACAGACATCACTACTTATGGTGCAGATTTATTTATTATCTAAACACTAAATAGGTAGTCAAGCCAGGTGCTAGGCGATGTCGTCTAGTGCCTGCGTTTTTGATTAAACGGAAGTTAACGTGCAGAAAACGGTTTTCAAAGAGGTGCGACAAAAGCTATTCGCGCTTATAGGCTTGTTGGTTGGGTTTAGCCTCTTCATCAACTTACTCATTCTTTCTATACCCTTGTACATGCTGCAAGTGTATAACCGTGTCCTCTCATCATACTCAATAGATACACTCGTTTTGCTCACCGTCATTGTGGTTGCTGCACTTTTTACGATGTCTATTGTTGATATTGCCCGAGCACAAGTAAGCAAATCTTTTGGTTACTGGATGGATACCAAACTGTCTGTGTTTATGCTCAAGCGCAGTATCCAATATCAGTCTCATACTGGCACAAGTTTTACTTCTCAAGTACTCAGAGATATTCAAAACATTAAAGGCTTTTTAAGCAGTCAAGCGCCTTATCCTCTGTTGGATGCCCCTTGGACGCCACTCTTTATCTTATTTGTTTATCTGTTACACCCTTTGTTGGGTCACATCGCATTAGTCGGATCGATTGTGCTTTTGGGGCTGGGTATTCTCAATGAAGTTTTAGCCAGAAAAGTAATTCAAGAAAGTGAAGTGAAAGCGCTCTCCCAAATCAATGATGCCGAACTGGCAACACAAAACTCTAACTCGATCCTTGCGATGGGCATGATGAATGCGTTTTTAGAAAAATGGCAATCACGTATGACTCAGGTCAACTCGTTAGAAGAGAACGTGGCAGGAAAAACCATTTATATAAGTAACTTGTCCAAATTCGTGCGTAGCACATTACAAGTTTCGCTACTTGGTGGTGGAGCATGGTTGGTGATTCAACATGAAATTACCGCCGGAGCAATGATCGCCAGCTCTATTCTGATGAGCCGAGCGTTAGCGCCGATGGAACAAGCGATTGGCACGTGGCGGGGCGCGATGTCTGCCAGAAACTCCTATCAACGTTTAAAGGATATCGATGCTGTCATCAAGCTCGATGAGTCTGATATGCCATTGCCTAAACCACAAGGCAACTATGAACTCATCGGGCTAACTTACCGGCACTTTGGCGCAACGGAACCAGTACTTTCGGCGGTTTCATTGTCTATTCCCGCAGGTGTTTCGGTTGGCTTGATTGGTCCTTCCGGAACGGGTAAGTCGACGTTAGCGCGGTTGATGCTCGGAAACATCAAACCTTCTGCAGGCAAGGTAACGTTAGATGGTATGGAGGTATCCACTTGGGCGGCGGAAGATCGCGGTGCTCATTTCGGATACCTGGCGCAAGAAGTTGAGTTATTCCCCGGGACCATCAGGGAGAATATCGCACGTTTTAAAGATGAAGACCCAGCCAAAGTGATTCGCGCAGCACAGCTCGCCGGATGCCATGAGTTGATCCTCAAAAAGAACAAAGGCTATGACTTTGTTATCGGAGAGCGTGGCCGTGGTTTATCTGGAGGTGAACGTCAAAGAATAGCGCTTGCACGGGCCATATATGGTGAGCCTTCTATTGTCGTATTTGATGAAGCTAATGCGAACCTAGATGGAGAAGGCGAGGCCGCATTTCAACGCCTGATAGCACATCTAAAACAGCAAGGAACGAGCATTATCGTGATCGCTCATAATGCGAGTACGCTAAGGCAGATGGATCGGCTACTTTATTTGTCGGATGGGAGAGTGAAGTTATACGGCGCTCGGGATGAAGTACTGAAACGCTTAATGGGTAAAGACAAAACGGATATACCGAGGGTGACAAATGAGCAATCTACTGCCAACAGTCAATAAACCATCCACTGACAGTGTTTATCGCTTTTCTCCCGATCTCCAACTGAGTTTCAAAAAACCTATTCTGCTGGCCGTTATTGCCACTTGCGTTTTTTTAGGCGGTGTCGGTTTTTGGGCAGCAACAGCAAAACTGGAAAGTGCAGCCATCGCCTATGGGGATTTTTCGGTGCTGAGTAATCGACAAGCCATCCAACATTTAGAGGGCGGGATCATCGAAAAGCTGTTTGTTCAGGAAGGCGATTTGGTTCAAAAGGGTCAGCCACTGATTCAACTGTCCAAACATCAGGCAATGGCGAGATTAGATTCATTGAGCGGACAGTTTATTCACACACTCGCTAAAGAGAATCGTCTGAGCGCAGAGTTGGATGAACTGCCTTCAATTGTATGGTCGGACGATCTCAACAATCTACCTCGCGTTGAAATCGTGCGAGAAGCACAGCTGGTGCAAAGTAAAATATTTGAAGCCAGACAGCGTTACTTTCAAAGTCAGCTAGGGATCATTGAACAAAGTATTTCCGGTGCAAATTTAGAACTGAAAAACCTTCAGCAAACTAAAGTGATTGAAAGAGAAAGATTAAACTTTATTGAGGAAGAGATTGAGAGTAATCAAGCCTTGGTACAGAAAGGCTTCTCCGGCAAGTCAACTTTGCTCCAGCTAAAGCGTCTCGCGGCCGAAGTGAGAAGTACGCTTAGTCAATTGGACCGACAATCTCTTACGGTGAATAAACGGCTAGAAGAAAACCAATCTCAGGTTGAAGAGTTAAAATTGGAACGGCTGAATGAAGTCGTTGAAGAGTTAAGAGACACCCAGAAAGAAATTGTCAGCATTCGAGAAGAGTACCGCTCTGCACAGGACGTGGTAACCAGAACGTCTATCAATGCACCAATCTCAGGTCGTGTGGTCAATATGCAGGTATTTACCGAAAGGGGGGTTATCGGTTCGGGAGAAACGCTGCTAGAACTGGTACCTCAAAATGACCAATTACTGGTAGAAGCGAGAGTGAATCCGCAGGATATCGATTTAGTGAACCCAGGCCAGCAAGCTCGTATCAGAGTGACTGCATTAAATGCGAGAAACTTAGCACCTCTGGACGGAACGGTTCTGACCATCTCTGCCGACAAGCTCACACAGCAAGATCGCGAAGATTTCTATCTGGCCAGAATTGCTGTTTCTCAAGATGACGTCGCAAAATACCACTTAACCTCGGGGATGAATGCAGAAGTTCTTATTCTCTCTGAGCCGCGCACACCGCTGAGTTATCTCGTTAAACCTATCACCGATAGTATGAATAGAGCTTTTCGAGAAGATTAAGTACCGCAAAAGACGTTTTGACTTCAAACTGGTTAGTATTCGGCCAGTCTGTTCCGAATCCTTGCTGTTTTTGTATCATTTAGAGAGGCTGAGTCGGACAAGTTGTAGATTTTTTTGCTATTGTTGCCTGCTCCGAGAAATATTTATCAGTAGTTCAATAGCAGGAAGTTGAGAATGGAAAAAGTGCAGTTGGTCGTCAGTTTTCTACTGGCCCATAAAATGCTGTTTACCACATTAATTCTTATTGCCGCGTGGTTAACGCGTCGGACCATTCTCTCTATGATTCGTGGTGATCACACGCTCCTTTCTGAGAAGCAGCGCAGTTGGATGTCGAGAACGAAAAATGGCACCTTTACCATCACGCTGTTGGTTCTGTTCGTTCTTTGGCAGTCCGAAATCAGTGAGTTTGCATTAAGTGTGACTGCGATTGCGGTGGCGATAGTCGTGGCTTCAAAGGAGATCATTCTTTGTTTTACGGGGTCTATTCAGCGTGCCAGCTCACGCTCCTTTCGCGTGGGGGATTGGATAGAAGTCGGTAAATTATGTGGTGAAGTGATTGACCACAATATGATGGCAACCGTGATCCAAGAGATCGACCTTCATCATGGTCAGTATCATTACACCGGGAAAACGGCGACTTTGCCAAACAGTATGTTTTTTACTTATCCGGTAAAGAACCTGAATTTTATGAAGCGGTACGTTTATCATAATTTCTCGGTTGTTGTGAGGGACTTTGTTAACTTATATCCACTTTTAACGCCATTAACAGAGAAAATTGACGAACATTGCAGTTACTTCAGCGACGTTGCACATCGTTATAACGCGATGATTGAAAAACACGCGGGTGTCGACCTGCCGGGTGCAGAGCCGCATATTCATATTTCTAGCAATGCGACTGGTGAGCAGATTGTTCACGTCATGATTTTTTGTCCAACGGATAAAGCGAATCACTTGGAACATTTGATTCGTCAGGACTTTATGGACCTTTATGAACAACGCTTCCCGGTAGAAACTCAATAGCTTTTTAAGCGCTGTTTACCAATAAAAACGAAAACAAAACCCGCTACTTTGATAGCGGGTTTTGTTTATTTAGTTGAACTTACTTTTAAGCATCAGGAATAAGAAGTAAGTACTACCTATAATTGCGACTAAAGTGCCGGCGGCGACTTGGCTAGGATAGATGGCTATCTGGCCCAGCCAATCAGCCCAAAGCATTAGTGTCGCACCAATTAAACTTCCGACCAGCAATTGCTCTTTTACCTTTCTGGCGCCCAGCATCATCGCCATGTGAGGAGCGACCAGACCAACAAAAGAAACGGGGCCGACTGTAGCCGTTGAAAATGCGCAAAGTAGGGCCACAATGGTCAGCATTATCGTATTGGCAACTGAAGGGTTAAGTCCTCTAGCATTAGAAAAGGCGCGGCCAATAGAAATGAGTGTTAACCAGCGTGAAATTGCGAATACACCGACGAAAAGGATCATGACCGCGATGGTCAACATGACCGCCGTCTGGGAGGTAACACGATAAATCGAACCTGTTAACCACAGCAGGATCTTATAGCTTTCACCAGAGCCTTGAGCCAAAGCAAATTGAACTAATGCTTCTAGCAGAGCAGAAAGCGCAATACCCGACAATACGAAGTTCGAAGGGTTAAACTGGCTTCTTTTACCAATTAGAAGCAACAACAGCAAGACCGTCAAACTACCTAAAAAAGCCACGCCCCAATTGAATGACGCAAGCAATGATCCGGACATCACGCCAGTAATTATGATCGCAAATGTCGCACCAGAAGAAACACCGAGAATATCTGGGCTGGCTAACGGGTTATAGACAATACGCTGTAAAATGATTCCCGCAACCGAGAGCGCGATGCCGACAGCGAGCGCAGTAATCATGCGAGGCCAGCGCAGTTGCCATTGAAACTCTCCTGGTAGTGCAACTTGAATACCATTCGCTCCATGAGTAATCAGTGAGTAGACCAGCATTCCAGCAAAGCTCATGATGATTAAGCTCGCGACCGTGACTTTTGATAGCTGCGCTTTGCCCTGACTCATCGAAAGGTTGAGCTGATCCGTTGCGGTGAGCTTTTTACGAGTAAACCAAATTAAAGCAGGTGCTCCGATTGCGGCAGCTGCAACGCCACTCGGAATTGTTTCTTCCAGCCATAAGCTTAATGAGATGGCGAGTGAATCGGTAACAAGTAACAGCGTTGCACCCAATAACAGGCTACTTATCAGTTCGTCACGAGGCGTTCTTGCGCCCATCGCACGAGCAATATTCGGGGTCAGTAAACCAATAAAGCTGATGATGCCGACAGCGGTAATGGACACTGATACGAGCCAGATTCCCATGACCATTAAAGCGCCAAATGCTGGGAGTACGGCTAGCCCTCGTGCGGCAGCACCTTCCTGGCCGAGTTTTAAGAGTGTTAATATTCGCGGTGCAATCAGAACAATAATGAATGCGATTGCAGAACGTGGTAGCAACCACTCAAACCATTCCCAACTGTATTGAGAGAGATCCCCTGCACCCCACATGAAGATATTCTGCGCGAACTGAGCATTTAGGATGATAATCGCGGTCGCAACGGATCCAAGCAGTATGTTAATGACCATGCCTGATACCACGAGAGGTAAGCCGGTCATATTTCGAATACCCGCGATAGAAATGATCAATCCAAACGCGATAAGTGCACCTGTCATTGCGGCTAAAGCGGAGTAATCTGCCACCCAATCTACAAACCAGATATTCACCACGACCAATGCTAGCCAGGCACCAGAGGAGGTGCCTAGTGTCAAAGGAGAGGTTAAGTGGTTCTGCGTTAGCTGTTGCATCAAACTGCCGGTTAGTCCAAGCATTGCACCGACGAGTAGGGTGATACATAGCCTCGGCAGTTGAGACTGAAGAAAGAAAACGTCACGAAACTCACTGGCGAGATCTGCTTGAATCAGTAGCCCCCACTGCGCGCCTAATGACAAGCTTGTGTCTAATTGCAGGCTAAAAATACTGAGCAACAGAATCAGTGCTAAGTAACCGATGTAATGTTTTATTCTCATTGTTCTGGTGCCAACTCAATTAAACTATCAGTGATGGCTTCAGCCATGTATTGTAAAGACATTGCCCCACCATATGCCCAAACGGCTCTGACTGAATTAACTCTGTGCTTTTTCACAAAAGGCATGGCTTGCCAAAGGGGGGAGTCCTTTAACTTGTCTTCTTGTGGAAACGGCTGCACATATAAGATGTAGCTGTCTTCAAGATTCTGCAGACGATTAATGCGATCTTGTTTCACGCCCCAAGCTTTAGGTGACTCATGTATCGGGTTGTTTAAGCCCAGGTGTTTAACCACGTAATCTGTGGTTGAGTTTTCCGTAGACAGAAACACCGTATTCGGAGTGGAAAAGCGCATGACGAGTACTTCAAGCGGATCGGGATAATGCTGGTGGAGACGTAAACGCATTTGTTCAAACGATTGATCTAAAGCGGTTAGTTTTTCTTCGACAAGATCTTGCTTATCCAACAGTTTTCCCAACGTACGAAAATGACGGATTGCCGTTTCAGCGGCCGCTTCGTTTTCTGAAAAGTTTGGTAGATAAATCACAGGCGCTATTTGAGACAATAATGGAATGAGATCCTGCTGTGGTGACGCAGCCAAAATGACATCAGGGTTCAAGCTGGCGATTTTTTCTAAATTCGGTTCAGCGCGAGTGCCAATATCTTCAATGGTTTCTGGCGCATAGGGATTGACTACCCACTGACGATAGCCCGATAAGTTCGGTGCAGCTATCGGCTCTACGTCTAACGCAAGAACCTGCTCGAGTATATCCCAGTTTAATGCGACCACCCGTTGCGGTGTTTGCGCAAAAGAGTGACAGCCATAATCGTCACTAATGGTAATGGCAGCATGAGCTTGAGAAAGCATTCCCCCGACAATAATGGCAATGGCAGCAAGGCGCTGAAGTAAACGTCTGACTAAGCGCATACAACGGCTACCTTACGGCTGGCAAGGGTGTCTGCCGGAGTCGGATGATCGATCAGTGTGATTGGTGACTCA
Source organism: Vibrio natriegens NBRC 15636 = ATCC 14048 = DSM 759 (assembly GCF_035621455.1). Classification (NCBI taxonomy): domain Bacteria; kingdom Pseudomonadati; phylum Pseudomonadota; class Gammaproteobacteria; order Vibrionales; family Vibrionaceae; genus Vibrio; species Vibrio natriegens. Next base: position 1,184,408 of record NZ_CP141823.1, read on the forward strand.
TAGAGTTCCGACAAACGTGCTTCGTCGAGAAGCATGTCTGCTTTACCTTCAAAAGCGATTTGCCCTTTTTTCAGAGCAACGATGTGAGTGGCGTAGCGAAGCGCCAGGTTCAAGTCATGCAAAATAACAATGATCCCGACATTCTCCGTCTTATTTAACTCTGACAGTAATGCCATCAACTGAAACTGATGGTGCACATCTAGCGCAGAAGTCGGTTCATCGAGAATCAAAATCGGTGATTGCTGAGCAAGCAACATGGATACCCAAGCGCGTTGACGCTCACCACCGGATAAATCATCTGCCAGAGCCTGAGCGAACGGCGTGACCCCTGTACGCTGCATCGCTTCAGAGATGATCTGTTTATCTTCCGCGTTCCAGCGACCGAGCGCCCCGCGCCATGGAAAACGTCCCAAACGAACCAATTCTTCTACCGTTAACCCTGCCGAAGCCGGAAGTTTTTGCGGTAAGTAGGCGATTTGTTTTGCCAGTTCTTTGGTTTTGAGAGAGGAGAGGTTTTGACCGTTGAGCTCAACAGAGCCTTTGTCTGGTGACATTTGCCCGGAAAGCAAGTTAACCAGGGTCGATTTTCCTGAGCCGTTATGCCCTAGCACCACGGTGAGTTCATTGGTTGGGATATTGAGTTGATCGATACCGAGGATTTGACGTCCACCTCGAACGATCTGAATATTAGATAGTTGAAACATGGATAGGTCTCAAGATGATACTCCCCTCATAAGAGGGGAGTTGGAAGAACAATTACCAGCGGTAGTTAGCGTTTAGCATCACAGAGCGAGACTGACCGAAGTAACAGTAGTAATCGCAGCCAGAGATAAACTCTTTGTCCAGAATGTTGTTCACATTAAGCTGTGCCTGCCATTGTGAAGAAATGTCATAAGTCACAGATGCGTCCCAAAGTGTCACAGATGGAACCGTTAGATCCGAGCTCGCCGGGTTGTCTTTAGATTCACCCACGTAACGAACACCTGTTCCAACGTTCAGGCCAGGAATTAGGCGGTATGCGCTGTAATCTACCCACGCAGACGCCTGATGCTTAGGAATAAGCCCCGCTTGTTGCGTGCCCTTGCCGTAAGTCTCGTCAGTTTCTGCTTTAGTGTAGGTGTAGCTAGCCAGTAATTTAACGTCGTCAGTTAACTGAGCAGTACCTTCAACTTCGACACCAGTTGATGTCACTTCACCAGTCTGAGTTGCCACCCAAGTTGATGGGTTAGTTACCAGTGCATTTTTCTGCGTGATATCGAACCATGCGATGTTAACGAAGCCATCCATAAAGCTTGGTTCATATTTCACACCCACTTCAACTTGCTCACCCTCAAGTGGTTTGTAGAGCTTACCGGTTGCTGTGTCGATGGTGCTGATCACTTCAAACGATTGAGAGTAGTTGGCGTATGGAGAAAGGCCGTTTTCCGCAAGGTACATTAGGCCTGCGCTCAGAGACAGTTCGCCATCATCGCGAGACTCACTCTGATCGACGCTTGCACCTTTACCACTGTTTTCTGTTTTCACCCAATCGTAACGGGCGCCAACATTACCAATCCATTGTTCGTGGAATTTAAGTTGGTATTGCGAGTACACACTGGCCTGATACTTGTCGATCTCGCGTTTAATGTTGTCCGCGGAGTCCAGTGGTGTGTAGTTTCCGTAGCTTGGATTAAATGGGTTTACGGTACCAAATGAATAGTTGTCTTGTTCGTCACCCTTCGTGTTGTGATATTGCAGATCAACACCGACCAACACCGTGTGCTCGGCATTGTCCGTCATCCAGTTACCAACCGCATTGTTGTCGAAGGTGAAACTTTGGTTTTTGCCGTCACGGAATACAATTCCACGATAGTAAAGCGAGTCGTCGTTTAAATCCCAGCCTGGAGATGGCATGCTGTAAACGCTACGCAGAAAGAGCTCGTTAGAACCGTAGTTTGCGTTCTGTGAGAATGTCCAAGTGTCGTTTATATCATGTTCAAGCAAGTAACCAAGTGAGATTTGAGTACGTTCATACTTGTCGTAATCTGGCTCACCTAAGTTAGTTGATGGATCAATCTTGCCGTATTCCGAGTCGACGAGCGTACCTGCAGCTGGGAAGAATGGGTTAGTTGGCACACCATCATCCTTTAGATAGGTCGCCATCAGGGTCAGCATGGTACGATCTGAAACATCGATTTCCAGGCTCGGAGCGATGTAGAAACGTTCATTTTCTGTATCGTCCAGTTCACCATCCTGACTGGTCATCAAGCCAACCAAGCGGTAACGCATCGTACCTGAATCATTAGCTTCGTCAGCGATGTCAAAGCCTATTGACTGATGGTTGTTATTGCCGACTTCAACCTTTACTTCACCTTGTGGTGTGAACGTTGGCTTTTTCTGAACGGCGTTTACTACGCCACCTGGTGCCGATTCACCGAATAGTATGGCTGATGGGCCTTTTACGACCTCAACACTTTCCAAACCGTATGGTTCAACGAGCCAGGTGTAGTAGCCGTCACGGAACAAACGGTTGCCGTTCAAATAAGTAGCGGCATCGAAGCCACGTACTTTAAACCAATCTGTGTCGTTATCAGCGCCATAAGGTTGAGATGTGACACCTGATGTGTAGCGTAACGCTTCATCTAGCTTTTGTGGTGCGCGAACGCGCAATTCATCTTCAGAGATAATGGAAACGCTGCGTGGTGTTTCTTTGGCTAGCGTTTCGACTTTAAGTGCTTGTGCGGTGACTGTGATGGTTTCCATCTCAGTTGAATCATCTTGTGCGTGTGCCATAAACGAAACCACTGCAGCGGGCGCGATAGCACAAACCAACGCTTTACGAACAGCGATGGTGAGAGAGTTATGATTTGTCATTAATACATTCCCGACAATTATTTTAAACAAAAAGCTTAATTGTAATTATTATCATTTAAACCATTGTTTGCGTATTTTACTGACTTTTGCATCAAAAGATAGTAAAACGTCTGCAAATTTGATCGATCTAACCAAAGTAGTTGTTATGTTTAATTGGTTTGAAAAACTAACCCAACCGTTTCCCCTGCATGAAACCGAAAAGCCACCCAAGACCTTGTTTGGCTTTTGTCGTTTCTATACGCGTGGATTTGAAGTGCCGCTTATTATCATGGCGGTGTTCAGTGCGCTGATTGCGATCACTGAAGTCACCCTGTTGCGCTACATGGGTGAGCTAGTCGATATATTGTCTAACCAGGATCGTGCTACTTTCTGGCAAGATCAGGGCGATCAGATGTTGATGATGCTTTTCCTGGTTGTCGTCGTCATGCCGGCATTAGGCTTTGTACATTCGATGGTGATGCACCAAACACTGCTGGGTAACTACCCAATGTCGATTCGCTGGCTGATTCACCGTTATTTACTTAAGCAAGCAGTTGGTTTCTTCCAGCGAGATTTTGCAGGCCGTGTTGCAACAAAAGTGATGCAAAGTGCGTTGGCAGTTCGAGAAACGGTGATGAAGCTGCTGGATGTACTGGTCTACATCAGCGTTTATTTTGTGTCGATGATATGGATGATGGGTGAGGCAGACGGTTTACTTATGCTACCTATCGTTATCTGGCTTGCATTGTATGTACTGATCCAGCTCTACTTCATTCCGAAAATGAAGCGCGTGGCGACTGAGCAGGCGGATGCGCGCTCTGTGATGACAGGACGTATTGTCGACTCTTACACCAACATCTCTACGGTTAAGTTGTTTGCCCATTCTCAGCGCGAACTTGAGTATGCAGAAAGCAGCATGAAGCAGTTCTTGGTTACGGTATACCGTCAGATGCGAATGGTGACTTGCTTGCTGTTTAGTGTCGATGCGATCAACTACTTACTGCTGTTGTCTATTGGCGTGATTTCCGTTTATTTATGGCTGGATGCGGCAGTTACGATTGGTGCGATTGCTATCGGTATCAGCATTGCGCTGCGTGTACAGGGTATGTCGAAATGGATCATGTGGGAAGTCAGTACACTGTTTGAAAATATTGGTACTGTTGTAGATGGTATCAGCACTATTTCGAACGACGTTGAAGTGAAAGACGTACCGAATGCAAAGCCGTTGCAAATTCGACAAGGTGAAATCTGCTTCGATCACGTTGGTTTCAACTACAGCGAAGAAAAAGCCGTATTTGACAATCTGAACCTGACGATTAAACCGGGCGAGAAAGTCGGCATTGTTGGGCGTTCTGGTGCGGGTAAGTCAACATTGGTGAACTTGCTATTGCGTTTTTACGATGTGAATTCTGGCAAAATCTGCATTGATGGACAGGACATCTCACAGGTAGAGCAAGAGTCTTTGCGTCAGCACATTGGAATGATCACTCAGGATACATCTTTGCTGCACCGCTCAATCAAAGAAAACATTCTATATGGTGATCCAGCAGCCTCTATGGAATCCGTGATAGCTGCGGCTGAGAAGGCACATGCGCACGAATTTATCCAGACTCTGAAAGATGAGCAAGGTAATGTTGGCTACGATGTTGAAGTCGGTGAGCGTGGCGTAAAACTGTCTGGCGGCCAGCGTCAACGTGTCGCTATCGCGCGTGTACTTCTTAAAAATGCGCCGATTCTCATTATGGATGAAGCAACGTCTGCACTGGATTCTGAAGTGGAGTCTGCGATTCAAGAAAACCTTGAAGTATTGATGGAAGGGAAGACGGTGATTGCTATTGCTCACCGCTTATCGACGATCGCTGCGATGGACCGTTTAATCGTGATGGATGATGGTCAGGTTATCGAACAAGGCTCGCATCAGGAGCTTCTGCAACTTAACGGAGTTTATGCTCAGTTGTGGAAACACCAGACCGGTGGCTTTCTGACAGAGTAATATTGGTTGATCTGGAATCACATCAATCTCGGGTTAAAAGGGGAAGCGCAGGCTTCCCTTTTTTATTCCAACAAACATGCAGTGGCACACTATATATCCCGCTGAGGTGGAGCAATTTATGATTCATCTCTATTTTTTATTATTTATAAATTGTCGTTTGACGATGGTTGTCCACAATGGCGGTTATCCACGTGCAACAGAAGATTGCCGGGAATAACAATAATTACAATGCTGCCATACTGGAAGAAACATGAAAATCAAACCCCTCCCACCTTTAAACAGCCTAGTGGCGTTTGAAGCGTCGGCTCGACATTTGAGCTTTACGCTCGCAGCTGAAGAGCTCAATGTGACTCAAGGCGCAATCAGCCGTCAAATTAGACAATTAGAAGAGTATTTAGGTAAAGCGATGTTTACCCGTGCCAATCGCAGCATCAACCTAACGCCGACAGGTCTGCAATATTATCAATCGATCAGTCAGTCTCTACTCGATATCGCGCAAATCACCGGAGAAGTGAAAAAGTGGCAAGGGGAGCAGAAAATTACCGTCGCTACGACCAATGCAATGGCTGCTCTGTGGCTATTGCCAAAAGTGGCGGAGTTTCAAAATGAGCATGATGATATCGATATACGAATTCTGGCGTCTGATAACGTACTGGATTTAAGACGCCTAGATTGCGATATCGCACTGTTTTACTGCAAAACACCACCCGCCGAAATGGAAGTGACGACACTTTTCTCTGAAGAAGTTTTTCCGGTTTGCAGCCCACTGTATTTAGAAAAGATTGGTCAACCGACTGAGGCTGAAGAGGTTTTTAATAAAACGCTTCTTTATCTCGAAGAGTCGCAAAGGGACTGGGTCAATTGGGAGGAGTGGTTTGCAGGCGTAAATTTACCGAATATTGTGCCTCGTAACCGAATGAACATTAATAACTACCCTATGTTGTTGCAAGCAGCCATTAATGGTCAGGGTATTGCCTTAGCTTGGGGCTCATTAGTTGATGACTATTTGCAAAGCGGCGCGTTGGTAAGGCCTGTCGAGCATGTTCTGGCAACACCATCGAATTTCTGTATGTTGGAGCCTAAAGACAGAGGCTTAATCCCAGCGAGTGTGAAACGCTTTCGCGGTTGGTTATTACAGCAATTACCGGATGAAGTCGGTGATCGCGGATTAGCAGAAACAGTCGAATCGTCCAATTCTTAGAGACAAAAAGTAGTAGATATAAAAAGTGGGAGCATAACTCCCCCTTTTTGTTTTCAGCCCTAAACCACCTACTTCAGTAGGTGGTTATCATTAAACCGACTTTGCTACGTTAACGCTGGTTTCTGATCAAGCGTTGGATTTTTAGCAGCTGTTGAATCAGTGGTTATGGTTTGCTGAATCGCCGCCTTACTTTCTACAAGTGGCTCTACTGGGCCATCAAGCTTGGTCTCTTCCGGGTGGACGTGTTCTGGCAACATCGCCCAAGGTTTCGGCTCACGTCGAATACTATGAAATAGCGTCAAACTCATTACCGCAATAAATATTGCAATTGGAAAGCCTGCAATGATTGACGCAGTTTGCATTGCTTTCAGTCCTCCTGCGTACAGCAGTACACCAGCTATCGCGGCGATCATTATTCCCCAAAGTACACGAATGGATTTAGGAGGTTCACTGTCACCTGCCGCATCTAAGGTACAAAGAACCAAAGTTCCTGAGTCAGCGGAGGTAATGAAGTAGGTACCCAGCAGCAAACACGCTAATACACTCAGTATTTTGCCAAACAGACCGGTGTCTAGGTTATCGAACAACGTAAATAATGCGCGAGTGGTATCCGCTTTCGTTGCTTCGAGAATGACTCCGCCCGTAAATGTTGCTGGTGGCATTTGGCCAGCTTCTTGAGCTGCAACCACTTGAGTTTCATACGCTACGCGAGCATCTTGCTCAACTTTCAGTGCGGCACCACCGAAAACTGAGATCCATAAGAAAGTGATTAGTGTTGGTACGATTAAAGCACCACCTATCAGTTCACGGATCGTTCTTCCTTTAGAAATTCGCGCGATGAACATGCCAACAAATGGCGCCCAAGTCATCCACCATGGCCAGTAGTATGCTGTCCACCAGTTTTGCCAACCTGAGTCATTTTGGGCGTCACTCCATAAGCTCATGCCAACAATATTTTGCACGTAAAGACCGGTGCTCTCTAAAAGTGTGTTCAGAATGTAGCGTGTTGGACCAATGTAAAGCACAACAAGTACCAACAGCAAAGAGAGCAACATATTCCATTCAGAAAGACGACGAATCCCTTTACCGACGCCAGACAGAACTGAGGCAACCGCACAGGTACATAGAGAAACGATAATGATCAGTTGTGTGCCTAACCCGATATCTAAACCAAATGTTTGATTTAGCCCTGAGTTGATTTGAATCACGCCCATACCAAGGGTTTGGGAGATACCAAAGGCCGTGACTGCGACAGTAAGAATATCGACAGTGTGGCCGATTGGACCATAAATACGGTTGCCAATAAGGGGATACAGAATAGATCGTAAGGTAAACGGCAGATCTTTACGGTAGGAAAAGTAGGCCAGAGCAAGCGCAACAATAATAAAAACTGACCAAGGGTGTAGTCCCCAATGGAAGAACGTCAGTTTCATCGATGTCGTGGCAGCCTCATTGGTTAAACCCTGCGTGAAAGGGTTGTCCGCGTAGTGCCACATTGGCTCAGCGACTGACCAGAAGATCAAACCAATCCCCATACCGCCAGAAAACAGCATGGATACCCATGACAGGTAACTGAACTCGGGCTTTTCGTCGTCCTTACCTAATCGAATATGCCCATAGCGGCTAATCATTAAATAGAGCAGAAAACCGACGACTAAAGAAACGAGTCCGATATAAAACCATTTCATATTCTGCAACAGAATACCGGAAATAGATTCGAAATATTGACCCGCTTGGTTAGCTAGAATGGCGCAGAAAAGTACAAAACCGATGACGATGATCTTAGATGCGATCGTCACAGTCGGATTGAGTCCTTTTAGTATCCCTGTTGTTGCTCTCATAGGCGTCCCTCACAGTGTTTTTTGTATGCAGCGTTATCGTTTGTTGTTTTATTGTTAATTTTTCTGGGAGATTAGAGAGAGCTATGCGTTGTTTCAACTGATTAATACTCATCAATTAATGATTTTTAGTCATGCCATTAATATTTGTGCAATTTTTAAAGGTGCATTCTTGTCCCAGATCAATGCATGAATGATAAAAACTCATCCATACCCTCCAAAAAAGTCGTTTGTTTGTTGCTGGTTTGTTAATCAAAATCAGCTCCATTGACACAACACGATGTTGTCCGCAATGGATGCAACTCGACTTTCGGAGATAAGAATATGAGCAATGTCAACCAAACCCTAATTCCTGTTGAACTCGTCGATAAGGTTCTTAACCCAATCAGTGAAGCGACTGGGATGCCAAACGATGCCTACATAAATGAAGACTACTTTACGTTTGAACGTGATCAGGTATTTGGTAACACATGGGTATGCATTGGTTTTGCCTCTGACCTTCTTAAAGACGGTTACGTGATGCCGATAGACTTCATGAACCTACCGCTGTTAATGATGAGAAATCGTCAGGGTGAAGTTCAGGTCTTTCATAATGTGTGTAGTCACCGTGGCATGAAGCTAGTACATGAAGCGGGTGAAGTGCAGGGCATGATTCGTTGTCCTTACCACTCATGGACTTACGATCTAGACGGTAACCTAAAAGGTACGCCACATATTGGCGGTATCGCACAGCACAAAGATGACCGCTTCAAGTGCGAAAAGCACGGGTTGAAGCCACTGCGTTCAGCAATTTGGATGGACATGGTGTTCGTAAACCTTTCAGGTGATGCGCCAAGTTTTGAAGAACATATCGCACCGCTAGAGGAACGTTGGAAGCCATTTTTAGGCGAAGACGGTATGGGCCTTTTGCGCCGTGTGAACATGGGCGGCAATCTAGAGATCGAAGTAAACAGTAACTGGAAGCTGGCAGTAGAAAACTACTGTGAAGCCTACCATTTGCCTTGGGTTCACCCGAGCTTGAACAGCTACTCGCGCCTGGAAGATCACTACAACATCATGTTTGAAGAGCGATTTGCAGGCCAAGGCAGCCTTGCTTACAACCTGTCGGATACCGCTGGTACGCATTTGCCTAAGTTCCCTAGCTGGCCAGAAGACAAACTTCGCCATGCAGAATACGTTGCACTATTCCCGAACGTGTTGTTAGGCATTCAGGCTGATCACGCGTTTGCGATGATGATTGAACCAATCAGCGCTGGTAGAAGCATTGAGCATCTGCGTGTTTTCTATGTCGGTGATGAAGCAACCAAAGACGAACTTGCAGCTTGCCGTACTGCCACGGTTGAATCTTGGCGTGTGGTATTCGGCGAGGACATCGGTGCTGTTGAAGGTATGCAGCAAGGTCGTCACTCCCCTGGGTTTGGTGGCGGTGTGTTTTCTCCAGAAATGGATGTCCCAACTCACTTCTTCCAAACATGGTTAGCAAAACAAGTTAAGTCGGCAATGGAGCAGTAGTATGACTCATTACCTAAATTACATTGATGGTGAGTGGTGTGACTCAGAGCAAACCCTCACGGTTATGAACCCAGGTACAGCGGAACCGTACGCGACGATAGCTGAAGCTAATATTGCTGACGCTGATCGTGCGATGGCAGCAGCTCGTCGAGTTGTGAATCAAGGGCTCCTTTCGGATGTTCGTCCAGCAGTAAGAACTGAGTGGATGCTAAAAGCGGCGGCGGCTATTCGTGAAATGGTCGATGAAGGCGGGTTAGTGGCATGTCGTGAAAATGGCAAATCACTACAAGATGCGAAAGATGAGTTCATCGAATCGGCACGTTACTTCGAATACTACGCAGGCATGGCGGACAAACTAGAAGGCACTTCAATCCCACTGGGGAAAGATTACGTCGACTTCACTCAATATGTACCGTTTGGCGTAAGTGTACAGATAGTTCCTTGGAATTTTCCGGTATCCATTTGTGCGCGTTCGCTCGCGCCCGCTTTAGCTGCCGGTAACGCAGTAGTGATTAAATCGCCAGAGATTTCACCACTGGCAATGACCTTATTGATTAAAGCCATCGAAAAAGCCGGTTTTCCGAAAGGCACCATCAACTTGCTTTGTGGTAAAGGCTCAGTGGTTGGTAGTCACTTAGTGCAGCACCAGGAGGTCGACCAAATCGTCTTTACTGGTTCGGTTCCAACTGGCCAGCGAATTCTAAAAGATTCGGCGCACAGAGCAACGCCATCGGTAATGGAACTGGGTGGTAAATCTGCGGCTATCGCGCTGAAAGATGTCAATCTGGACTTACTACTGAAAAGCGTTCAGGTCGGTATCTACTTTAATGCCGGTCAGGTTTGTTCGGCTATGTCTCGATTGCTGGTTCACAAAGACCGCTATGAAGAAGTGAAAGCCGCAGTGGTATCAATGGCTGAAGGACTTTCAATTGGTCAAGGCGAAAGCCAGCCTGATATCACACCGTTGGTTTCTGCTGATCAGCAAGCACGAGTGCTGGAAATGATCGAGCAAGCACGAGCAGATGGCGCGAACATCCTTACAGGTGGTTATGCACCGGATTTGTCTGGCTACTTTGTCGCGCCGACAGTCATTGAAGCCACACCAGACATGCGTATTGCGCAGGAAGAAGTGTTTGGTCCTGTACTGGTGGTCATGCCATTTGAAACCGAGCAAGAAGCTGTGGCAATGGCCAATGGTACAGAGTTTGGCTTAGTTGCTGGCGTATTTGGTGAGAGCATGAACCAAACCTTGCGCGTTGCTCAACAGCTACGTGGCGGACAAGTGTTTATTAACGAGTGGTTTGCTGGTGGCATAGAAACCCCATTTGGCGGTGTCGGGCTGTCCGGTTTTGGACGAGAAAAAGGGCAAGAAGCGATTTATAGCTATGTCCATACGCGCAACATCGCTATTCGTTTGCAGCAATAGAGCGACGCTTAGCCGACGTGTAACAGATTTCTTCGCCTCACACCTTCTTGGATTTCAGACCACAAGATGGTGTGAGTGCGATGAAACTTTCACTTTTCTATGAGTAAGTAGTGAACAGGCACGGGAAATTGGAACAAGGTAGTTGGAGAAAAAGTGATGAAAAAGTGGCTCTGTATTATTTGTGGCTTAATTTACGATGAAGCCCAAGGTTGGCCTGCTGATGGGATAGCACCAGGAACGGCATGGGAAGATGTGCCGGATGATTGGTTATGCCCAGATTGCTTGGTTGGAAAGGCTGATTTCGAAATGATTGAAATCACGGGTGATGTGATTGACGAAGAGGCTGTTGCGCCTGTTTTATCGGGTACGGGTTCAACGCCATTGGATCAACCACTTCCTCCTTCAGTGAGCCAGCCAGTCTTTTCGACGGATCCTATTGTCATTATTGGCAGTGGACATAGTGGTTATCAGTTGGCTTCGGCGCTTCGAGCCCAGTCTGCCAATGTTCCAATTACCGTCTTTACCTGTGATGACGGTGCTCTGTACAGTAAACCAGCGCTTTCGAATGCTCTGGCAATGGGCAAAAATGGTGATGCACTGCAAACGGAAAGTGCATTGGAGTGGGAGAATCGTTTAAATATCCGACTTTACCCACATACTCGTGTCGAGCATATTGATCGCGCTAACTCAACATTACACACATCGATTGGTCAGTACCGTTATAGCCGTCTGGTGCTAGCGACGGGAGCATCACCTATTGAAATTCCTATTGAAGGTGACCGTTCGTACGTGGTTAGCGTCAATGATCTGGTCGATTACCGTCGTTTTAGATCTCAACTTCAAGGTAAAAAGCGCATCGCTATTCTGGGTGATGGCTTAATTGGCTGTGAGTTTGCTAACGACCTGATTGAAAGTGGTTTTGAAGTCAGCGTCATTGGTTTAGGGCAGTGGCCAATGGAGCGCATGATCCCTCAGCCGTTGGGCGAATCACTACAAAATGCCCTAAGTGAACGTGGCGTACAGTGGTTACTGCAAGACAGCATTGCGAAAATTGAGCCAATGGCTGACACCAGCGCGGAACTCCACCTGACGAGCGGGAAAAAGATCACCGCGGACTTGGTCCTTAGTGCTGTGGGGCTTAAACCTAATGTTTCTCTGGCTGAGCAAGCAGGGCTGGAAATTGGCCGCGGCATTAAAGTAAACCAATTTGCCCAGACAAGTGATGAAAACATTTACTCGTTAGGGGACTGTGTTGAAACCGAACAAGGCTGGCAGCCGTATATTGCGCCTATCAACCAAATGATTCCGTCTCTGGCGAAGAGCCTATTGGGTGAAATAACGCCTATTACGTTAACGCCAACACCAGTGATTGTGAAAACACCGATTCTTCCGTTGACCATCTTCCCTGTCTCACCTAATGCACAAGGACAGTGGCACATAGAAAAGCAGGGTGAGGAATTAACAGCAGCATGGTACTCGGTGGAAGGTTCGATGATTGGATTTGCGCTACTAGGCCGAAAAGTCCAGTCTCTGCGCTCTCCATGGCTCGAACAATTATCACTAAAACAATCTGCGGCGTAACGGAGGCCGATAATGATTCATTTACCAAACGATGATGCAACATGTGGCTGGTATCATGCGCTACCAAAAACGCCAGCAAAACCTTCGTTGCAAGGGAATATAAATGCAGATTACGTGGTATTGGGCGCTGGGTTTGCGGGTCTTGCGATGGCGAGACGTTTAGCTGAGCATGAACCTGATGCACGAATTCTCTTGATTGATGCGCAGCGCATAGGTCAGGGAGCCTCAGGGAGAAATTCTGGATTTGTGATCGACTTACCGCATAAGTTTTCTTTAGAGCATCCGGACCCAGCTCATAAGCAGAAGTTACTGGCGTTAAACCGTTCTGCGATCGGTCAATTAGATTGTTTGATCAGCAAATACAATATTGATTGCCAGTGGTCCGCAAAAGGTAAATATCAGGGCGCTGTTGGAGAAAGGGGCGAGGCTTATCTCGATCACTTTGAGCACTTGATGAAAGACTTGGGCGAACCGTATTTCCACGTGGATCGAGCAGAACTTGCAAAAGTACTCGGTACAAATTACTACAGCCGAGCCATTTACACTCCAGGTGGTTATTTAATGCAGCCAGCAGCACTAGTTCACGGTTTGGGTGAGAGCTTGCCTGATAACGTAGAAGTGCTAGAAAACTCTCCTATTCGCCGCCTGAGTAAAGAGAATGACAATTGGGTGTTGCATGGCGATAAAGGTTCAGTTCGCACTCCAGAATTGTTACTAGGAACCAGCATTTTTACTCGAGAGTTTGGCTACCTGAAAAATCGACTGCTTCCGGTGATGACGTTCGCGAGTTGGACACGTCCTCTGACGGACGCCGAAATGCAGCGTTATGGTGGTGAACTAAACTGGGGGCTGACTCCGGCTGACCATGCGGGGACGACGCTTCGTATGACAGCGGATCGCCGAATACTGATTCGTAATACTTACAAACACGTACCTAAGTATGGCTCAAGTGTTAGTGACAAAATGAGGCAGAGTATTCAAGAAGATCATCGTCAAGTGTTTTTGGCCCGTTATCCAGAACTTGCCGATGTACCTTTTACTCACACGTGGGGTGGTGTTTATGCCATCTCTCGAAATTTCACCAATTTCTTTGGTCAGCTCGACAAAGGGGTGTATGCCAGTGCTTGTGACAATGGCGTTGGGGCCGCATGGGGAACAGTTTCCGGCACTTTACTTGCGGATTATGCAGTAGGGGCGACCTCCAAACTTCTGGATGACATTCAACAAGTAACCGGTATGCCTAGCCTGAATCCGCCAGAGCCGTTTTTGGGTATGGGAGTGAGGAGTCGTATTCAATTAGCTAAGTGGCAAAGCCGGAGTGAATTATGAAGCAAGTAAAACTCGTAGATAGCAAAACACTCGACTTCAACGTGCGCGGTGATACTCCTGGCATGGCTTATGTAGCAAGAGCGCTCAGCCCGGAAATTTCACCAAATATTGGTGTTGGATTTGCTAAGTGGGAAGGCGCAGAAGTTGCGTGGACAGTACTTTATGATGAAGTGGTTTTCGTCATAGAAGGGTGTTTTGAACTGACCGCAAATGGAGAAACCCATTTTGTTCGCCCCGGACAAATGCTTTGGATTCCTGAAGGTACCGAGTTAGTTTATGGCGGACACGCGTTATTTGGTTATGTTGTACACCCGGGAAACTGGAAGGAACTGCACGGAATCGAATAACACGATCAGAGGTTTGTAGGCATGACTTTTCATGTTCTTAGACTGCTAAACTGAGAACTAACATTGAGTTTCGATTAAAAAGGGAAGCCTGAGCTTCCCTTAAATCTTTACATCACGCTAGGTCACAAGATTTTATTTGAATTCAAACTTGCCTTGCATGACTGCCCAGTGGCCAGGGAATGAACAGAAGAAAGAGTAGTCACCGCCCGCGGTCATTTTTTCTGTGCTGAAAGTGATACTTGTACTTTCGCCGCCACCAACGACGTCGGTGTGAGCATAGACACGCTCGTCATCAGGCTTCACGTAGTTATTATCCGCACCTGCGTTCATACCATCGGTGCCGACGGCTTGAATGTTCGCTGTATCTGCAATAACAACGTTGTGACCCATTGACTGCGCTGGCATTTTACCAGTGTGGTTCAGAGTCAACGTTACTTCGCTACACGTTGCCGGAACACTCAGAGTTTTGGTAGAAAACTGCATCATATCGTTAGCATCCAGAGATACTTCACACTCGGCACTGGCTTGTGCGCCAAAGCTTACTCCAACAAGTGCAAAGGTTGCTGCTAATAAACGTAAAGACATATAACACTCTCCATTTTATATTTTTGGCTGACTGGTTTCATATGAACCAATAGTTCTCATTATCAACGAGTTAATATCGTAAAACTGTGCTGTGAGCGGTACGTTGACACTTTGTTGCAAACTTATACTCATTCATCTCTATGATTGATCACATGAAGCATTGCGAGTGGAAACTGCACAAAATAAGAGACAGATAAAAAATAGCAGGCGATTTGGTATTAAGCGAAAAATGAAAAAGCTCAACCATTAGGCTGAGCTTATTGTGAAGAGCAGGTGTGTTATCGAGTTTGTTTCAATTCTTTCAGAACATCGTGTAGCGAAGGGACGATAGAATGACCGAATTGGCGTACTTCGTCACATGGCTCTACCAAATCTGGGATCTGATAAGTCGACATATTAGCAGCGACAGCGGCACGCACACCATTGTTTGAATCTTCAAAAGCCAGGCACTTAGTCGGTTCAACATTCAGTCTGTTGGCAGCAAGTAAGTAGATTTCCGGGTCAGGTTTACCATTGCTTACTTCACAACCTGTCGTCAGGTTGTCGATATATTTGCTCAACCCTGCCAGTTCAAGTTTGATCTTAGCGACATCCTTAGCTGTCGATGTCGCAACGGCGATAGGTAAACTCTGCTCTTTCAGCCATTCTAGCAGTTCAACGACGCCCTCTTTTACAGGAATCGCCTGGTGCTTGACTACAGCGTTGTAACGGGTTCGCCATTCTTGATGCAGGCGGTCCAGATCATTTCCATAAGCTTTGCGGAAAATGGCTTCAATACCTGCGGCATTACGCCCAATGATTGACAGGTATACTTCCGTGTAAAAAGGAAGTTGTTGTACTTCGCAGGCTTCTTGGAACACGCGCATACAGACACGCTCAGTATCAAGAAGCAAACCGTCCATATCAAAAATAGCAGCGTGATAATTCATTACTTTGCCTGTTTGTTGAGTGATGGGGTATTCTGACATAAGTCACACTTTATTTCTCGCGAATTTAAACTGGTCGCGTGTTTACAGCATTGATTCTGTCCTTCAAGCATGCAGTTTCCTTTGTGAAAATCAGAGATAAATTACGAGTAAAAAGCAGAATTCTTTAGTAGCATGTTACAAAAGATTTAAATTCAGTTGATTAGGGAAGCAGGCAATGGAAAAACAACGTGTAGCATTTATTGGTTTGGGTGTAATGGGATACCCAATGGCAGGCTATTTAAGTAAAGCTGGCTACGAAACCAAAGTATACAACCGCACAAAAGCAAAAGCTGACCAGTGGGCAGAAGAATACAACGGTGTTGCCTGCGAAACACCTGCACAAGCGGCAGAAGGATGTGACATCGTATTTACTTGCGTAGGCAATGATGATGACGTTCGTAGTGTGGTTTATGGCGAAGAAGGGCTTCTGGTTGGCCTTAAACCGGGCGCGGTATTAGTCGATCACACCACGACTTCCGCAGATTTGGCTGTCGAACTGGCGGACGCTTGCACTAAGGTTGGTAATCATTTTATCGATGCCCCAGTTTCTGGTGGTCAGGCGGGTGCTGAAAATGGTGTCCTAACCATTATGTGTGGTGGTGACTCGAATGTCTTTGAACAGGTTGCGCCTGCGATGGACGTCTACGCAAAACAAATTACGTTGCTGGGTGAGAATGGCCAGGGGCAACGATGCAAAATGGTCAATCAAATCTGTATTGCCGGCGTACTGCAAGGCTTGAGTGAAGCACTTCTACTGGCTCAAAAATCTGGTTTAGATATTGAACAAGTTGTCGAAACACTGAAACATGGTGCCGCTGGGTCATGGCAAATGGAAAACCGTGCCAAGACCATGGCGCAAGATAAATTCGACTTTGGCTTCGCGATTGACTGGATGCGCAAAGATCTTGGGTTCTGCCTTAAAGAAGCTGAGCGTGTTGGTTTGCAGCTTCCGTTAACCCAAATGGTTGATCAACAATACGCTGACCTACAGCTTGACGGTCTTGGGCGTATGGATACCTCGGTACTTATCAAAGCCGTGGCTAAAAGTTAGGGTCTGTTGACCTTTCGAGCTGATTTTTGCAGCAGTTTGTGGGTTCTTTATGCAAGGCAGAGGCTTTGAAATGTAGTTTACCTACCTGATAAGCCGATAACGTAGTAGAAAGGAGCCACAAACGCTGCCCGAAGGGTTCGGCTAAAAGCATTTTACTCTTTGTTGAGAGGTGTTTTGCTTAGAATTACTAGGCTACAAACCTCTCGCCGCGATTAAAATGCTTTTATCTCGAACAAAATTTAACCACGAAAGGTTAACAGACCCTAGTAATAGATAAACAACTCTTGAGTATCGAAGAGCTTAAAGAAGTCGAAGCTAATCATACTTATCTCCTTACGAATTAGAGGTGCGTAATGCGCCTCTTTTTATTGGTATTAACTCAGGGCTTGTAGGGAAGATTATTATGGATAGATTCTGGTGGAAAGCGGATTGTACTTATTGAATCGATAGTCGGTGACTATGTTCCAGAACTTGATGAAATCAGAAAAGTACTACGTTGAACTGCTTGAATTTAAGAACGAAATGGATGTTGAAGCGTAAAGATTGCCAGTTGCTAAAAACGAGTGCTTGATTCAGAGAGCTGTTGCTTTTGTGAGGCAATGCGTTTCTGTTAACCAAGCATCTCGTGATGATTGATTTTGAGCCTGTTAGGTGTGTCGCTTACACCAAAAGGCCAAAGTTAAGCGTATTTGACTTCGAGCTGTTCTGCTTTTGAGAACCCCTCGTGAGTGGCAAGTTGGTTTCCATAACTTTCAATATTAGGGAAATGTTTGCTCATGCCAAACTTATGTACCAATTCCACGATGAAAGACATCATGATGTCTGCTCCGGTTAAGCGCTCCTCTACCAGATAGGTTTTCTCTTCCAAAGCTTGCTCGAAGTAATTCAAAACACTCATGGTTTCTTTATCTGCGTAGCCTGATAAGAACTCTGTTTGAGTTGGTTCTTTGCTTACAAAGACTTTCAGCAATATTGGTAAAATCGCCGAGCTTTCAGCAAAGTGCATCCACTGCAAGTACTGCGTATGAGCTTTCGTTCCGCGTTCTGGAGCAAGTTGACCATCGCCGTATTTTTCGATCAGATACTCTGTAATTGCGCCTGACTCAATGATGATTTCACCGTCATCTTCCAGAACTGGTGACTTGCCTAGTGGATGTACACTTTTAAGCTCTGGAGGAGCCAAAAAAGTCACTTTGTCACGTATATACGGTACGACTTCATAGCTCACATTGAGCTCTTCAAGTAACCAGATAATGCGTTTCGAGCGAGACTGATTGAGATGGTGAAGTTTAATCATTCTTTATCCTATATTTACAGAGGGTTGTTTACCTGAACAACAACTTTGCCGAAGTTTTTTCCTTCGAGCAGACCGATGAACGCATCAGGTGCATTTTCCAGGCCTTGTACGAGTTGTTCACGGTATTGGATCTTTCCTTCTGCCAACCATTGGTTCATGTCTTGCGCAAATTCATCGTAACGGTGTCCGTAGTCATCAAAAATGATGAATCCTTGAACTTTGATTCTCTTTGTCAGAATGTTAACCATCAGTAGTGGCAGGTGGTCTGTGCCTTGTGGAAGCTCGGTCGCATTGTATTGAGAAATCAAACCACATACAGGAATACGGGCGTTTGTATTAAGCAGCGGAAGTACCGCATCGAATACCTTGCCGCCTACGTTTTCGAAGTAGACATCGATGCCATTGTCACATGCATTTTTCAATTGTTGCGCGAAATCGTCGGCTTTATGATCAATACACTCATCGAAGCCCAACTCTTCTTTTGCATAGCGACATTTCTCTTCACCACCGGCAATACCGACTACGCGACAGCCTTTAAGTTTTGCAATTTGACCGACCGTTGAGCCAACGGGGCCGGTTGCCGAAGCAACGACGATAGTCTCCCCTGGTTTTGGCTGGCCGATATCAAGCAATCCCATGTATGCCGTAAAGCCAGGCATGCCTGCTACGCCTAGTGCATACGAAGGGTTTTGTGGATTTTTACCCAGCTTGATGACCATTTCACCGGTTGAAATCGCGTAGTCTTGCCAACCCACAGTGTAAGCGAGTACCCATTCACCCGCCTCGTAATCTGGGTGGTTTGATACTTCAACCTGACACACGGTTCCTGCAACCATTACGTCATCAATTGCAACTGGTTCTGCGTAAGATTTTGCATCACTCATGCGACCACGCATATATGGGTCTAGTGATAAGTAAACGGCTCTTAACAACATTTCACCATCTTTTGGTACTGGCTTTGCCACTTCTTCCAGTCTAAAGTTTTCAGTTGTTGGTGCGCCGTGTGGGCGTGATGCAAGTACGATTCTGCGGTTAAGTGCGTCTGTCATGTTATTTTCACCTTAGACTAGACCGGTCGTCTAGTTTTTGTTGCAAAATATCCCGCTCTGAGAGCGGGAAAGTATTTTGTGTCTGTTTAAGGCTAGCCTTAAACAGACACTTATAGGGTTGTTCTCTTACTGCGTTGAAGCCACTTACGATAAAGTGCGTGTATTCTGCAATAGATCTTGAGTATAGGTCAGACTCTGCGTCAGTGCCGTCTGATCTTGATACAGCTTGTTGAGTAAGCTTGCACCATTCCAAAGGTAGTAAAGTTGTCTTGCTAATAAAGCGCTATCACCATTTGCAATCGATCCGTCTTGAATGCCAACATCAATACAGTCCGCGATGGCTTGAATTGATTTGTCGGCTCCACGACGTAGTGCAAGTCGCATTGGTTCGGAAAGGTCAGAAACTTCCGCGCTAAGTTTGACTAACAGACATCTATTTGCATTACATACGTGATCTTCAATTTTTGCCAACTCCTCAAAGTAGCTCATCAGACGTTGGTATCCGTTGCGATCAGTATTGGTAAAGATCTCATCTAACTTGTGGAAATAGCGATCGAAGTAAGCCTCAATCAAAGCCTCACCAAACTGCTCTTTGGATTTAAAGTAATGATAAAACGAGCCCTTTGGTACTTCTGCCGTTTTTAGAAGCTCGGAAAGTCCAACGCTCGTAAAGCCTCGAGTTACGATTAACTCGTATCCGACCTCGAGAATATGTTGGCGTGTGTCGTTAGTCTTTGCGTTCATGGGACGTACTATAGTTAAAATTAGACCAGTCGTCTAGTTTGTTTTGAGCAACTCGTATTCAATAACGAAAAGTGTGTCAGTATCAGGGTAAATCTCCCTAATCAACTGCTTCAACTTTGGTAACTCCATGGCTTCTTGTTCTGCGTGGAACTCGTTGATTTCATCAAAGTTAAGCGGATTTACCGATAGGATCTTGATGTCACAGACCTTGCGGTTAGTCTCTAAAGTAAAGACTTCCACTTCGGTATTTGGGATGTAGTGACTTTCTGACTCATCTCGTATCGTGATGGTTTTTTTGCCCGATGTGATCAAAGGGGTCAGAAATTCAAAAAAGGTGATGGTTGTTGGATGAGATGACATGCAGCACTCGCTTCTCAAGGTTATGTAAATGCATTATATAGCGATACCTGAATAACCTCGAGGTGCTTATTTCAGTGCACGTCGCTTATTAATCCTCAGTTGGCTAAAACCGACAGCTTAGTGATTTCGTATGCTAAGCCATACCTTAGCGGCAAAGTAACCAAGTAACATGCCGCTCCAGTTGGTACTGAGATCCGCAACGCTAAATGTGCGGTTGGGGATAAAAAGCTGACTAAACTCCTCGAGTGAAATTATTAACAGCAGACACAGCAAAAGGCGAATTCCAAAAGTATCTGCTTTGTTTGGTCTGGCATGGCGGGGAAATGCAAATACGGCACAGAGGCCAATCAGCAGACTGAAGGTAAAGTGGAGCGTCGTTGAACCGCCGACATAGTGCTCCATATTGAGATAGGTCGCATGACTCAAATCAGAACTTTTCCATAAGGAAAGGATGACGGTGAGTAGTGATACGAAGCCAAAACTGATGCGCGCAATCATAGAAGACATAATTAGCCTACCGGAAAGAATCCCAAATATCGTTTAACAAAGTACAGTGCGGCAAGGTTCTGTATCGCCATTCCGATTGCCATAGCCCAAGCTGCGCCAATAACACCGTGAATGTGGCACAAGACGAGCAGCAGCAAAATCGAGATGGTTCCAGAGCCAATGGTGATGTATTTCATTGTTTTTTCATGTCCGCTCATTAAAAGCAGAAACCCGACCGAGCCAGTGGCAACGTTGACCAATTGACCGAGGGACAGCACCACAAGAAGAGGCGCGGCAGCGACAAACTCTTCGCCAAAAAAATTCAGTACAAATACAGGGTACAGTGTACAAATCAACACTGGAATTAATGCGGCTGCAATGTTCATTCGACAGGCCATCCGGCTCAAATTGCGTAATTTGTCCATCTCACCTTCTTTGTAAAGTGACGCAAACATTGGAGCGACGACAAAGTTAATAGTGATTAACACAAAGCCGATCAATAGTGAGGTCCGTTGGGCTGCGGCTAACAAGCCAATCTCTGAAGCTGAAATGAAGAACCCTGCGATGACGAGGCTTCCCCACTGAAGAACGTTGTTAAATATGCTCCCAATCCAGACTTGTTTGGCTGAAGCCGTCAGTTGGAGATTAGGCGTTGACGTTGGTTTGCGAAATTGCCCCGATCTCACCCAGTTTGTTGTCGATGTCGTGGCAACAATCACGCATGTTAGCAGTAGAGCGGCCATGAGATAGTTAAGACTTTGCAAGCCAAACATGGCTAAAGCAGCAATGGCAAACACCATCAGCATACTCACACCCAATTGCAAAGCGAATAGCGAAGAGACCACTTTTTTGCTCGCTTGCAAGACTCGGCTATTGGTTTGTCCAAGTACTAAGAAAGGAACACAGAGTAACGCGAGTGCAACGGCTGGTAGTGGGGCATTGGTCTGATTGACTGTCTCGGGGAATAGATAGAATCCGGCAAAAATGGCCAGTCCGGCCGGGACGCAAAATGCGAAGCTTCGGGATAACGCTGTTTTGTAATTATCGCTTTGTTGCTGAGCATTGTGACTGTTAAAGGCTATGGCGTTGTATCTCACCAAAGCCACGTCAAAGCCCAACTGAGAAATAATCGCGGTCAGTGATACCAGATTAAATAAGAAGAAAAACTGACCCGCTATCGAGGCATCTGTGGTTCGGGACACCATGACTGCAAGCAAAAATGCAAACAATGCGCTGAACACTCGGGTAAGCGCGGTTTTTAAGCCAAGTGAGAACAAGCTTTTTTGTTCGCTGGGCGCAGACAGTCTTTTTTGTTGAAAGGCGTGAAACATGTAATATCTCTAACGGTAGATGCTATTTAAAGCGAGACGCTGCTTTTCTTCACTGAATGTGTCGTTCAATTCAGTCGTGTATTGGCCAAAATCAATATCGTGATAGTGGTTGATACAGTGGGTCAGCTGTTTTGCCATTTCTTGCGGCGTTTGCGCCAAAAATGGATAGTTCAGAGCTTCTGTCGCGCCAATCTTGCGAATAACCATTGGGAGATGCAGCTTAGCGGCCTCGAGAATCGTTAGTGGCATGCCTTCCCAAGCGGCAGTGTGCAGATAAATATCCGACGCTTTTAATTTCTTCATAACTTCACTACGAGGAAGCATGCCAGTCACGTGTACGCCTTGGTCTTTTAAACGCTGTTCAAGCTCTTGGTCGCCACCACCAATCCAGGTGATCTCAAACTGACGATTGAGTGTCGCAACATCAAGGTGGGAAAGAGTATCAATCAGAAACTGAGGGTCTTTCTGAGGTGCGACCCGGCCAAGTACCACCAGTTTTAATGCGGCGGCTTTATCTCGGCTTTCGCGCTCTTCACTTTGATAAGATACGTAGTTATTAAGTAACTCAGCCTGCTTGGCGCCGATGCTGATGGCTAAGTCACATTCACGTTGGCTGCATCCCGCTACGATATCGATTCTATCTAATCGCAAGCGCTCTAACGTTTTATAGAGTTGTCGAGCAAAGCCTGAAATATCCTCCCGCTCAAATGCGTAGCAGTGGGGCGTGTAAACTAATCGTGCGTTGTTGAGTCGCAAAAAACGCCCCAAAAAGCCTGCTTTGCTCGAGTGTAGGTGGACAATATCTGGTTTGACTTCATCGATTGTTTTATTCGCATCTTTGATGAATTGCAGCAGTCCACCCTTTACCCATTGAACACGTGAAAATACATTGTGGCCGCTGTCATTGGTTAAATCATTTTCGCGAGCTCTGGCAACCAGAAAATGCTGATAAGGTTCATGGCGGGAAGAGTGCGTGTAACTGTAAAGTGCCGTTTGAACACCACCACCAAAAGATTCGGTTATATGCAGTACTCTTTTCATGATGACTTGGTTCCCGGAGTTTGCTGCCATTTGGACTTAAATGCGTCTCGCTCTTGAACTGAGTAAACATGTTGATAAAGCGGCAAGTCGTACATGTAGAACAACTTAGAAAAATCGTATTGCTGCTTAAAGTACTGATAGATGTTTGAATACCATTTGTTTTTCGCTTCGTTGCTATTCTTCAACTCAAAATCGTCGACATTCAAGAACTGGCCAATCTCTCGGTCTAGCGAGCTGAGTTTTTCGCACTTAATTAACAGTACTTCTGCCTGACTGTTGCTAAAGGTAAAGAAAGGTTGGGTGTTATCAACCTTCTGGTCCAATACGTCGATGTTGAAGTTACGTTTCAGTTCGTTGTCGAACCAGTCGGCAAAATAGTTGAGGTTAATGTAGTTGTCGAAGCAGTGCTCCAAATGCTGGTAGGTCACGTCCATGTCGTTGTGGATCGCTTCGTTTTTTTTACCTTCGATAAACTGAAAATGAAGGTCCTGGAAAAAGCGAGACAATACAGTAGCGATAGGGTCACGCACTAAAGTGACGATTTTTATCTGTTCGCGTTTTTGCAGAATTCGTTTTCTTTGGTTAAGGACCAAACGGTAAATTGCACGGTTTTTGAAATCGAAGAATTTCTTCACATCGCGTTTGTTGTGATACATGTGGAACTCCTCATGATCATCAAAGGTATGGATGTGGTAACTGGGAATATTACGCTCCCCCAACGTGTGTTCAATGGAAGATGAGCCGACTTTTCCCATCTGGTAAACCAAGACAAAGTTGTCAGCTCGAAGCTCTCGGTTCTTTTCAAATTGTCGAGCGATTGAATATTTCATTGATCAAGTCCTTGATTATTAAAATTGGTGGCTTTAATTCCCGAACATGAAGGCATGCGGCTGGATTCATCCGTGCGTTTTATGCTGAGCATTACCGGTAGTAACAGGATTAAAATAATCGTGGTATTTACCGCAACGAAGCAGACCATAATGAGCGCGTACGCTGCGAGTAGCAGGCTTTTGCGGTTCTCATTTAAGCTATAGAAGCAAAATTTGATGAAAAAAAAGTATCCACCGAACAACAGCGCAATACCCAGTAACCCATACTCGATGGCGGTATCTAGAACAAAGTTATGGGTGTAAATCGCCAGCTCTTGATAGTTAAAGTAATTGACCATGAAGCTAGGCAACATTTTGGCTCCCACACCTAAGATGGGATGCTGTTGGAGAATGTCGAAACCATTGGCGAGTAAAAGTTTTCGGTGCAAATTGGATACCCACCTCGCTTCACTCTGATTGGCAAACAAGATGTCTTCTTGGGTGAACTCTAGCTGATCGGCTAACGTGTCGAAGCCCACATATGAAGTGATGGACACCGCAGCCAACACCGCGAAACTCAGGGTTAGTAATATGGTCCAGGTATATGTTTCACTGACGGTTTTTCTCATCAAACTCTTAATGAAAAGCTGATCCAAAAGAAACAATAAACAAAAGCCAAGCAAGGCTTTGCGCTCTTGCGATAAAACCAGTAAGACCAGTGCTATCAGCATTAAAATATGGAAGGCGCGAATTTTGTCTCGATATAAATAGAGCAACGAGCAGAGCAGGCCAAAACCATACTTACTGACCCCAAGAAGCTTGAATCCACTTTGATAACCTTGGGCAAAATGCCAAGCGGCAACCAGACAGCAAATAACGAAGAGAATATAAGAAAAGTACACCATGACTCGTTCATCTTCGAAAGCTCCATAAGCGAACAGTAATCCGAGCAGACTAAGAATCGCTACCCACTGAACGGTTTCGGTAATGAGAGGCATCAAGGGCACACGATTAAGTAGGCCGTTAATAAACACATAACCGGTGAACAGCAATACAAATCCGATGCACGGATGCAGGAGCTTGCGTGTTTTGCTTTCCATAACAACAAGCGCACTTAATCCCAGAGAGAGAAGACTTGCGATATCACTCGGCGCTAGCGCAATACCTCCCGCTTGAATTTTCACTGGCACAAAAAAGAGCGCTAGGGTGAACGCAGCCAGCAGAGGAATGTGATTACTTACTGGCATAGAGTTCATCATAAGCCTTGTAATAGCTCTCTCTGAATTGTTCCAGAGTGAAAGATTTACAACGTTCGACAAAAAATTGGGTAGCCATTTCATAATGGGCTTGGCTACTGCAAATTATCTCAATCTTATCGGCTAATTCCTGTTCGTTTCCTAGTTCAAATAAGTAGGAGTCGTTACCAATCACTTCATCTAATCCCGGAACATTCGAGCCTAAAACGGGCAACCCTTCAGCCATCGCTTCCACGGCGGCCAGCCCAAATCCCTCAATAATTGAAGATTGAACATACACATCAAGATTGGATAAAAAAGTCGGCACATCTGAGATGACACCATGCCAGTGCACACGGTGAGCGCAATTTAATTGTTGCGCTAAATCTTGCAGCTGTTGTTTTTTATCACCGTCACCCGCTAAATGAAGGTGGTAGTGTTCCGGTAATTTAGCGATGGCCTTTATGAGCGTCGGGTGATCTTTATAGCCATGAAGTCTGCCTGCCATCCCGATATTGATTGGGCTGTCTGGTTGAATTCTGCTATACGATTTGGCTTTTCTGGAGAAACGGTTTAAGTCGACGCCATTGTAAATAACGTCGTAGCGATCCTTGTATCTCGGCAAGAACCTGACTAACTCTTCTCTTACTTTATTGGTGATACAAATCGTTTTCTGATGTTTTTGGTACATCAGATACTCCATAAACTTCAAGGCAGGGTAATCTCTGCGTCTGTTCGTCGTATTGTGTTCGGTTTGTACCCGTTTCTTACCAATCGCCAGTAAAGCGACGTATATCGAAGGAAATAAATGGCTGTGGATCAGGTTTGGCCAGCGCAACAGCCCCCACTTTTCTTTTATCGACAGGGAAGGCCAGTAATAGAAACTGACCCCGTTTTCATTTAGCTGGGTCTCGAAGTCATTGTCTTTATTCAGAACCAGTATCTTTACTTCGTAGTGGGGCTTATGCTTAACAACAAGGTCAACCAGAAAGCGCTGTGCTCCCCCGTTGTTAGATAAGTCATTAATTATATGCAGTATCTTCATTTATCTACCAAGCTGTTTTTGTGTGTATTTGTTCTTGATGTTGTCAATTTCTGAGCTCGTAAAGAAATGCATAGCAAGCTTTGAAGAAAGCATGTCCTCAACAAACTCTGGTTTGAGTTGGTAAGAGCTCTTGAACTCAGTGGCAAGTGGCGAGTACCACTTGTTTTCCGATTGGTTGTCATGAGTCACTTGGATGTCTTGCTGCAAAAATTCACTGATCGCCTGCTGTGACTGGTCCAGTTTGTCGGTTCTAATCACCATCAAAGAGAAATTGCCCTTTTGATAGGTTTGATAACCAAGCTCATGATCAAACGGATGAATAAAAACATCTATTCCTGTGAGTGCTTTGATTTCGTTGTCAAACCACTCAAGCGGATAGTGATGATTCACATGCTCCTCAAACGCTTCATGAAGCAGTTGAGGACGCTCTGAACGTACGGCACTGTCATCTTTGAGGTATTTATCAGCGACCCAAAAAGGGAGTGATTGAAAGAGCATGGATATGTTTCTGCCAATAGGCTCTCTGACCAGCGAGATAATACGCACATGCTGTTTACGTTTTAGCATGTTGATCATAATGGCCCGTTTCAGTAGTCGCTTGACGTAGTTGGTTTTTGGTTTGTATAACTGTGCTCGCACAGGGGAGATCTGTTTTGACGCCGAAATGGACATCAGGTCATGCAGATGGATCGATCCCTCAATCGACTTTTCGAGTGCACTCGAACCCACTTTTCCCATTTGGTATATCAATACGGGCTGTTCCTGACGCTTCAGCGTTTGGTACCAAGACACTTGTTTAGTAGGCGTATTTGTGGACATATAACGCTTCCCCTTCCTTAGATTTTGCCTGTGTAATAAGCACGCCAAGAGATGGTACGGAATGTTGTAATTGTTTGGATAACGCAACGTTAACCAGTTGTGCTTTGGTCGACTCTGCACGAATAACGGTAATCAGACCATTCGCATACTGACCCAAAATCAGAGCATCGCTCACTGACAGTAATGGTGGAGTGTCAATAATGATGCGGTCGTATTTTTCCTGAAGGTAATCCAATAGCTTTTTAAAGCGTGCCGAGGCTAACAGTTCCTGCGGATTTGGCGGAATTAATCCTGCTGGCAAAACATCCAGCTTTGCTTCTTCCACTCTCACAATGCAGTCTTTAATGGACGTATCCATCGTAAGTATGTTGGTTAATCCCGGTTGAGATTCGGCAATGTCGAACCTTTTGGCCAATGAAGGTTGGCGAAGGTCGCAGTCAATGATCAATACCTTTTCCATGGTAGAAAAAGACACGGCCATATTAATGCTGGTGGACGTTTTCCCTTCTTCCGGGATAGCAGAAGTAAAGGGCAGAACTTTCTGTTTTGCGTTGGTCAGTCTGAGTAACAGAGAGGTTCTGACGGAGCGACACGCTTCACTAAACAGTTTTTCATTCTTGTCTAAGTAAGCTGTGTAGCTGAGCCCACTTTTACGCAAGCGACGACTTTTGACGAGTGGGATAGTGCCCAAGCAGGTCACGCCTAGTTTTTCTTCAACATCCGATGCAGTTCTTATCACCTCACGCAATGTTTCTAAAATGATGACGAGCGCACAGGCAATTGCAAATCCGAATACTGTTGCAATAAAAACCAGCTTCATTCTCTGTGGCGCAACGGGAAACAGAGGAATAATGGCTTTATCTGTGAAACGAGCAGTGACATTTTTGTAGTCGCTGGTCGCACTGGTTTCCTTCTCTCGGTTTAAGAACGCTTCGTAAAGCGCTTTGTTGGATTCAACTTCTCGCTTGAGTTGTTCATAGCGCGCTTTTTGTGAACCCAATGATTGGAACTCTGTTTTCTTGCGATTCAACTCAGCACGCAGCATGTCTTCCTGAGATTTTGCTGACAGTAAGTCTTGCTGTTTACTGAACGAAATTTCGCGAATTAGCTGTTGGGTTCTGGTTTGGATCGAATCTAATTGAGCCTTCGCCTGAATCATACGATCGTGCTTAGGTCCGTAACGCTGTGCCAGTTCGGACAAGTTCTTCTCCGCCTGAGCCTCCGAGAGTTTTAGATCACGGATCTGCACTTGGTTGGCGAACTCATCTATCGACAGCAGGCTATCTAAGCTTTGCGATGATTTGCGTCTGAGAAGCTGAATCAAAGACTGCGCTTCAATACGGTTGTTAACAGCGGTGTTGAGTTTTCGGTTGAGCTCTTCCAGCTCATTGGCGTAGATTTCATCGATACCGTTGATATCAATCAGCCCCTCTTGCAATAAGAAGTCTTGCAGAGCCTGTTCTGAGTCTCTCAAACGCTCTTCTAACTTTTGTGAGTTGTTGGTCAGCCAGGTTGCGGCATTTTGTGTGACGACTAATTTCGCTTCAAAGTTTGTGTCGATGTAGGCTTGACCCACCGCATTGGCGACTTGTGTTGCTAGTTTAGGATCCACCGATCGAAAACGGATTTTAACCATTTGCGTATTGCGGACAGGTTCTATTTCTAGCTTGTCTTTAAACGTTTGCAGTGCTCGATAATAGGTATCGGAATACTGCGCTGTTTCTGTTGGGTTTGGCGTAACGTTGAGTAAGTCTTGAACCAGTGGAATTGATTTTATGTTATCAATGGTTTGTTTTAGCCCACCTGTACTCGTGAACTCGGGATACTGAGTCAAGTTAAGGCCTTGGATAACCTTATCCGCGATGTGGTTCGACTGTAAAATCGCCACTTGAGTCTGGAAGTACTCTTTCTTGGTCGTATCCACTCCATAGACTTCTTCTATGGACAAAGCGCTTTTTTGCTCTTCTTGAATCAAAAGTGTCGCTGTTGCTTGGTAAATCGATGTTTTCGAGTAGATATACCAGGTGCAGGCCAAAGAGAAAATTAAGGTAAAAGCAGCAATACTCAACCAGTTCTTTTTGAGCGTATTATAGTGATGACCAAAACGAATCAGTTCTACTTTGTTCATCGGGAAGGTGCTTGGGTGAGTTCCGTTCATTTGATTACCTGTCACTTAAAAGAAGCTTTGATCAATAAATACAATGTCACCAGGCTCAACATTCAGGTGCATATCGACATTTTCTACCGTTTTACCGGTTTTGTGTTTGGTGAGGTTGATTCCCTTGCGTGATGCTCTGTCAGTGAGCCCACCCGCGAGAGCGATCGCTTTTTCTATCGTCAGCCCCGGACGATACTCAAAACCACCGGGTTTACGTACTTCGCCATTGACGTAGAAAAGGCGGAAGTTATTGATCGTAACCATGACTTTTGGATCTATCAGGTAATCGCCTTTCAGCCCGGTTTCAATTTCATCTTTAATCTGTTTGGGCGTTTTCTGGATAGCTTTAATTCTGCCGAGATAAGGGTAATCAAAGTAGCCGTCAGACGTGATCTGTATGTTCAAAATCGACAAATCTTCTTCACCATAAACTTGTATCGAAATGGTATCCCCGGTATCAAGTAGGTAGTCTTGTTCATTCGTCGTAGCCGTGGCGAACGTGCTAAATAGCAATAAAACCAGGCTAATAAGCGTCGTTAATGGGTTCATTAAAAATCCTTTTTACAGCGAAAATTGAGTGCTTAGTGTCCAAACATTCTGTTGGAAGCTATAGCCTGTTCGGTCTGACGTTTTATCTTGGTATTGCCAGTTGGCCTGCAGTAGAATCCAACGTTTGATTTGATAGTCGATACCGGCAGACAGCGAGTAACGTTCGCTATCTCTTGAAGCCATTCCCGGAAGCTCCCCGGTGTAGTCATCTTCTTGGTATAGGAATCCTAACTCTGTGGCGAGGTAGCTATTCCAGTCATGCTTAAAATCAATTCGATAGCGAGTTTGCAGGTTGTAGTCGCCATCTTGATCTGGATTCACCGCAGCTTGAGTTGTTTTTACCGTAATCAGTGTTTGCTCTTGAGGTGACCACTCAAAGCCGATATCCCAACTGAAGCCTTTAAAAGTCTCTCGCTCATTGCTATCAAAATCTTTTATTTGGTAGCCAAGTCGAGCAATACCCTGTGTTTTTCCGGTTACTTCCCATTGTGCTCCGGTATAGTAAAAGCCCGCCGTATTGTCTCTGGATGCCATGGCTGGGTTTCTGTGCTGATAATCGGTTTGAATTTGTCGGCTACCTATCAGCCAATAGGTTCTTGGAGTTGCTCGCAAATAAAACTCAGCGTGAGCACTGGATGCTCTAAAGTCGTTGTATTTTGTTTTCGCATTTGGTGCGAACGTTAAGCCGTCGCGATAGTTTTGGTAGGTTTTGTCGCTATAGTTAATACCGAACTCGAAACGTCCTTTGGCCCCCTCGGAACCAAAAATGTAATTGGTTTTTAGATCGTTACGATGGAATCGAATCGGCGAGTCAACCGCGTCACCGTTGCCTTCTGTGATGTTTTCACCTCTCAATTCATGTTGGGCACGGAATTGATAATCGACGACCAGACGATTCCGGTGGTTAAACTCAAAGAAATTGGTGAATTGAAACGTATGATCATCGTAATCATTGCTGTCATCCGATGAGAAGCCCGATTTCAATTTGTACATAAGGTTAGCGCGATATTGATTTCGCTCTATTCGGGCCAGCAGGCTTGGCTCTACTCCCCAAGTATTAATGGACTTCGCGTTCTCTTCGTCTTTATTCACGTTGTCGTCGCCTTCATAAAAGGCTTTCACTTGCGGAATAAATTCAATACCTGAGCCAGTTGTATACGCCATTGGTTCTGCCAAAGTGAACATTGGCAAAAAGAGTAGCGAAAAGATTGGAGTTGCCGTCTTCATCGTCTCTACCTTAGTAAGCGTTAGCGCCGGTGAATCCTTTAAATACGGTCAGGAATATGATTTTTATATCCATCCATACCGACCATTGGTGGATGTATTCCAAATCAAACTCGACGCGTTTTTCCATTTTATCGAGAGTATCGGTTTCGCCTCGGTAACCGTTAATTTGAGCCCAGCCAGTAATGCCGGGTTTTACTTTATGTCGCAGCATGTAACGGTCGACAATTTGACGATACTCTTCGTTGTGGGCAACGGCGTGAGGACGCGGTCCTACGATGGACATGGTGCCTTGCAATACGTTAAAAAACTGCGGCAACTCGTCGAGTGATGTGCGGCGTAGAAACCCACCAAACGGGGTAATTCGAGGGTCGTTTTTTGTTGCCTGTTTAATGTGGCTACCTTGATCCATGGTGGTCATGGAACGGAATTTCCAAACGGCAATTTTGCGACCATCCAAACCATAGCGGTGCTGCTTAAAGATGACTGGTCCTTTGGACGTTGCTTTGATGCCGATAGCTATCGCAATGAGTATTGGCGAGATTAAGAGCAAGATCAGACTTGAGAAAATGATATCTTCAAGACGTTTTATCCAGGATGAAACACCAGCGAAAGGCGTGTCGAAAACGCTGAGAGTCTGAACCTGTCCGATTTGATCCCAGCGAGAATGCAACAAGTTATAGGTAAAGAAATCTGGTATGAGGTATGTGTTCGCGGTGGTGTCAGAGAACTGATTAAGAAGCGATGCGATACGCTCATTCGCATGCATTGGCATCGCGATATAAACATAATCAACGTCGCCCTTTTTAGCGCGTTCTAGTGCTTGGTCAACAGGGCCTTTTATTGGGTATTGGGAGTGAGGGAGTCTGTCTATGGAACGTTCGTCGTAGAAACCATCAAACAAGACACCGTGCTCGGTATGAGATTGTATTTCGTTCGCTAGGGTAATACCGTGTGGGGTTTGGCCGATAATGATGGCTGTACGAGTGTTTAAACCCATTGTTCGCAAATACGCTAAGCCCGTGCGGAAGGCCAGTCTCCACGTTAAAAGCAAAAGCGGTGTAATGATCACCCAAAATCCTAAAATGCTGCGATCAAACAATGGATACACTTCAGAAAAATAAATAACCGCAAACAGCAATGCGACGGTTATCAGCCACGACATACAGGTGATGAGTGCTTGTGCTTTAAAGGAGCTGGTACGCCACGAGCGATAAAGGTTGCCGCTCTCAGCCATCAACAAAAATGAGATACCAGCGACAAATGAGAGTATGACGTAGTCCTTGTCCATTGTGGTATGCGTTCCTCTGAATACCAGAAACAGCATAAAGAAGACAATGACGGTAAGATCGGCGATGCGATATAAAAAAGCGAACTCTGCTTCATGAGAACGAATAAGTCCTTTGTATTTCATTACCTAGATTCCCTTCTGACAAGCTACCGCCAATGGAGTTATTGTCCAGTGGTTGTGCCGTAAACGTTTTAATTAGTGAACAGATTTTTCAACGAACTTTTGTACTGCGAAAACACTTAAATTCGGTATTAAGTTTAAAAATTCGTTGCGTAAAGGTAAGTGGAATTAAGAATGAAATTTAAACTTGGTGCTCAGCTTCTTATTTAGGATAAAGCTGGTACTTAGAAGCAAGGGATGAGTAAAAGTATGATGAAAGTAGACTGAAAATTTAGACTAAGGTTTATATAGCTAGTGGCCTAATGAACTAGCTTTTGAGCAGAAAAATAATGGATTAGTTGTGGTTATTTTTAATTAGACTTATTGCTATGAGTGGCTTTGATGAATATTTTTGCTTTATTGGCCGGATATAAAAATCCCTCTCAAGTGAGGAGAGGGATTTTTAGCAATTAGAGGTGAACTAATTATTCGACGTCTACGCCATTCTCTTTAAATAGGCGACGACATGCGCGACCATCGCTGTGGAATAGGTGACAACGGTGTGCCGGGATGCCTATTTCCAATTTATCGCCAAGGTCGACAGCTAGCGTATCTGGTTGACGGAAAATAACGTCAGCATCTGCACCTTCAAGGTTCAGGTATACCTGAGTTTCGTTACCTAGTTTCTCCACAATCATCACTTCACCGTGAATGCTTGCATCTGCTTCAGAAGCGGATAGTAAGTGCTCTGGACGAATACCCAAAGACATACGGTCACCGCGGTTAACGGTTGTGCCGTCAACAGGAATCCAGAATGATACGCCGTTAGATAGCTGAACTTTTACGCGTTCTGCTTCGGCTTCTTCAATAAATACACTCATGAAGTTCATTTTTGGAGAACCGATAAAGCCTGCAACGAAGCGGTTTTGTGGGTAATGGTATAGCTCTAGTGGCTTACCAACCTGAGAAACATAACCACCATCCAAAACGACGATCTTATCTGCCATTGTCATCGCTTCTACCTGGTCGTGCGTTACGTAAATCATCGTACAACCCAACTGGCGCTGTAGTTTAGTGATTTGAGAACGCATGTTTACACGCAGTGCCGCGTCAAGGTTAGACAGAGGCTCATCCAACAGGAATACGTTTGGCTGTGAAACCAGAGTTCGACCAATCGCTACACGTTGGCGTTGACCGCCTGAAAGTGCTTTAGGTTGACGTTCAAGCAGGTGACCTAGCTGTAGGATTTCTGCTGCGTGCTCAACACGTTTGTCAATCTCAGCTTTGTCTGCTTTAGCCAGCTTAAGACCGAATGACATGTTGTCATAAAGGTTTAAGTGTGGGTATAGAGCATAAGACTGGAATACCATACCAACACCACGTTTGGATGGTTCAACGTCATTCATGCGCTCGTCACCAATATATAAATCACCTGAAGTAATGTCTTCTAGACCGGCAATACAACGTAGAAGGGTAGATTTACCACAACCTGATGGACCTACGAAAACAACGAATTCACCTTCGTTAATTTCCAGATCTACGTTTTTAGAAATCAATACGTCGCCATACGCTTTACAAACATTTTTTAACGTGACACTCGCCATGTAGCTCGTCCTCGATCAAATTTTTATTTTTCACCACTCATCATTATA
The DNA here is from genome assembly GCF_035621455.1 of Vibrio natriegens NBRC 15636 = ATCC 14048 = DSM 759. Lineage (NCBI taxonomy): Bacteria > Pseudomonadati > Pseudomonadota > Gammaproteobacteria > Vibrionales > Vibrionaceae > Vibrio > Vibrio natriegens. The sequence continues at coordinate 1,218,260 of NZ_CP141823.1, forward strand.
TGAATTATCTAGCGAGCAGTAACAGTAGGAATCGGTAAGTAAAGGTGGTTGATAAGAAAAGTAGGGTAGCACTTCAATAAATTGTCCTAAGAAGTGCTACCCGTCACAGCCAAGTACGAGTTTCTCTCCCCCACATTAATAGCGTTGTCTCCCCCGTGAAAAAATAACCACAAACAACACCAATCAATGACATTCCACTCGTATGGCAATGCAAAACCAGCCTATTTTCACCTAACTAATAGGTATAGCTGGGAAAGGGTTCTTACCATCCACTCTTGGATGGGTGCAGTTTCTAAGATTGTTCCTTTTGTCACATCCTCCTAATCGAAATAATTGTGGGGGGAGTAGACGGGGAGGAGTAAAAAAGGAGGAGTAATGAAGGAGTTGGGCGGAAATCACATTATCACACCACCTAAAGTTGAAGTGGATCACGACAAAAGCCCTTTTTGTGATTTGGGTCTCCTATGCTTGACGATATAGATCACGAAAATACGCCATAATTGATAGGGCGTAGGGATTAGGAGGATGAGACATACTGGATTATTTCAGATGATATATGTCGAAATACGGCTGAACCTCAATGGACTAGCCCTACATCAAAAATATAACAAAGGATACGAACATGAAAAAGTTAAGCGCTGTAGCACTAGGTACTCTTGTTGCTTTGGGGTCATTTGGTGCTCATGCTGCCATCGAAGAAGGACAACTAACTATCTGGATCAATGGCGACAAAGGTTACAACGGCCTTGCTGAAGTTGGTAAGAAGTTTGAAGAAGACACTGGTATTAAAGTAACAGTGGCGCACCCTGATGGCCTTCAAGATAGATTCCCACAAACAGCAGCGACTGGTGACGGTCCTGATATCGTATTCTGGGCTCACGACCGTTTTGGTGGTTACGCAGAAGCTGGTCTTTTGGCAGAAATCAAACCTTCTAAAGAAATTCAGGAAGGCATCGTTGATTTCGCATGGGATGCAGTGCGTTACGACGGCAAACTTATCGGCTACCCTGTAGCGGTTGAGTCTCTATCTCTAATCTACAACAAAGATCTTGTCCCTAACCCACCTAAGAGCTGGGAAGAAGTTGCAGAGCTTGACGCGAAACTTAAGAAAGACGGCAAATCTGCAATCATGTGGAACCTAAAAGAACCGTACTTCACTTGGCCATTAATGGCTGCTGATGGCGGTTACGCGTTCAAATACACTTCTGAAGGCTACGACGTTAAAGACGCGGGTATCGCTAAGCAAGGTGTGAAAGATTCTATGTCTTTCGTTAAAGGTCTTGTAGACAAAGGCGTAATTTCTGCAGATATGGATTACTCAGTATCTGAGTCTGCGTTTAACCAAGGTGAAACTGCGATGACTATCAACGGTCCGTGGTCTTGGGGCAACATTGAGAAGTCTGGCATCAACTACGGTGTGACTACACTACCTAAATTCCAAGGTCAGTCTTCTAAGCCATTCGTTGGTGTTCTAACAGCAGGTATCAGCACTGCGTCACCAAACAAAGACCTAGCGGTAGAATTCCTAGAAAACTACCTGCTAACTAACGACGGTCTGCGTAAAGTTAATGATGACAAGCCATTGGGCGCGGTAGCACTTAACTCATTCCAACGTGAGCTAGATTCTGATGCACGAATCGCGGCAACAATGGATAACGCAATGAACGGCGAAATCATGCCAAACATCCCTCAAATGAATGCATTCTGGGGTGCGGCTAAGAACGCAATCATCAACGTTGTTGACGGTCGTCAAACTGTAGATGCAGCGCTTGCTGATGCAGAAAAACAAATGACTAAATAATTCTGTAATACCTTTTTAAGGAGGGGGTAACTCCTCCTTACTTTTCTATACTTATTCTATATTCGCTAGCAGGTTCCCTATGCAGTCAGTTCAAGGTACAAAAGCTATGACAGCACCAGCAGCCAACCTTCCGAGCAGCAAAAAAGTGTTTATTAAATGGGCGCTTTTAGGCACAGTCGGCATTCTTAATGGTTACGCAACAATTCTTATGTATTCGCGCGGTGAGATTGCGTTTGCACTTCTTACGATTATTCTTACTGCTTTAGCACTGTACATTTTTGGTAGTAAAAAGACTTACGCTCACCGTTATATTTATCCTGGTATTGCAGGGATGATTTTGTTCATTCTTTTCCCATTGGCATATACCGTAGGTCTGGCATTTACTAACTACAGCGCGAAAAACCAGCTCTCTTTCGAGCGAGCCCAAACTGTACTTTTGGACAGGACTTATCAAAGTGGTGATAGCTATCCGTTCACGTTATACAAAACTGAACAGGGCCATCAAATTGTCATTGATAAAGATGGCGAGTTACTGGCTACGCCGACTTTCCAACTACAAGGTTTCTCTGCAACGGATTTAGATCTTGCGCCAATCCAAGAAGCGACTGGTGAGAAAGAGCAAATCAAAACCATCGTGAGTAATCGCGACGCACTAAGCAGTGTTGACCTTCATCTGCCAAGCGGTGATGACATCCGTATGAGCGGTCTGCGTAAGTTCGCAGCGGTTGTACCTTTGTACACGCTACAAGAGGATGGTGAGGCACTATTTAACAACCGTACGCAAGAAACCCTACTGCCAAACATGGAAACGGGTTACTACCAGCCGATTGATGAAAATGGTCAGTTTGTCGGCAGTACCGTATCACCGGGTTTCGTGGTTGGCATTGGTAGCCATAACTTTGAACGAGTTTGGAAAGATGACGGTATCAAAGAACCATTTATTAGCATCTTTATCTGGACGATTGTTTTCTCTGCACTAACCGTACTATTTACTCTAATCATCGGTTTGGTTCTGGCGAGTGTGGTTCAGTGGGAAGAGCTAAAAGGCCGCTCTGTTTACCGACTTCTACTTATTCTGCCTTATGCGGTTCCAGCGTTTATTTCTATCCTGATCTTTAAAGGTTTGTTTAACCAAAGCTTTGGTGAGATCAACATGCTACTTGAAGGTCTGTTTGGTATTAGCCCTGCTTGGTTCTCTGACCCATTCATGGCGAAAAGCATGATCTTGATTGTAAACACTTGGCTTGGTTTCCCTTACATGATGATTCTATGTATGGGTCTGCTTAAAGCGATTCCTGATGACCTTTATGAGGCTTCTGCTATCGATGGTGCGAACTTCGTGTCTAACTTTACGCGCATTACGTTGCCAATGATGCTTAAACCGCTGACACCGCTGTTGATTGCAAGCTTTGCGTTTAACTTCAACAACTTCGTGCTTATCCAGTTGTTAACAGGTGGTGGTCCAAACATGATTGGTACTTCAGAGCCTGCAGGTTACACAGACCTATTGGTTAGCTACACGTACCGTATCGCATTCGAAGGTGCTGGTGGTCAAGACTTCGGTCTGGCAAGTGCGGTAGCAACACTTATCTTCCTGTTGGTTGGCGCGTTGGCTCTACTAAACCTACGTGTAACTAAAGTAGCTCAAGATTAAGGAGACATTATAATGGCAATGGTACAAGGTAAGTCATTAAAGTATCGTGTTTGGGCTACTCATATTGCAATGTGGGCGTTCTTGGCACTGATCATTTTCCCTTTGCTGATGATCATCGCGATCTCATTCCGTGAAGGTAACTTTGCAACGGGTAGTCTGATTCCTGATAACCCAACATTGGATCACTGGAAACTGGCTCTAGGTTTCTCTGTGACCAACGCAGATGGTACTGTTACACCACCTCCATTCCCGGTAATGACATGGCTATGGAACTCGGTAAAAGTAGGTGGTATCTCAGCGGTTCTGATTGTAGCGCTATCGACAACGTCTGCTTACGCGTTTGCTCGTATGAAGTTTAAAGGTAAGAACACTATCCTAAAAGCGATGATGATCTTCCAAATGTTCCCTGCAGTGCTGGCTCTGGTTGCCCTTTATGCTCTGTTCGACAAGCTTGGTCAGTACATTCCGTTCCTTGGTTTGAATACTCACGGCGGTTTGATCTTCGCTTACTTGGGTGGTATCGCCCTGCACGTTTGGACGATTAAAGGTTACTTTGAAAGTATCGATTCATCTCTGGAAGAAGCGGCAGCACTGGATGGGGCGACACCATGGCAAGCATTCCGTTTGGTATTGCTTCCACTGTCAGTGCCAATTCTGGCTGTAGTATTTATCCTGTCGTTCATCATGGTAATCGGTGAAGTTCCTGTAGCGTCACTCCTACTTTCTGATGTAAACTCTTACACATTAGCAGTAGGTATGCAGCAATACCTATACCCACAAAACTACTTGTGGGGCGATTTCGCAGCTGCTGCAGTACTATCAGCAGTGCCAATCACTGCAGTATTCTTACTTGCTCAACGCTGGTTGGTTGGTGGCCTGACCGCCGGTGGTGTGAAGGGATAATCTCAACTGGTCTTTGAGATTGACAAGAATAACTAGAAAAGGGCGACCAATAGGTCGCCCTTATACTTAGCACTGATATTACACTTTTGGTTTGGCCGCCGATCAGTAATATCTTGCTTTTATTGGCGTTACGCATAGCTGGCTGTTAGCTTAGTTCCTTACGACACAATCACTAACAGTTTTTGTAACCATAACCTGAGTTCAGACTCGGGTTTTTTTATGCCTGTAAAATCAGAACTTAATGTATTTAAACAATCGTAGAATAGGGTGATTATGTTTATTGCCAATAATGAGTAAATAGATGTTGATGATGCAGGCCAAGACTATCGGCTTTGTAATGGATTACATAGAGTCTTGGAAATGGCCTGCGTAGCACTTCACATAAAAAAATATCGCGCAAAAGCGCAGGGGGAGAGGGGGAGCTAGACGGGTTAGCCGTCAAAACTCACGGCTGGAAGGCGCACATCCTACATACTGGAGCAAGGTATATAAGCTCTCTTGCTGCAGTGCGACACGACGAAAAAGGTTGGCAAAGGTTACGTCTCCACCAAAGCACGTTTGAATATAATGGTTAATTTCAGTCTCGTTGTAACCTTCGACATACATGGTTCTTACCCATTGATATTCGACCGCCTTTAAATTGGTCAGCGTTTCTTCACTTAAGGTGGTTTTTACAGTTCCCAAGATCCACACTCATTGATTTCCAAATTAGTGCAGGGATTTAAGCAAATCAAGGTGAAAGATTTATGACAAGGCAGGAGAGTGTGTGAAACAAAAGGCAGAAGCATGACATTGCTTCACACAACAATTGGGGCTGAGGTTTTAAATGCTCGTTATAGGTGGTTACTTGAGGTATTTAACGTGAGCTTCCATCTCTTCGCCGATTTCTTTACGCATGTTCATCAGCGCAATGGCGGAGCGCTCTAATGCTTTGTCCTCATCGGATTCAGGAACCCACTTAGGAATATCTGTTGGCTTGCCGTCTTCGTCTACCGCAACCATGATCACAATACAGTGAGTGGTTAGGCGGTTTTTCATTTCTTTGGGATCGCTCGCCTGTACATCAATGGCGATGTGCATCGAGGTGCGACCGGTGTAAATCACCTTTGCGCTGACTTCAACTAGGTTACCCACATGAATCGGAGCAACAAATCGAATCCCACCCGCGTAAGCGGTAATACAGTATTTGCCACTCCAGGCGGCAGAGCAGGCATAAGCAGCTAAGTCTATCCATTTCATTACTGCGCCGCCGTGGACTTTACCACCAAAATTTACGTCGCCAGGTTCTGCTAAAAAGCGAAGGGTAATATCTCTTTGACCACTGCTCATCTGTTATTCCTTTGTGAATTTGTTGTTACAACCATACCTTGAAAAAATGATCGACACCACTAGTTTTAGACGCCAAGTCAAGAGCCTACCATTTCACATAAAAAGCAGGCCCCGAGTTTGATCGCAGTGCCCGCTTTTAGTGTTTGGTAAACATCTTTATTCGCTTGGAACCATGGTCTCTTTGAATTGACTTAACTCGACTTTGATTTGAACCATTAGCTCCAGAGCATCGTCAAAATGATAACTTGATACTGCTTCAGACAGAGCGTAGTTCAGTTCTGGGTTAAGCTTTTCAAAACAGGACTGATGCTTGGAATAATAAAATTCAGACTCCAAATCGCACTCTTCTAGCAACGCTGTCAGGTGGTTCACTTTAGACTCAAACTCCTCGACGGACTTGATATCACACTCTAGCTCAGGTTCACTGGTATCAACGATAACTGATTCGGGGATTTCTTTGTGCTTAGGCATTATCGAGATACCAGAATGATCGATAGCGAGTTTAATGGTAAACCAGAAATTGCTCCCTTTATCTAGCTCACTGTCAACACCAACATGTCCGCCCATTAACTCTGCCATGTGCTTAGAGATAGTAAGTCCGAGGCCGGTACCTCCGTATTTTCTGGTCGTAGAGGCGTCTGCCTGCTGGTAGCTGTCAAACACCGAGGCCTGGTCGTGTTCAGATAAACCAATCCCCGTGTCCATGACACTAAATAGCAAGTGAATATGGTTTTCACTTCTTTGCACGACACTGACTGCGATGGTTACATCTCCGCCTTTAGTGAACTTGATGGCGTTACTCACATAGTTCAGGAGGATTTGCTTAATACGAAGTTGATCGCCAACGACCTGAGGAATGGACTGATCAACTTTAGTCATAAGATGAACATCGTTTTTTCTGGATTTGTGTTCAAAAAGGTCGTGCACATCCTGAATTGTCGCTCGGATATCGAATGGGATCTTTTCAATATCAACTTTATTTGCTTCAAGTTTAGAAAGGTCCAGAATGTCGTTAATGAGTGTCAGCAAATGCTTGCCTGACTTATCGATTTTCAACAGGTTATTTTTCTGCTCAGACGTGAGGTCTGAATTTAACAATATGTGAGATAACCCGAGAATTGAATTCATCGGCGTGCGGATTTCATGGCTGACATTTGAAATAAACTGGCTCTTGGCTAGGTTAGCTTGTTCAGCCGATAATTTTGCCTCAGTCAGTTCGGAGGTGAGCCTATCCAACTTGCCACCCATGTTGATGATCGCGTTTGCTGTTTCGTTGAGCTCTTTTAAACGGAAGCCTTCATGAGCTAAGTTAAAATCACCCTGCCCGACTCGATTGACCATACTCTGGATCTGAGTTAATGGCTTAGCAATAAATTCACTCATCTTCTTGGACGAACGCCAGATGAGGATAAAGAACAAGGTGTAGAATGCCACTAAACCGAAGATCAGAATGTAACCAATGTTTTGGTATTTTTGTTCTAGCGCACGAGAAGTCGCGTACATTTCTTTTTCACCAACAATCATCAGTAAGCGCCACTGAGTTTCTGGTATGGTCGACCACGATAGCAGTTTATTTTCACCATTCAGTTTGAGCTGCATAAGCCCATTGGTGTTCTTGAGTAAACGCATGCTCAAGTCAGCGGTGTCATCACGTTTATACAGATTAAACGCGTCAGGCTTAAAAATCTCTTTGGTGATTGCTTGCTGGTAGCTGTGCTCAGTGAGTTCTTTCAAGCCAAAATCGTGTTCGCCTTGTGGTGGCAAAGCCATAATTGTACCGTTACTACTCGCTAAAACAGCGTAGCCGCCCCAAGGAATGGCAAGATTTTGAATGCTCTCTATAATGTCACTGACTTTGATATCAAGCCCGACAACACCCTCGAGAAAACCTTGGTTGTAGACCGGCGCGATAGCCGATGCCATCCAGCCGTGGCCCGCAGGATCAATGTAAACATCTGTCCAAATTGTCTTCTGGTCAGGGTTGTTTTCAGCGTTTGCCAGGTAGTAAAAATTGTACTGAGGGATATCCATTTTAGCAGGATACTGCTCGACGGTATAAAACCACGGGTAGATTCGGTTGTAAGAATCCCAGGAATTAAAATAAATCGACGCAACTAAATCGCTGTTATTTTCGATTTGTTTCATAAGAGGATCAAGGTGAGCAAGTTTATACACCTTCTCCCAATCTTTCTCCGCGGTAAGGCCAGAGTAGAAAGAGGCGGAGCCCCCTAAATCTTGTTTAGAATACAAGACGCCATCTTTGCTAACGGCAAGATTATCTTTTTCAGAGCGGTCAATGGTGTGTTCTTCTGATAAAACACGTTCTGTCTCGTTTCGGTATACGGCTGTTAAACTTTCTATTGAGAGCAGTTTTTCTCGAATGATTGCCGCTTCTCTGTCCGATGAAATCTTCAACTCTTCATTTACTTGTGTGTAAATGTATTCCATGTTGTCGGTACTGATAAAATGGTTACTTATCAAGTAAACTGCAATAAGAACCGATTCCACCAGAATAAGTGGAATGATCCCTGTTTTGACCATTGAACGCCACACCCACGATTGCGTGGTGATTTTCTTTTCTTTCATGCTTGTCCCAGAAACGGCTATAAGTACTTGTCTTATCTAGTTAGTATATTCTTGAGCAATAGCATCGAGTTCATCTGTAATTTCAGCGAAGGCATCGATGATAGTAGGGTCAAATTGAGTGCCTTTGCCTGACAAAATGATGTTTACTGCATCTGAATGAGTAAAAGCTGGCTTATAAACTCGCTTGCTGATCAGCGCATCATAGACGTCGGCTATCGCCATGAGTCTGGCTGACAACGGAATTTGCTCTCCAACAAGACCTAATGGGTATCCTTTACCATCCCAGCGCTCATGATGGGAGTAGGCGATCTCTTTTGCGACAGTCAAAAATTTCATTGGCTGATCGCTTACTTTCTCTGCGTTTTTAATCGCTTCATAACCGATGGTGGTGTGAGTTTTCATCACCTGAAACTCATCGTGTGTTAGCGGCCCTTCTTTCAACAAGATAGTGTCTGGAATACCTATTTTTCCGATGTCGTGAAGTGGGGCTGATTTATATAATAAATCAATAAACTCATCGTTTAGTTCTGATACATAACGCGTGCTTTTTCGCAATTGTTCGGCTAACCGTTTTATGTAGGCTTGGGTCCGTTTGATGTGGTTACCCGTTTCGTTATCGCGGGTTTCAGCCAACGATACCATGGCATAAAAGGCAACATCTTGAATTGCGTGAAGCTGTTCTTTTTGGCGCAAAGCTTCGTTGGTTCGTCTTTCAACCTCTTGCTCAAGTATTTGATTCTTACCTTTTAAGGTATCAGAAGCCATTTTGAGCGTCACATGAGTGCTAACGCGTGCTTTCACGATCTCTGGGTTAATTGGTTTGGTTATGTAGTCAACGGCACCCAATTTTAGCCCTTTTTGTTCATCGACTCTTTCAGCTTTCGCTGTGAGGAATATGATGGGGATATCACTGGTTGTTGGGTTTGATTTTAGTTTCTCACATACCTGATAACCGTCTATTTCCGGCATCATGATGTCGAGCAAGATCAAATCGGGGTTAGCGGTTTCTGCAAGCATGAGTCCACGCTCTCCGCTATTCGCCCCCTTTACTTTGTAATCATCTTTAAGTAATTGGTACATCAGCGTAAGGTTCTCGGGGATATCGTCGATAACCAATACAGTCGGCTTGGATGAAGAAAAATCGAACATCCTTTCTCCTTTTGGCAGCAATACGGAAAATTGCGATTTAGTGCTTAATATTTGTGTCAATAATCACTTAATGATTTTGCACTATTATTATTTATATTAGTTGAATCTAAAGTATCACAAGTCGTTGTTACATATAGTGATGGCCTTCAACTTATAGTGATCTCCATTCCAAATTTTATTGATTTTTCTGATATGAATTCGGCGTCCAATGCTGCGGCTGAAGACCATTTGCGTATAGGTTATCGACTTCATAAATAGTCATATTTGAAATGTATAAAAGATAACTTTTATACTCTCGTTTAGACACGTTACTTAAAGCACTTTGTCACTGAAATACGTCACATTTTTGTTTTGCGTGCTTGCATTTAGGTGTCTAACAAATGCCGTTTATTTTCGACTTTTTCAGTTGGTTTTGAACGCATTCGAGATGTTTTCATTTATTAAGACTTATACTTATGGCTAATAAGTAGTTGTTAATTGATCCATACCTTTCACCTATTTAGGTTGTGTAAAGATAAAGGAACATTCAATGAGTAAAGATAATGGTGGTATTCCTAAACACAGCGGAAAAGCCAACCCTATAGATACCGATTATCAAGTCGGTCAGGACAACGTTGTGTTATCCGTTGGACCTTTTGGTTTAGATATTCATAACCGAGTGTTTGCGGTCTCTGGGTTAGCAATTGTGATATTCGTATTCGCTACGTTAATTTTCAGGGAACAAGTAGAGCCGATTTTTGTCCATATGCGATCCTGGCTAACCTCCAGCCTTGATTGGTTTTTCATCCTTTCCGGTAACATATTTGTTTTAGTTTGTATTGGATTGGCCATCTCTCCACTGGGTAAAGTTAGGATAGGGGGGACGGAGGCTTTGCCTGACTATAGTTACGCTGGCTGGCTGGCAATGCTGTTTGCCGCTGGTATGGGTATCGGGCTGGTATTTTTTGGCGTATCGGAGCCAATGTCTCACTTCAGTTCTTCGCTCGCAGGACCTGTGCTAGAAAATGGAGTTCGGACAGATTGGGCACCTCTCGGCGGCGCTTTAGGTGATATCGAAGCGGCTCAGTCATTGGGTATGGCCGCAACGATTTATCACTGGGCTTTGCATCCATGGGCCATTTACGCTTTGCTGGCATTGGGTCTCGCCATATTCTCGTATAACAAAGGTCTACCACTGACGATGCGTTCGGTTTTTTACCCGGTTTTCGGTGAACGTATTTGGGGGTGGCCAGGGCACATTATTGATATTCTGGCGGTAGTAGCGACAGTATTTGGTCTTGCAACTTCGTTGGGTTATGGTGCTTCTCAAGCAGCAACTGGTTTGAATTTTCTGTTTGGTGTACCGCTAACAGACACGACACAAATTGTCCTGATTATTGTCATCACCGCATTTGCGTTGATATCCGTACTTGCGGGATTGGACGGTGGTGTTAAACGCCTTTCCGAGATTAACATGGTATTGGCTGCATTATTGCTGTTCTTTATTGTTATTGTCGGGCCAACCTTGTTTATTTTGACTGGCTTTTTCGACAACATTTTGTCGTATATGGAAAACTTCCCAGCATTGTCGATGCCATTCAATCGCGAAGACGTTAACTACTCTCAAGGTTGGACTTCATTCTACTGGGCTTGGTGGATTTCATGGTCGCCATTTGTTGGTATGTTTATCGCACGTGTATCGCGCGGACGTACCGTTCGTGAATTTATTTTCTGCGTACTCATTGTCCCTTCAACAGTCTGTGTTTTCTGGATGACGGCCTTTGGTGGAACAGCAATTAGCCAGTTTGTAAATGATGGTTATGAAGCCGTTAAAGATGCCGAACTTCCGTTGAAGTTGTTTGAGATGTTGGAAGTTATGCCTTTATCAAGCATTACTTCTTTTGTTGGTATCATTCTGGTTGTGGTGTTCTTCATTACATCATCGGACTCGGGTTCGTTGGTTATCGACACTATTGCAGCTGGTGGTAAAGTCGATGCACCGACACCACAGCGCGTATTTTGGTGTACGTTTGAAGGCTTAGTGGCGATTGCATTATTGTTGGGAGGAGGACTAGCCGCTGCGCAAGCGATGGCTGTGACGACAGGTTTTCCATTTACAATCGTGTTATTAATCGCCACATTCTCTCTGATATTAGGATTAATGAATGAGCCAAGAGCCCAAAAGTAAGGGCACATTCATCCATTAAGCAAGGGGCGTATCCGTTAGGGTACGCCCCTTTTCGTTACTAAGAGGCCATTTAATCAGGCCATCATCAAATTACTTCTGTCTGTTTTTCAATCACTTAATGTTGATCTAAGTCACACATATTGAATTTTTGCATTATTAATAAATGTGTTACTAATTCATTGTTATGAATATTAGTAACTTAGAGGAAGTCTCATCATTGAGTCATGAGTTAAAATAATCACCTTTCTGTGTAAGGTTTCTGTCATATATGGAATTAATGGAACTGATGTCACATTTATTGTTTATTTGAATAATAATTCAAAAATAGTGACTTATTGTTTGAATGTTGTTCACTTGAATAAAAAGGAGCGGTTTCATATCTTGCTGAGCTCATTATCAAGTTAACGAATTAGGCTTAGAGTTTGTTCCGCTGTTTTCTTATTGTTTTTAGCCTCTTAGTTGGGGTTGGCTGTGCTAACGCACAGTCTTCAGATCGTTTTATCTATGTTTTTGGAACAGGAGAAACGATAGATAAGGCTGTAATTGATGCAAAAAAACAATTAGCACTGAATATTTATAGCAAAATAGAAGTTCGTGAAAAGAGTCTGTTCACCAAAATCGACAACCAAGTTTCGAGTTCATTTGAGCAAGAATCTTCACTTCGTTCACTTCCAATAGAAATTTCAAACCTCGAACTGGTTACCTCTGAGTGCCAGAACAACCTGTGTGAATACCGTTTTAAAATTGATCGCCTGGCCTGGTCGGAAAAACTCACCCGCGAGTTAAACAATAGCTTTGAACTAGCTGAACTAAAGCTAGAGAATTTGGGTAATCGTTGGGTTGATTTCAAAAGATATTCACAGGCAAACGATATCGTTGCGAAAAGTAACATAGATATGAAGCTTTTGAGCTCTCTTAGTTCGAAAGATGCGAAGGACTTAAGCTCACGGCATTACCGTGTTCAGCAACAATTAGAACGCTCTGCGCACCAATTTTCGATCTCATTCCGCTCTTCATCAGACGCATTTGCTGGCCAATTACTGAGTTTACTTTCGAACAACGCCATTTCTAGTCCTCACGGCGCAATTTCAATTTTCATAAAGACTTCCGCTCGAAATGGCAGAGTTGGTAGCAATTTTGTTGTACGACAAAACGTACAGCTAAAAATCTTTGATGCAGCAGCACCCGGAGTGATGGTTGCTCAAAAATTGGTGACTGAATTAGGTGAGTCACCAAAAAGCTTGGCAGCAGCAACGAATGACGCTAGGCAAAAACTAATTAAAAAACTAACAAGTGAGTCTATCTATTCAATTTTTGATTGAATGAATTAACACGATTAAAGGATAAAAAATGTTTAAGAAAACAGCAGTGGCTACTCTATTCGTTTCTGTACTTGCAGGATGTTCTTCAATTCCAGGTATGGAATCAGCAACCGTAGACCGTAACGAAATGAGCACTCAACTAACAAAAACGTGTGCTGAGTTAGGTTCTGACTATACCCCAGTCTCTGTTGCAGTGGATCAAGTGTCAAAAATCATGGTGTCAATTCAAGAGCGCCAATGTTCTGTTTTCCAAGACTACCGTACGCTTGCAGATAAACACGCTGATGTTGCAGGTTTCCTAGCAATTAATGCAGACAAATCTGATGAAGACTTGCTAGTTGCAATGAATGCGTTTGATGAAGGCAAACCTGCGAACAAAAAGATCCGTCCGCAGGTTGAAGCTTACAAATCAGCATCAGACTCAATCTTTGATAAAAACGTTGAACTAGCTAAAGATATTGCGATTGAGACAGGTAAGATCGCTTACATTGCATCTCAAAATGCTACCGTTCTTGGTCAAGAAACAGCTCTAGCAAGCCTAAAGAACGCATTGTCTTTTGCGTCAAGCTCATCTGAAGATGAAAACGCTGAGAAAGAAGTTGTACCAGTGGTGGAAGCATACAACGAACTAAAAGCGCGTTCAGTACTGGCTTACGACGCTAACGAAATGATTTCTCTGGATCAAAATACAATCGATCAACTAGAGAACTTGGACAACGTTGTCGCGGAGCAAGTGAAGTCATAATGAAATATTCAAAGATCGCAACGTTGGTCGCTGCTGGTCTTGTGCTTGCTGGGTGTAATAGTACACCCAGTCAGCAGACTTACGCAGTAGAAAGCAACGCTGGCAACTCGTCACTCATTATTGGTAAATCCGCTTTTGATTTTGAAGACAGCGATATTGAAGTGCCAGCGTACTTTAATACCCAAGGGCTTCAGTTTTGTTCTTATGAAGCCAACGAAAAGGATACTCGTTGTCCTCTAGCCAAAAAGACCATTCGCCTTTACTTCGGTGATGTGAAAACGGATGTGAGTGAAAGCTTGCAAGGAAAGTCTGCGGATGTATTTAACTCTATGCACAGCAGCATTGGCCAGTTTGAAACCAAAGCACTTGAAAATACCCTCGAAACTCAGTTTGCAGGTGTAAACCGTTTTCGCATCCTTACCCGTGATACCAAGTCAGTAAACGCGGCGTTAGAAGAAATTCTAGCGGATGAGGGGGCGGCCAATGTTGCGCAAAAGATGAGTAGTCGTGAAAAGCTTTCTACCGATTACATCATGAAAGTGGATGTACTTAAAACCGGTGACATGCTGTTTGGCTCGACGCAATCTCTGTTCCAAACCTCAATGGAAATGACGACAGGCGTTATCGACCCGTATACGCGTGAAAAACTGAGCTACCCAAACATCGGTAAAATTCGTGTTTCGAACTTTGATGTGCGTGACAAGAAGAGTTTTACCACCGTTATTGCCAACGGGGACTACTACCGCGGCTTTAACTACACCAGCAGTAAAGATGTTGACTCTGTCATGAATGAAATGGCATCTCGTGGATTCGATATCATGCTGACCCGTCTATTGAAAGAAATGCCAGCAACCGCTCAGGTTCAGGGTATCAAAGGCGATCGAATCTCACTTGACCGTGGCCAAAATGCGGGTGTTTTACCGAATGAAACCATGGTGGTCTTTGAGTACAGCGCAGGGTTCGTAGAGCCGATTGGTGTTGCGACAGTCAACCCAAGCCAACAAAGCGCACAGGGAAAAATTGTGCGTTGGAAAGACAGCGACCTCGCTGATCAAGTACGTGATGAGGCTGAAAATGGTATCTATCGTCCGGATCGTCAGCGTCGAATTTTTGCGGTTAGTGTCGGCGTCCCAATGGAATTCATGAAGGAACGCAGTACATGGGCACAAGAAGGCTAAGAACTGCTCTAGTCTTAGGTGGTTTGTTTTCCGCTACTCAAGTTAACGCTCTAGAACTTGATAAGAGCCAGTCGGCACTGGCTCTGATTGAGCAAGGTTGCGCCTATGGTCGTGGCTCGCTGGCTATTGAAGCGGCCAAAGCGGATGCACTTAACAATCTGCGTTTTTTCCTGAACGGTCAAGTTAGCATGTCGTTGTCAACAGATGATACCGAATTGCTAAACGATCAATTTAATCAGGCTACGCGCGACATGTTGGTTGAGGGTATTGATCAAGGTTTGATTAGTGCTGATTTCAGCCAGCCAGAGCTATTGGGGGACGATACTTGTGTTACCGCACGTGTAACCCCTCCGAAGAAAGATCCATCTTTGAACGAAGATGACATCTCTTGGGATTCTGAGCCAACGGTTTCTGTGGTGGTTGTCGGAGAAGGCATTGCAAGCAAAGCTCGCGGTTTAAGCGCACGTGAAGTAGCGGAGCAAGATGCGTTTCGCAGGGCTATTAGTCAGGTACTTGGAGTCATGGTTAAGTCCGGCTATTTGCAGCAGTCTTACTCCCGCATGTCGGCGAACTCAACAAGTGATGACTTCGACCTCCACGATGTAGCGGTGCAGTCGCTTTCGATGCAGTCACAAGGCATGATTACTGGATGGAGTGAAATCTCCAGTCAGACGAAGCCTAATGGTGTATTCACTATCACTTTAGATGTCTCTGTTGAGCGTCAGAAAGTGCAAGCGAAAATTGCTCAACTGATTAAGAGCTTAGGCCAGCCAGCTGTTTACGTAGATGCTAACCTTCCCGTAGTACGCTCTACTTTTTCTACCTCATTGGCAAATATGGGATTTGACCTTTCATCTGCGCCCGAGTTGGCAACGGTCATCCTCAAAGTGAATGAGACCAAGAAAGTGACACCTTCTGGTTTACAGTTGGCGTTGTCAGCGCAAATGCAGGATCGGAGTGGGAATTTATACGGGGAGTGGCATAACGACCCAACCTTGATGACCCTGCCAAACAAAGAAGGCATGCTCAATGAGCTCGCTTCTGTTCACCTGGCTGTTGAGAAAAACAAAACTGCTTTAACACAGGCTTTGCACGGTGCTGTTCAAAAAATGGCGATGCGTGGTGGTCCGGTTCGAGAACTTATCTTCACGCCAGCGGCGGCAGGAAAACAAGGGCAACTTTTCACGCTTATCAGCGCCATTAACGGCGTGTCGGATATCAAGATTGAAAGCCGCTCTGGCAGAGTTGTCGTCAAGCTTCGCTCTCTCAATAACGCCAATGATCTCGCGCAGTATATCGAACCAACCTTGCGCATCCATCAGCCCAATTACCCGTCAAAATTACGTGTCTTAAACGATTATCAAATTAACGTACTTTAGGACATTTAAAGGATTATTATGTTTAAAAAATCACTCCTTTCATTGGTACTTGCGAGTGCCTTTAGTACTGCACACGCAAGTGCAGATTTTGATCTTAATGATCTCGTCCCTGCAACGAATACTGCTGAAACACAGGCTGTGAATACTGATAGTGTCAAAGAGGTTGGAGACGTAGTCGTTGCGGCTGACCCTAAAGCAGCAGTGCTTGTTGCTCACCAAAGCTTGATTGAAGAAGAAGGCGATGGCGTCAAAATGATCGCTGTTGGCTCTGGCATTGGTATTCTGTCTACAGGCTCTGGCAGCTACGAAACGTACGAAAACCGTAATGCAACGCTACTTTCTAAACGCGCGGCGTACATGAAAGCGTTCCAAATTGCTAAAAAGCAACTGGTTGAAAACATGGAAGGCATGAGCAATATGTGTGCGACTGCCATCAACGAAACCATGGATATTATTGATACCGCAACAGAAAGCGCTGCGAATACAACAAGTATGATGAGTGATAACTGTGCTGAGTCAGTAAAGGGTGCGCTGGCTGGTTACGTAACTTTTGATGTCTTTGATGACCCAAGTGAGAACCTGGTTCGCGTTAGCTTAATTTCTACACCAAAAACTCGTGAACAAACCAAACGTAAAGTTGGTGCTATCACGCAAACTACTGAGCCAAACATCATCTTCAAACAGATTATTGCAGAGCTCCAATCCGGTGTTTTACCTCCAGTTGGCGCGAAAGTCATTACCAATGCAGAAACGGGAGAGTCTTTTGTTCTGGGTTTTGGCTCTTCAATTATTCGCGATAACAAGAACAATGCCGTAAAACGCAAGTTGCTTAATATGTCTAAATCTCAGGCACAGGCTAAAGCACGTAATGGTTTGATCGCCGTAATGCAAGGTGAACAAGTTTTCTGGGAAGGTGGCTTCACAGAGAATCAGCTAGAGAAAAATGAACAGTTCGAATACGAACCAGATAGCATCAATCCAGCAGATGCGAAAGTGTTGGCAGAAAACAAGCACACTTTCCTAAACAACATGAAGAGTGCGGATTCATACAAGTCGTTTGCTTCGGGTAAAGTGCCTGCAGGCGTTTCTGTGAAAACCTTTAAGAGCCATGATGGCGACTGGATGCTAGCGGTAGCGGTTTACGCACCTTCTTTGGAAGCGGCAGCAAAACAAGCGGCAGCAGAAAACAAACAGCGTGTGCGAGAAGGCCAGACAGTAGGCACAAACCATAAGATCTCTACGACAGGTGGTTTGACTGATGGTGGCAACAATACTCAAGGCCCATCAGGCCAAGTGAGTAATGCGAATGATCTGTAACCACAGATACGCGTTAATGCTGGCGGGCTGTATATGCCTGCCAGCCTTTGCTTCAGAACCACAAACCTGGTCATTTAATGGCACAGATTATCTCGTAAGTGATCGTGATGCTGAAATTTCGGTTGTGGTGTCACGAGAGCACGCACTGACAACCAAGCAAATGAAATCGCTCTGTCGTAAAGGCTTAGGGCTGAGTTTGAGAAAGCAATATGAAGACAAGCTGGTTCAAGGAGAATGGATTAGCGAACGGCTTGATACTTGGCCGTTTGCGAACCTGACCTATGAGTTAACCAGTATACAGTTCTCATCGCTGGAGAAAGATCAGGCTTCATGCTCTGCGGTTATTAATGATACTGGGTATAAAACCAACCTTCAAACGACTGCGCTGAACTACGCCATTGCGTATTACCAGACCGAGCAATTTGCGAAAATAAAGCCCATTCTGCCGTTGTTAATGAAGGACTCCAGCGTCGCTATGGACGCGGCAGGGATCGTTAGCTTGCTGCTGGCTCAGTCAGACACCGATAAGGCGGATAGCTACTATCAACAGTATGTAGATAAGCATCTTATTACGCGAAATGAAGTAAAAATCTGGCTTGCTCAATGGAAGTATGACCAAGGTAATCTTGAAGAGAGCCAGTTGCTGGCGAGGTCTTGCAGCAGTAAGCAATGTGAGCGTTTAGTGCTGGATATCGAAGAAACTCTATTTGAGCAACAAGCGGAAAGCGCAGGGGATCTCTCCTCTTACTTTTGATGAGAAAGATGACGGTAGCAAGAATGATGAAACTAAAATATTGCGCACTGACAATACTATTGAACCTAACTGTCACGATGCCAAGTCACGCCAACGACCCGTTCGCGGAACTCGACCAAGAGATAGAGCAGCTTACTGTTGACGACACGGCCGAGTTTGAGCAATGGTACGCAGCGCACATCAAAGAATTCAACCAGTGGCAACAAGCGTATTTAGCAGACTGGGACAGCAAACAAAAAGCATCCATTGAAAAATGGAGTGACAATAAAATCTCCTCACCAGAAGTTATTGTCGTTTACGACAAGAAACACGATGCGCGGACGGTTGTCGATTTGGAGAAAGGCGAAGTCACAGTAAGTTACCTGCCAAAGGATGAAACTGAAGACAAAACAGGGAAGACTCAAGACAAAACAGGGAAGACTCAAGACGCCGACGTTGTTAATGCTGTGATCAAGAACAATGCCCAACTATGGGGAGAGGTTGGTGTACCGCAGCCTGCTGAAGCAAAGCCGACAACGGTTATTGTTGAAGAGGTGAAAGTTCAGGAAAAAACATTCGACCAAGTGAAGCAAGAAATTGAAGAACAGACAGAGCGCCAAATGAGTCAGTTAGACATGTTTGTCGCTCAAGGTTCTTCAGTTTTAAGTGAACAAAAGGCTGAACAACTTGTGTCTGAGCAAAAAAATGAGATGAATAAGCAAAAAGAAAAACGCATCGTAAAGATGAAACAAGTGCTTATTCAGCAGGAGCAAAAACTGAAAAAGGCACCGCGCAAAGTGGTGGCTTATACAGTGAAAATCCCGAAGTCATCTCTCTCTGACCGAGCAAACAAATATTTACCTGCAATAAAGGAAGAGGCGGAAAAACGTCAGTTAGCACCGGCTTTAGTGCTTGCGATCATGCATGAAGAATCTCACTTTAATCCAAAGGCGAAATCTCACGTACCAGCGTATGGGTTGATGCAAATTGTCCCAACTACAGCTGGGCATGATGTAAACAAGCTTTATCGTGGTAAAGACAAGCCAATGCGTGAAAATGATCTCTATGATCCAGCGGTCAATATTGAAACGGGCAGTGCCTATCTGAAGATTTTACAAAGCCGATACTTGAAAGGGATCAAAGACCCTAAAAGCGCAACGTACAGCATTATTGCAGCTTACAACACAGGTTCTGGCAACGTTGCTAAAGCGTTTGGAGAGCGACGTGTATCCCGAGCAATAAAAAAGATTAATAGCATGAGTTCTGATGAAGTATATCAGCAACTAATCAAAAACTTACCTTACCAAGAGACGCGCAATTACCTTAAGAAGGTGAACGATAGAATGCAAACTTATCAAGCGCAGTCAAACTCAGTCATTTAAAAGGAATGGGGATGAAACATCATATTCTTACCGCGGCAATCGGTGCTTTGGTTTTATCGGGGTGTGCAAGTCAAAGTGCGCAAGTAGAAACAGCAAAAATTGAAACGAGCACAGCAAACAATGTACCTAGCTGGGTTCTAAATCCGGCTTCGGCAAATGGTTTTGCGGCGTCAAACTGTGTGCAGTCATCAGGTAATTTTTCTATCGACCGTAATCACGCGGTTTCTTTAGCACGTAATACACTCGCACAAAACTTAGATATCAAAGTGAGTGTGCTGGAGAAAAGCTATCAAAAGATCAGCAGCTCTGTAGACGGACAATCTGCGGGCACTTCTTTTGAACAGATCGCGAAACAGGTCTCGAATACTTCAATCCATCATAGTGAAGTAGAGCAGATCTCACTGGTTGAAATTGACGGTGCGAAGCAGGTATGTGCTTTGGTTGTCATGCCAGAAGTGGAATCAGAAAAACTGTTTAATAGTGCGTTAACAGTGTCATCTATCGATCCAACCGATAAGGCGTCTCTTTATAAAGAGTTTGTTAGCCAAAAGACCACGAAACAATTAGAAGAGCAGGCAGAAGCGCTGTAAGTTGTTTGTGGCCTATTAAGAAAGCGAGCGTGGGGCTCGCTTTGAATTTATATACGCGATTGCTTTTAAACACTTACTGGGCTTTGGAAGGGGATATTTACTAAATAAAAAGGGTACATAAATTGTTCTAAACTTTGAGTACATCATGTCAGAGGTGCTCAAAATGGAGCGATATAAAAAAGCAACTGTTGGTCTCCTTGCTCTTTTTTTTCTTTTCGGCTGTGAAAGTCTATTTTTTTGGCCGACCAAAAATCTTGTTGGGTCACCGGAACACTTTAACTTCAGCAAACAAGATGTTTACTTCACGACAGAAGACGGTCTCAAACTGCATGGATGGCGGCTTCCTGATGGTGGTAAAAGCAAGGTTGGAACCATATTTTTTCTACACGGTAATGCTCAAAACCTAAGTTATCATATCGCTAACTCCTACTGGCTTATTAATGAAGGGTGGGAAGTCGTAATTATTGATTACCGAGGATATGGATTGTCTGAAGGCGAGCCAGATATATCTTCGATACAAAAAGATGCTTTGGCTGGCTATCAATCAATTTTATCTGAGCGTGAAGATAATTTACCAATTATTGTCTGGGGGCAGAGTCTTGGAGCTACAGTTGCAATTAATATGGTAGCAGAGCTTTCTACAACAGATAAACCTCAAGGACTAATCGTGGATAGTGCGTTTAGCTCGCACCGAAAGATAATGCAAGAAACGCTAGGTAAGTCTTGGATTACCTGGCTGTTCCAATACCCTCTTAGTTGGTTTGTACGTACTGACTATTCGCCATCATTATTCGTTGGTCAGATAGAAGATGTCCCACTACTAATCGTTCATAGTGAACGAGATCCGCTCATTAATATTGAACACGCGAAGGAATTATATGAACTAGCTAACTGGCCTAAGGAACTGTGGATATCGGAACAGCCAGGACATATTAATATATGGGATGATCTAGTTTGGCGTGAAAAACTAGTTTGTCAGCTTGGGGATTGGCCCGATCTCAAACCAATGGAAAATGTATGTGAACATCACAATTGAAGTGATATTACTCACTAATGTATTAAGAAATCGATATTTTTTTCATAAATGCATTGAGTTGATTATGGAACGAAGTTAACATACTGCCATAATTATCTTGACGTATACAATTGGTTGAATTTTAAACATATTATTCTCTGTCTCGTTGTAAGTACTTGTGTTTCTTTATTAGGAATGAGCAGTAGTATGGCGAGCGATAGAGAGTTATTAGAAAAAGCAATACATGAATCGATAACTCGTGAATTAGCAGTGTCGAAAAAATGGCTAGGTCTTATCCATTTTGAAGATGGTGTAGTGTCTTCGAGAAGCTCAATAAACAATTCGGATTTCTTTTTATCCCCTTTAGGGTATAAAAGTCCACAAGCAGAATTAAAGGCAACATTAGATAAGTTTATTCATTCCCCTATAACTCAGTGTCGCTTTCCGGCAAGAGTGCTCTGGTTAAAGTCGGTTATGCCAAACTTGATATTGCCGCAAGTTCACTGTGCTGAATATGATTCATATATGAAGGCCTTTCGTACCGAAAGTGTAAGCGTTCTGTATGCCAGTGGCTACCTCGGAAACCCGGCCTCGATGTATGGCCATGTTCTTTTAAAGTTTAATGGTTCTGAGAATAACGATTTACTTGATAACACGTTCAGCTATGGCGCTATTGTATCTGAATCTGATAATAAGCTTACTTATATCTATAAAGGCATTATGGGGGGTTATCAGGGACATTTTGCTAACCAGAAATATCACCATCAAAGTTTAACTTACAATGAGTCTGAGTTGCGTGATTTATGGGAGTACCGGCTTAATCTAACTCAGGACGAAATAGATCTGTTATTGGCTCATCTATGGGAGATTGAAAACTCGAGCATGACATACTATTTCTTCAAGCAAAATTGTAGTTATCAACTTGCAAAGTTGCTAGAAATTGTTGTCGATAGACCGCTGTTGGCACCAAATAAGTTATGGGTGATGCCTTACGATCTGATTATGATGCTTAATCAACCGGGTGTTGCCGATTATATTGACGATTTTATCTATCATGGTTCGCGCCAAGAAAATTTATACAATAGATATAAACAACTTAATGATAAAGAGAAAGACTGGGTTCAACGCATCATAAACCAGTCGTCTGAAAACACTCGGAGTTTGCTACTTTCAATTGATGAAGTCTCTGCAAAGAGAATAATTGATACACTATATGACTACTATTCATTTTTAGATATAAAAAATGAAGGATTGTCTAAAGAGCAAGCTAATAAACGGAAGCAGTTACTATTAGTACGGTTTGAACTGCCTCCTGAGAAAATTGAGTGGGAAGTATCGAAGAAGAAACCACCGCATGCAGCACAAAATACGGCAAAGCTACAAGTTTCTCAGCTTTACAATGAGTCATTTGGACAGGGTAATATATTACGATTCCGAGCCAATTATTATGACATGTTGAATTTGAATGCAGCTCGTATTCCATATTCAGAGCTAAGTACTTTGGACATTAGTTTTTTATACACAATGGAAACCGACGCATTAAGGTTGCGTGAGTTTTCACTTTTTAATGTGGTAAATCTAAATGTTTCTCAGACAGGGTTGCCAGGTGATGAATCCAACGCGTGGGCACTGAAAGCAGGATATAAACCAACGAGTTTGGACTGCATTAAATGTTCAGATATATATCTATCAGGATTTTATGGTAAAAGCTGGCTAATCAGGGACAATTTTGTCGGTTATTCGGCACTAGCTGGAGAATTTCAGTTTTCGGACTTCACAAATAGTAACTTGCTTGGTGGGCCGGAATTTGGATTGGTGTTGGATATAACACCTTCATGGGCGACGTCTTTAATTTTTGGTCGCTCTTATAACTTAATAAGTTTAGCGGAAAGCAAAAACTATTTATCTTGGGAGCAGCGCTTTTTAGAGAGTCGTGATTTCGACTTCAGAACCACTGTTCGTTATGACGAAGTTTTTGAATATGCTATCAACGTTTCAATGTATTGGTAAATAAATGAAAAAATTATTAGTAAGCGCAGTGGCGCTATCAACTCTATTGGCTGGCAACGCTGTGGCTGCAGATAAGGTTAACCCTTGGAAACACTGTGGTATTGGAGCTATGATTTTTGATAACAACGGTGCGGCGGCAGCGATATCAAACATTATTTGGGATTTAGGTACAACCGCTGTTTCATCTAAGGTGTCTTCTGAAGACTCTTGTGAAGGTGCAAACGTCAAAGCTGCTCAATTTATTCAAGACAATTACAATCAAGTTCTTGAAGAGACTTCTCAAGGCAATGGCGAACATGTGACAGCAATGTTAGACATGCTAAGTGTAGAAGAAGCTAAACAGCCTCAAGTTTTAGCGGCTATCCGTACTGAAATGGCTGGTAAAGTAGCGAATGAGCAAGCAACACCTGAAGCTTATTACAATGTGGTAATGGCTAGCCTCTAAGCATACACAGGACTTAAAAGTTTCTTTACGAGACTTAGTCAAATCAACTTAGCCCTGAGGTATCATTTTCTTTCAGGGCTAGGTTAAAAAGCTTTTGAGCTGATAAGGATTGTTTAAACTAAGGCTGATAACTTAGAAACCTCATTCTCATTGAGGAGACCAGTAGACTTCGCCATTCCCTCATCTTTTAACTCAAGCCAATCACCTTTCAACCACTTCCATTCTCCATTATCAAATCCGTTACGATTAACTATGCGTTAAATGAACGGTATCTCATTTGTAGCTAATTAGTGTTTTATGCAATCTGTTGAGTTTTCATGTCAGATAGGTTTAGAGTGAATAAGGCCTAAGAATCAAACGGAGGAGTATTCTATGCGCATTGGATTAGTTGGTTACGGTGTTGGTGGTCAGTATTTTCATGCACCATTTATCGAGGCGTCAGAAAAGTTAGAACTGACAGGTATTGTTGCTCGCTCTGAATCTAAACGAGCACAGATAGAAAAAGATTTCCCAGGCATGCCGGTGTATGAGAGCTTAACAAGCATGATTCAATCAGGCACTGTGGATGCCGTTACCATCACGACTCCTCCTGAAACTCGTCGCGACTTAGTATTAGAAGCTATTGAATCAGGACTCCATGTTGTCGCAGATAAACCATTTGCACCGAATGCCCAAATTGCAAAAGGGTTGATCGACGCGGCAATCGCAAAAGGAGTGGTATTGTGCGCTTTTCATAATCGCCGCTTTGATACTGATGTACGCACTCTACGTAAAGTGATGGATGATGGGCGCTTAGGTCGGATTTGGCGTATGCATTCTCGTTTAGATTGCGATGATCCAGTCACTCTTGAAGCTGGCCCAAACGGTGGGTTATTGCGCGACTTGGGAAGCCATGTTGTCGACCAGGCAATTTATCTCCTTGGCCCAGTGACTTCGGTCCATGCTCATCTGGATGAAGTTGAGCTTCCTGAAGGGCCAACTAACGCGAGTTTTGCGTTAACCTTACATCATAAAAACGGTGCCACGTCGTATTTGTCTGCCAGTAAACTGAATCGTATTCAGATGAAAGAGTTCCTTGTGTATGCTGAGAAGGGGAGTTTCCAATCGCAAATGTCTGATGTTCAGGCTCAGGCTATATTCAGTGGTCAACGCCCAGTCAATGATCCTCAACATTGGGGATATGAAGTGGAACAGCGTTGGCCGTTACTGCGAGACGAGAGTGGTGAACACGCGATTCCTTCCGAGCAAGGTGCTTACTTTGATTACTACAATCAATTTGCTAAAGCGGTGATGGAAGAAGCAGAGCCTCCAGTATTACCAGAGCAAGTCCTACAGGTGCTGAAAATTCTTGATGCTGCTGTAGTGAGTGCTCAGGAAAACAGAGTGGTGACGATTGATTGAGAGTGTTCGCGCACCGATCAACAGTGACAACATTTTAAATCCTTTATCCCGAAATCATCTGGATATATAAAATCCAGCAATTACGAACCCAAAAGTAGTCGAGGTTGCGAGGAGTTGTTACACTCACGAGCTGCTAAAAAGGAGTAAGCTTACATGGCCAATGACCTGGATGACTACGACGTAAAAATTCTGCAGTTATTGCAAGATAATGGACGCCTGACAAATCAAGAGCTTAGTGAGTTGGTTGGGTTGTCAGCCTCGCAATGTTCCCGCCGTCGTATCACATTAGAAAACAATAGCCTCATACTTGGCTATCATGCTCGCTTGTCACCAAAAGCGCTAAAGCAGGAAGTGATAGCGATGATAGAGGTGAAACTGCTTAATCACGAAGCTGAGAAAACTCATAACTTCTTGAACTTTATCGATAATGAATCGCGTATTGTTGAAGTCTTTAAAACCACGGGAGATGCGGATTATCTGATAAAGTGCTTGGTCGCTGACCTGAACACGTTAAACGATTTGATCAACCGCATCTTCACTACTCAACTCATTTCCCATATTAAGACTTCCGTCGTGCTTGAGCGTGTAAAAGAGTACGGCACTACCCTCCAATCTTGATAAATGGTTGCACCAAAATAGCTCGCCCCCTGCGGGTTTGGTGCAATTAATTTTCAAACTATGCATGAAATCGTCATTTTTGTGTTTTTACTTGCACGATATATTTGTTGTGTTATTAATAATGCACAAATTACGCATGTTGTTGTGCGAGGGCAGTGATCAAGGAATAGATTGATTGCTGGGGTGTAAGTGTTAGTTAAGGGATTAATAAAGTGTCAGAGGCGACAATGACGAACACAGGCCATAAGTGGTTTGAAGACGTGTTCGCTCTTTTTATGGGAACAAGCTTAGTATCGTTTGGCGTGTTGTTTTTAAAACAAGTGGGAATGGTGACAGGCGGCACTGCTGGACTATCTCTGTTCCTCAGCTACAACTTTCAATTAGAGTTTGGCACCATCTTCTTTTTGGTAAACCTACCGTTTTACTATTTGGCTATCCGTCGTATGGGTTGGTTGTTCTGCCTGAAAACCTTTACTGCAGTCGGTTTGGTCTCATTTATCACCAATACACAATCCAACTTTGTTGAAATCAGCAATGTGCACCCACTATATGGGGCGATTTTTGGCGGGTTTTTATTTGGTACTGGGTTTATCATCTTATTTCGTCACAAAGCCAGCTTGGGTGGCTTTAATATTCTAGCGTTATACCTTCAGGACAAAATTGGTTTACGCGCAGGCTGGTTCTTAATGGGCGTAGATGTGACAATTATGTTAGTGTCTCTATCCGTTGTCGGTTATGTCGAACTGGCTCTATCAATACTCTGTGGTGTCATATTGAACTTTATCATTGGTTTAAATCACCGTGCAGACCGTTATCAAGTTAATAATTAACAAGGAGAATTTCAGTGCTTAATCATGTAACAGCCTATGCCGGAGACCCAATATTGTCTCTGATGGAACAATTTATGGCGGATGAACGTTCTGAAAAAGTGAATTTAAGTATCGGCCTGTACTACGATGAAAATGGCAAAATTCCAACGCTACCATCTGTTGCAACTTCGCAGCAGCAGTTAGCCGCAGAAGAAAGTCAGCCTTGTATTTACTTGCCAATGGAAGGCTTAGCAGCATATCGTGCAGCGGTTCAAGCTCTTGTTTTTGGTGAAAGTCACCCTGCGCTGGAAGAAAAGCGAGTAGCGACGATTCAATCACTCGGTGGTTCTGGTGCGCTGATGATCGGTGCGGATTTCCTTAATCATTATTTTCCAAATTCGAAAGTGTGGGTGAGCAATCCAACATGGGAAAACCACAATGCCATTTTTGCGGGTGCTGGATTCGAAGTAGGTACTTACCCGTACTTTAACCCAGAAACGAAAATGCTCGATTTCGATGGCATGGTTTCTCAGTTAGAAGCGCTACCTGCAGAGAGTATTGTTCTGCTTCATCCTTGTTGTCATAACCCTACGGGCGTTGATCTTACTAATCAACAATGGGACAAAGTGATCGAAGTGGTTAAAGCACAAAAGCTGATACCATTTTTCGATATGGCTTATCAAGGATATGGTGAAGGGATTGCTGAAGACGCTTACGTTATTCGTCAGATTTCTCTGGAAAAAGACGTAGTGAGCTTTGTAAGCAACTCATTTTCTAAAACTTTCTCACTTTACGGTGAGCGAGTTGGTGGTCTGTCTGTCGTATGTGGTAACGATGAAGAAGCATCCCGCGTGCTTGGGCGGTTAAAAGCGACGGTTCGCCGTAATTACTCAAGCCCGGCAAAACACGGCGCGGTTGTGGTTTCTAACGTGCTCAATACGGAAGAACTAAAAACTCAGTGGTTTGGCGAAGTAGAAGGCATGCGTAGCCGTATTCTGACGATGCGTGAAACCTTGCACGAACAGCTAAAAGCGTTACGTCCTGAAAAAGACTTCAGCTTTCTAATCAAACAAAAAGGCATGTTCAGCTACACGGGTTTCTCGCAAGCGACCGTTGAAAAGCTTCGTGAAGAGCACGGTATCTATCTGATTAACAGTGGCCGTATGTGTCTAGCAGGTCTGAACGAACAAAATGTTGCACGAGTTGCTGAAGCATTTGCTGCTGTTTAATAAGACATTAGATTAAGAATATACACCCAAGTGCTCTTAAGTTGCTTGGGTGTTTTTTTATGCTGTTAGCGAAGTGCATATTAGCCCCTGATACCTTTGTCTGAGAACTATTCAGATAGTTATCTTGGCCTTATGAATTGGTATTAATAAATTTATCATTATCTATATAGCCAAAAAGAATAACTGCTATTAGATTAAAAAGTCTAAAATTTTAGAGTTCAAAACCCTTCTCATATCGTTAAAAATCCATCTCTTTTAGGTCCGGTTTTATCGCTGTCTATTCGGGGCATACTTTAATGAATATCTCACTAACCTTTTGCAGCTAAAGGTGAATCTGACCAATTAGCCACCCTCGTTTGCTCCAACGGCTACTTTGGCTTGAAACTTTTGCATGCCATCCTATCGTGTTCTTTGCTTTATGAGAATTGAAGCGCTTCTCCTGCCTAGCACATCGTATGTTTACATTTAACCGTTTACGAGACGGTAAGTTTCATATTGTTATTACTATTTGATCTGATGCATATGCATATAGGTCACTACACTTTTACAAATGCTTAACAAATTAAATGGTTCAATGTCGAGCCATTTTAGTCACCACAAAACAAGGAAGAGCAGCTATGAACAAGACTATGCTTTTTGTTTTAATAAGTTCACTGTTGAGCACTGGCGCATGGGCTGGTCCGCCGGGAGAAAATACGCATGGTAGTACAACGATTTCGGTATCTGAGAGTATTCTAGGAGCGGATACATGCATAAATCTAGCCTCTGCCATGGCAAATGATTCAGATAGCGATGTATCAGCTGATGCTTTAGCTTACGCGATGTCCGAGGCTTCTTCATATATCGACATCAGTTATTCTGGGGGCGTGACTCTAGACTTAACAAGGCACGGAAACAATGGCGCTGTACATCAGGTCGAGTTAAACGCGAGTATGGGAAGTGGTACTCTTTTTGCCCAAGTGGCTGAGTCCGACACAGAAGGGGATTCAGAGGCTTCTGCTTATACTAGTGCAGAAGCGGAAGCCGCAGCTACGATGATTGCACAAGCCTACATGAGTGTATTCCAAGGTATTAATGAGGATATTGACCTCGTAGTAACAGAGATCACCATTAAGATTGGTACCGAAGCGACAGCATCAGCTGTTGCCGGAGTTGAAGGCTCAGCAGAGAGCGAAGCAGTCGCAGAGTCTGAAGCTAGTGCAGGTGGCGATAGTTCTGCTTCTGCAAGTGCAACTGGCGGAGGTAT
This sequence comes from Vibrio natriegens NBRC 15636 = ATCC 14048 = DSM 759, assembly GCF_035621455.1. NCBI lineage: Bacteria > Pseudomonadati > Pseudomonadota > Gammaproteobacteria > Vibrionales > Vibrionaceae > Vibrio > Vibrio natriegens. Next base: position 1,247,268 of record NZ_CP141823.1, read on the forward strand.
ATCGTCGAGTGGATCTTCATTCTACGTACAAGGAGCCAATATCGAAGAGTTTACAACACAACTGGGTGTTGCAAGCGGTACTGTATTCAATGTTCAGACTTCAGCTCTTGCGCAAGTATACGCTGACGCGATGGCAACATCATTCGTTTACGCCATGGCAGAAGCATCAGCTCAAGCGCAGGCCGCTGGCAAGCTTACGTTTGAATGGGACTTACCTGTTTTAGGGACAGGTTCGTTACCCATTGTGACCGCTTTTGACTCTGCGGCTGATGTCGCGCAACAAATAGCCGATGCCACTCAAGAGATCATTTCGTATGCGCAAGCTGCCGCTACCTCTTCTGCAAGCGCTTTAGGTGGTTCTTCCGTTAACATGAATATGATGGTTCATTATGAGAATCTACCTGGTACCGAAGATTTATTGGAAGTCGTGGGAGGTGGTAGCCTTGCTTTAGACTGTTCTCAAGCTTCGGCCAGTGCGACTGCAAGTGCAGAGGCTGAGACTGAAACCAATTAGTAGTTTGATTCATCATCCTCAAATCGCTTTTATAAAGTAACCGCATAAAGTAACTGGTTAGGTTTTCTTTTGAGGTATGACGAAAAGCAAAAAGCCACCCAATGGTTGCGTGGGTGGCTTTATAATTACCAGATATCTCTATTCGCAACGTAAGTCCGATGTAATGCTTTATTGATCTGAGGGTTGCTTACAAAGAACGAACTGCCCGCGAAGCCTGATCATAAAAACCTGATAAGGTGCGCATCATAGTGGCGATATCACTGAGCTGTTCATCCATGCCCACGCGTTTTATCACATCAACTAGAACCTGCTCCCTTACTTCTTTGTACTCGTTGCAGAATTTCTCACCGATTTCCGTAACGTTGTAAAAAGTGTCCTTACCCTGACGTGTACCGTCCACTAGTTTTAGTTTTACCAACTTGCGAACTGAATAGGAAACCGTGTGTAAGTCATCGATGTTAAGTGTAAAAGCGACATCAGAAATACGTTTTGGACGATTACGATGATAAATATTATGCACAACCATAATGTCTAAAGGGCTGAGTTCAGGCATGCCTGAAGTTGTACTGCATGATTGCATCCAGCGATGAAAAGCATTGTTCATCATCGTGAGTGCATATTCAAATTCACTAAGGCTGGTTCCTTCTTTACTCGCTAGATGTGAAGAGGAAACGATCGGCATTCTATGTTTATTCTCGTTGTTATCGCTCATCGATAATGTTCCTCATTTAGTTTTGCGTCATGCTCATTGGAAGCCATGTTACCAGCTGAGGAAATAAGGTCACGATGATAACAGCCGCTAACAGGACAAAAAAGAACGGTAGTGCTGCTTTGGCAATGTATAAGATGTTTTTACCGGTTAAGCTTTGAATCACAAATAAGTTAAAGCCAACTGGTGGTGTGATTTGCGACATCTCAACAACCAATACGATATAAATACCAAACCAAAGTGGATCGATACCAGCCTGAACAACCATTGGTAGCACTACAGAGGTGGTTAGAACGACTACCGAAATACCATCTAGGAAACAGCCTAATATTACAAACAGTATGGTTAAGCAAATAATTAGCATGTACGGAGAAAGCTGCAGTAGCGCGATTTCTTCTGCCAACATACGAGGTAGCCCAATAAAGCCCATTGCTACAGTTAAGAACGCTGCACCGGCAAGAATGAATATAATCATGCACGACGTTTTTACTGCGCCCATTAAGCTTTGCTTAAATGTATCCCAATTCAGGGTACGGCTGGTAAGAGCGAGAATGAGTGAACCCAACACACCAAATGACGCAGCCTCAGTAGGAGTGGTGATACCAGCGTAAATAGAGCCTAATACAAAAATGACCAGAACAATTATTGGAACCAGTTTAAGTAACCCGGCAAGTTTGTCTTTTAAACTGTAAACTATTTCGTTTTTTGGTGACTCTTGTGGATTGCGCAATGACCAAATTGCAGTATAACCAACAAACATCAGAAGCAGCATAATGCCTGGAATCGCGCCTGCGATGAATAATCGAGCAATGGAAACTTCGGCAGAAACGCCATAAACGATCAGAATGATCGAAGGCGGGATCAATAATCCCAGGGTCCCAGAACCAGCTAAAGTACCTATCGACATTTTGTCAGAGTAACCTTGTCGCTTTAACTCTGGTAGCGTCATTTTTCCAATCGTTGCGGCCGTTGCAGCTGAAGAGCCCGATACCGCAGCAAACATACCACAGCTCAAAATGTTTACATGCAATAGTGCGCCCGGTACTCGGTTAAGCCATGGGGTTAAACCTTCAAATAAGTCTTTTGAAAGACGAGTACGGAACAGTATTTCCCCCATCCAAATGAACAGAGGTAAAGCGGCTAATGACCAATCTGATACTGCTCCCCAAGTAGAGGTGGCGTAGATAAGGCCAAAAGAGTCATTGCCCAGCATCAACATGCCAACAATGCCAACGGATATTAATGATAACGCGACCCATGTACCACTTGCTAACAGGGTAAAAAGAACAATAATCGAAATTATACCGATATAAATCTCGCTCATCGCGAAGCTCCTTCTTCAACCTTGTCCATTCTACCTTCATCCAGAACAATAGGTTCTGCTTCGGCAAGTTGTTCCTCTTCTGATTTAGGAATCATTTCTAGGCCTAAGAAATGACGAACGGTTGTATCAATGACAGAAATGGCAAAGATGGCACTACCTATGGCTACCGGAAGTTGAACGGCCCATAAAGGCATGGGGATATAGCCGTGAGTGACCTCTTCGAATAACCATGACTCCCAAACCATGTAACCTAGTTGATAGCTAAGGAAAACAACCAATACGGATGCCAATAAAAGAATAGAGCGTTCGACAATGATAAGCGCAGCTGGACTTAGCCTTTGTAGAAATAGGCTAACCCGAATGTGCGAACCACTACGAAAAGAGTAAGCTAGGGCTAAAAAGCTGGATGCGGCCAAGAGGTAACCAGCAATGTCACCGCTGGATGGAATGACTACGCCAAACCAGCGTCCTGTCACTCTAACGAGTATGGTAATACAGATAATGACAATACAGATGCCAGAAATTGCACCAGCAACACGATAGATGTTGTCGAGTATCCCTCTCATAGTCGAACTCCCTGTTCTGAACAAGGTCTGTTGCCTTCAAATATTCAACAGACCTTAATGATTATTGTTGGTAGGCTTTCAGTACGGCTTTACCAGTCTCACCAGTTTCCTCAATCCATTCCTGAGTCATGGTTTCACCAACTTTTTTCAGAGCTTCCATTAGTTCTGGAGTCGGCTGTGCTACGTTAATGCCTTTTTCAGCCAATTCTTTGGTTTTCTCTACGGTTTCTGTCTCCGCCATTTTCCAACCACGTTCTTCTGCGGTCTTCGCTACAGTTAAAAGCTCTGATTGAACCTCTTTTGGTAGTCGCTTAAATGCGCGTTTGTTGACTATCACCATGTTTTTAGGGATCCATGCCTGAACGTCGGTGTAGTTGCTCAAATAATCCCACGATTGGCTGTTTACGCCTGTAGAAGGGGAGGTGATCATCATATCAACGATACCAGTAGAGAAAGCTTGCGGAATTTCCACGTTCTCAACTGTTGTCGGAGTCGCATCCAGCAGAACGGCTAGGCGAGACTGAGTAGGGCTGTATGCACGCATTTTTGCCCCTTTAATATCGTCAACAGAGCTGATTTGCTTCTTACCGTAGATACCTTGAGGAGGCCAAGGCACAGAATAAAGTAGCATCATGCCTTCTTTATCCAGTTTCTTTTCGATAGTCGATTTTGATGCAGCGTACAGCGCTTTAGCTTGTTCGAAGTTTGTTGCCAAAAACGGAATATTATCCAGCTTATAAATTGGGTCGCTGTTGCCCAGAATACCGATAAATACTTCACCGATAGGAACTTGCTGGGTACGAACTGCGCGAGCAATTTCAGGGTGTTTAATCAGCGAGGAACCCGAATGGACAACTATTTCTAGTTCACCGTCAGTGGCTGATTTTACGTCATTAGCAAATTGAACGATGTTCTGCGTATGATAGGTTGCGTCCGGATAAGGTGTCGCCATATCCCAGCGTGTTGCTGCGTAACTAGAGCCAGTGGCCACAAGAGCAAGAGTGATGAGTGATTTCTTTAATAGTGGTTTAAGCATTGCCTACTCCTTAAAAGTATTTCCTTGGCGATGTGTATCACCTCAACTTGGTAGCCGCTCACTTCTGCGTCTTTAACGCTCAATTGGTTTCCAGGTTGAAGTTAACTAAATTCCGATTTTCCACACAAAACTTCGTGTTACATCAAAAATCCATGAGTAATCGTTTTTCACAATAACGATAAATAAACAAATTGACAACATTTAAAAAGTAATTACGATTTAAATTGCATGCAAATTGTATTCAACGGTTGAAGTTTATCCGTTAATACTAAATAGAGTCTTAGGGAGAATACTCATGAAATTGAATTGCGATTTAGGTGAAAGCTACGGAAATTGGGTCACTGGCATGGACGATGAAGTGATGCCTTTTGTTGATATGGCAAACATCGCTTGTGGATTTCACGCCTCTGATCCGGATGTGATGGCAAAAACCATTCAGAGTGCTGTTAAGCACGGAGTTAGTATTGGTGCTCATCCAGGGTACGATGATAAAAAAGGATTCGGTCGTCGTTCAATCCCACATACTCATGACGAACTAAAAAATATTGTCGCCTATCAGGTCGGTGCGATGATAGGTATGTGTAAGCTGTATGGTGCAAAGGTTGAATACATTAAACCTCACGGTGCACTTTACAACGACATGATGAGCAATGAGGCGGTTTATCAGGCGATTGTAGAGAGTATCGCCCAGGCTGATTTTGGTGTTCCGTTAATGATTCTAGCCAAAGTGGATAACGAGAAATACCAAGCCATCGCGGATGCTGCGGGCGTTTCTTTGCTATTCGAAGCGTTTGCTGACCGTGCTTATACCAATGAAGGCACACTTTCATCTCGTAGTTTACCGGGTTCGGTTCACCATGACCCTCAGCTAATCATTAATCAGGTGGAACAACTGGTGACAAACGGAACAGTAACCACGATTGATGGTAATGAGCTGGCTTTGAAAGCAGATACCATCTGTGTTCATGGTGATAACCCAGAATCTATTAATACGGTTCAGCAATTACGTAAAGTGATTGACCGATGAAAGTAGAGGTTTCGCGTGTATCTGAGACCAGTCTCATTATCTATTTTGGGAACTCGATTGATTTAAAATTGATCGAGAAAATCGCGGCATTCAGTCATGCTGTGCAGGATAAATATCAGGGGAAGATAGTTGAAGTGATTCCCTCGTATACCTCTCTGTTAATTGAGTATCACCCTCTTCACGTGGATATTGAGGAACTGACCCAGTGGTGCCAAAAACAGGCTGACAAAATGTTAAAAAGTAATGTTTTATCATCGTCGCCTAAAGTGGTGACTTTTCCTGTCTATTACCATCCTGAAGTCGCTCCTGATCTTGAACACCTAGCTCAGGCGCGTAATTTATCGGTTGAGCAAGTTATAGAGATTCACAGCCAGACAGAATATACCGTTTGTGCCATAGGTTTTGCTCCGGGTTTTGCGTTTCTCGGTTCAGTTGATTCCAGAATCGCTACCCCGCGCCATATTGAACCGAGGCTGAAGGTAGCAAAAGGTAGTGTCGGCATTGCCGATGAACAAACTGCTATTTATCCCTTAGAAACGCCGGGTGGGTGGCAGGTTATCGGTAACTGCCCCAGTGATCTCTTTAATTTTAATCATGATCCTATGATGCCGTTTGAGGTCGGTGACAAAATTCGTTTTGAGTCGATTACAAGAGATGAGTTTTTGCAGCTAGGGGGCGTGATATGAGCGGATTACAAGTTATATCCCCGGGAATGTTAAGCCTTATTCAGGACAGGGGACGCTTTGGTGTCGCGCGTGACGGATTAAGTGCGGGTGGGCCTGCAGACCTTCATGCGTATTGCTGGGCGAATAAACTACTGGAGAATGCCAGTACTGCACCAGTATTAGAAATAACCATGGGTAATGCTTCATTTTTGGCGCTTGATGATGTGCTTATGTCTCTTACAGGAGCTGAAACCCATCCATCTATCGATGGCCAGCCTGTTGCAAACTGGCGTAGTTTTCTGCTCCGTAAAGGAGAGACCCTTAAACTTGGCTATGCTAAATCAGGATTTCGTGCTTATTTGGCTGTGGCAGGTGGTTTTGATACACCAAAAGTTTTCGGCAGCAGTGCTACTGTCGTGCGTAATAAGCTTGGTGGTTTGAGTGAAAGTCAGGGCAGTGCTATTCAGAAAGGTGATGTTCTACCAGTACCTAAATTAACCTACACTGATGTAAAAAATGAACTGGAATTCAACTGGGTACCAAGATTTTTTATTCCTAAATATACTGATGAAATCAGTTTGTCAGTGATTGAATCGTATCAGGGAACACTATTTCCCAAAGAGGCAAAACACGCATTTTACGCTAAACCATATTTGATCACTGACAAGTCTGACAGAATGGGTATTCGACTTTCCGGAGAGGCGGTTGACGCTGGAATGAGTGGGGTTATTTCTGAAGGCATCGCTTATGGTTCTATCCAGTTTCCGGCGAATGGCCAACCCATTATATTACTAAATGATCGGCAGACATTAGGTGGTTACCCGAAAATTGGTTGTGTATCTAAATTGAGCTTGATGAAATTGGCGCAGGCAAGGCCGGGCAGTTTGGTTCATTTTTATCGTGGCGATATTGACTACGAAACTAAAGCGTACAGCAAGTTCATTCACCACTTTTCTCTTTGAACAAGTCGTATTGAGTAGTTCGATTTTGCAATAACAATTATGCGGAACAAACAACAAACGGGAGGCTTATTGCTTCCCTTTTTATTGCTTATTAATCAACGCGTTTGAATACTGCATGCTGCTTCTTATCTATTGCCGACCAACACTGCGTCGTGGAAATGCGGTCTGTGGCAACTTTGGTTTTGAGTTTCTAAAAGGACTTTGTTTTAGCAATTTCTATTTACCCTTAAGATGATTTATCCACTGGTTACCTCTTCTAGAAGCTGGGCTCGGTAGGCTCGCGGAGTGACTCCAAACCAAACCCGACAGGCGCGGTTAAATGTGGCTTGTTCTGAGTAGCCTAGTAGTCCACTGATCTGACTTAACTTTAGGTTTGGATCTTTCAAATACTTGGTCACGATAACTTGCCGCTCACTCACTAATATTTGCTCGTAGGTAGTACTCTCTTGGGCGAGTTTTCGTTGCAGTGTTCGCTTGTGCATAGAAAGGTGAGAAGCGATGTTTTCACTGCTACATTGGCCTGTGGGAAGGAGACCTCTAATGAGTCTTCTTACATCATCAGAAACGGAACTGGCAAAGGGAATGGGTTGTGATTCCAGGTAGTGCCTTGCCAGTTTACAGGTTTGCTCATCTTCGCTGGATAGCGGAGTCGCGAACGCCGACTCTGGGAGAATAAATCCGCACCAGTTCTGATTAAACTCGACTGGACAGCCAAATACGTTTTGATACGACGCCTCATCTCCCAGCCGAGAGTGCATAAAGTGCGCAGAGATGGGTTTAAAGTCGTTTCCGCATAATAACTTAATCACCTGCATCGCATTCGCCAATCCCAGCTCATAGCACTGTACAGAGTAGTCAATGCCACGACCCTGCACGCAGTATTCCAACTTTATTGTTCGGGCTTGTCCCTTTGTTTGAACGATGTGTTTTGTCGTTAATGCTGAACAATGCAGGTGTAAATAATTGGAAATATTTTCCAGTGCATCACCAACCGTCGCCGAACTGCGTGCAATCACCGAAATCGGGCCAAGAATGCCCATACCTTGATATTCAGCGAGTCTCAGGCCGAAGTCCGGGCAATTGAGAGTGGTTACCGTGTCTTCCAGCAAAGCAATCATATTACGAAAGATGAGGAAGGAATCCTCATCCCGTTTATCTGCACTAGGGATGTGATATTTCGACAGCAGATAGAGAGGATCTCCACCCAAAGATTGCGTGAGATTGTCGTATCCGCGAAGGTTTGTCGCTCTAATTAGAATATGCACCATGACTCCCTTGTCTCTATTTTTCCATTCTATCGCTGATACAGTTCAGTCAAAAATGTGGAATCAACATTTTAGTAACATTGTCGTATTTTATCAAAAAATAGTCGTCATTCATCAATATTGTTTGCCGTCCTTTCTGAAATATTGAGCAATGTTTAGTCAATAATAACGACAAAAGGAAAACGTTATGACCGCTGCACACTACGACACTATCATCATCGGAGCCGGACTTTCAGGGATTGGAACCGCTTGCCACCTAGCCTCTGAGCACCCAGATAAAACACTGGCGATTTTAGAAAGAAGGGAACGAATGGGAGGTACCTGGGATTTATTTCGCTACCCAGGAATTCGTTCTGATTCAGATATGGCGAGTTTCGGGTTTGACTTTAAACCTTGGTATTCCGATAAAGTTCTGGCAGAAGGAACAAGCATCCGGGAGTACGTTGCGGAAACGGCTGAAGAGTTTGGCTTTGACGACAAGGTGCAATACGGTTTGGCAATCACTTGTGCAGACTGGTCTGACGCTAAACAGCGATGGACTGTGACCGCTACGCACGAGTCGTCAGGTGAGGAAAGAACATTTACTTGCTCGTTTTTGATCAACTGCGCTGGCTACTACAATTTTGATAAAGGGCATCGACCACATTTCGAAGGAGAGGAGTCGTTTAAGGGCGATATTGTTCATCCTCAGTTTTGGCCTGAGGATTTTGATTATTCGAACAAGAAAGTGGTCGTCATTGGTAGTGGTGCAACAGCCATAACACTTTTGCCAAGTATGGCGGAAAAAGCTGCGGGTGTGACTATGCTCCAGCGCTCGCCAAGCTACATTATGGCGGTTCCGAATACGGATAAAATTTCTGTTTTCCTTAATCGTTTTTTACCGAAAAAGTGGGTGTTCAATCTGATCAGAAAACGCAACATTCTCATGCAACGAGGTATGTATCTGGCGTGTAGAAAATGGCCAGAAAGAATGCGTAAAGTGTTGCTATCGCATGTTCGTAAGCAAGTTGGTCCAGAATTTGATATGAGTCACTTCACGCCGAATTACAACCCATGGGAGCAGCGCTTGTGTGCGGCGCCAGACGGTGATTTTTTCAAAACCTTGCGTTCAGGTAAGGCGAATATCGTCACTGATCATATCGAACACTTTACGGAAAAAGGCATTAAGCTGAAATCTGGACAGTACCTAGAGGCGGATGTGATTGTGACCGCAACAGGTTTGGATATCCAGTTAATGGGGGGCATGGAGTTTTTGCTCAATGGCGAGCCAATCAACGTTCCGAATCGCATGATATATAAAGGGATCATGATTGAAGGGGTGCCAAATTATGGTTGGATATTTGGCTATACTAATGCGCCATGGACGTTAAAAGCGGATATCGGCGGACGTTATTTGTGTCACTTGTTTAGTCATATGGAACAACATGGTTTTGCCGCTGTTCGACCTGTGGACAACGATAATGCCAACACGGGTGTCAGCATGCTAGATGGCTTTGCGCCGGGTTATATGGAGCGGGCCAAAGAAAGAATGCCGAGACAAGGAAAAGAAGGACCTTGGGTTGTCACTATGCACTATGGAAAAGACAAAAAAGCGTTGACTGAGGATCCTATCGAAGATGGCGTTTTACAGTTTTCTCCTGCTGTAAATCAAGATAAAGCAATGGTTCAGGAAGTTGAAGCGACAGCATAAGACGACTTACCTTAAGTGAAGGACTTGAATATGAAAATACCTGATAGCACTAAGCCGCCGGTGGTACTTATTCCCGGAATGTGGAGTACGGGAGAAACCTTATCAGAAGTACAGCAGGCTTTTGAAGCGCAAGGTTATGAGGTGGATTCTCTTTGTCTTCCTGAGCACAAGAACAAGCTCGAATACAGTCAAGCGGATAAAAGCCGACTTGCTACGACTACATTACAAGACTACGTGGATTTCATCGTTGCCAGAGTTAAGTCGCACGATCTTGCCCCTATTTTGGTTGGGCATTCAATGGGAGGATTGTTAGCACAATTAGTGGCGGCTAGGGTGCCAGTCAGTAAATTAGTGCTGCTCTCATCTGCCGCTCCTGGTGGCATTAATGGTTGGAGTTGGTCGGTTATTCGTACATTTGGGCTCAACTTATTGGTATTTCCACTTTGGCGTAAAGTCACGGAAGTTGGCGAGAGTAATGTCCGCTATGGCATTGCTAACTCTCAAAGTGACTCTGTTCAAGAGCAAATCCTAGACAATATGACCTTTGAGTCGGGCATGGCAACGTTTCAGATTGGCGTTGGTGGCTTTTTCAAAAGTGGTTTTTCACGGGTTGATGCAAAGCAGGTGACGTGTCCAATACTGGTATTGGGCGGAACCGCAGATCGTATTACGCCTATCAAGGTGCAACGCGAGATCGCGAAAAAGTATGGGAAACAGGCTACTCTGGTCGAATTACCAGAGGTATGTCACTGGACAATAGGGGGAAGCAATTTACCCCACGTTACATCGGTGATCTTTGACTGGCTTGATGAACAAATACATATCGCCGCGTAAATACAGCGTTTGTACATTGAACCGCATGTTTGAAAAATGCCCTCCTGTTAGAGGAGGGCATTTTGTTTACTCTTAGCTAGCGAATTGGAATCTTGTGTTCTTCTTCGCTGTGTCCGGCTAGTTTAGGTACCACGACAGTCAAAACACCGTCGGAAAAATCAGCGCTAATTTCTTCGACATTAATGTTGTTACCGAGCGTAAAACTTCGAGACATTTTGCCACTGTAGCGTTCACTGTGGACTACTTTACCTTCTTTTTCTGTCTCTTTTTTAGTTTCGATACTGGCTTCGATGGATAACACACCTTGCTGGCAGCTAAGTTTGATATCTTCTTTTTTCACTCCCGGCAAATCGGCAGTGACTTCGAAAGCTTGGTCTTTCTCGACGATATCAACTCGTGGTGAAAAAGACCCTTCTTCGAATCGTGTCCTCAATGCAGGAAATGAATTGTCAATAAACCGGGAGAAATCTGCCCAGCTATCACGAGGAACCAAGCTCATAAGTACCTCCTAATTCACTCTTTCCTAACATCACTATAAGTGTAATTCGGGTGTGCGAATTTTCAGGAAAAATTACTGCTCTGTTTGATAAATATCAAATATTCAGCGGGAGGTTTTTAGCTCTCAAAAAAACGTCCTACTACTTAATCTCAGACCATTTTGTTGTTTGATTTCGCCCCTGCCTTTTAGATGTATAAAGCGCTTCATCTGCTCTGTCTACAATGCTATCTATGTTCTTATCACTTGAATGCAATTCGGCCACACCCAGACTGATTGTAAGTGGTTGACCCGGACTGAATAGGAATGACTCTGTTTCTTTTCGTATCGACTCAGCCACTTTCACCCCGTTATCTTCCGATGTGTTGGGCAGTAGAATAATGAACTCTTCGCCTCCCCATCTTGCCAAAATATCACTATGCCTTATTCGATTTGATACAAGCTCACTCAATTCTTTGAGGTAGACATCACCGACATTATGCCCAAACTGATCATTAATGGATTTGAAATGGTCAACATCAAACAGGATGATGCTAAAAGTAGAGGTGAGGTTTTTACCCTGTACAAATTCATATTGTAAGTGCTCGGTGAACTTGTTGCGGTTGAATACTTGAGTAAGAAAGTCGGTATTCGAAGCAGTAGTGAGTCTTTGATTATGTCTGTGGCTAGCGAATATGCTCCAAGCGGTCACGGCAGAAACCAACAAGATAAGTAATAAGTATATCAGATAGTTATTGCAAAGCTCTTTCAGCCTCGCGTCTTGCGTACTGGAGATTAAGTACGCAACATGTTCACCCTTGATATTTTTAATGGATAAAAAGCTCAGTATGTATGTATTGTCACCGATAGTAATATCGTGGGAGAAGCTATGTTCGTTTAGGGTTAGTGAGCTTAAAGACTTTTTAAGCGTGTCCGCGTTGTCTAACAAGTCTCTGTATTTTATTTTCGGTAAATGTTGTTCGAATACGGCTTTATCAAAATAGTAGTTATCGGATAAAAAGCTGTTTAGATAATTGTATGCCATGTCGTCGAAGAGCTTAGACTCTACGGTCGATTTGTTGATGATAAAATGGAAATCATCATCGGGGTACAACTCAAACAGTAAGTCTACGATGCTACCCATGGAAAGAGACACTTCTAATGTGCCAACTTGTTTATCGTGATCGACAACTGGGTACACGAATCGGTAACCATTAAATATCCGGCCTTCTTCGAAGCCTTCGACAAAGCGTTCTTCGACATTCGCTAATCTGACGGATTCTCTTATGGAGAATAGGTTATCGCCAAACTTTTCTGGTTTATGAACTCTTAGGAAACTGTCGCCATTTTTGAAGTGAAAATGCAGTTGCCTGAAATTGTACTCCTTTAACAAGGCGTAGTCTTTTTTCAACAACTGGTAGATCCTCTGTCTGTTTTTGTCCCGAACTTCTTCGCCAGAATACACAGCAGCCGCGAATAAAGGGACGATTTCCTTATCTCTCTCGATTTGTTTAAAGACATAGTGAGAAAACTTGCGATATACACCAATACTCGACTGAACTTTGGATTCAAACGTTGTGGAATAGTTGTTAAGGATAGTTGATTTCTGCTCGTGATAGCTGTCGAAGAGCAAAATGAATAAGGAGACCAAAAAGAGGCCAAGTGCAGCATAGCGGGTGGTTAATTTATGGGGTGTTAACCGAGAAAATTTAGGCGTATTTCGTGGCGACAAACGCTAGCCTCTAAAACTTTAAAAAATAGATTATGACAGTAGGGGCATAGTACAAAGATGTTAGTAAATTTAATAGGTTTTTTAGTATATTGTTAGATTGCGATCAGGTTTATGTTTTCCGAAAAGCACATCTTTTTGTGCCCAAACATAGCGCCCACCAGAACCGTGGTTGAGCGCTATCTAATCTCGTTCTTATTAGTCTGTGTATAATGGTCCAATTCATTCAAGTTTGTGCTGCAATGTTAGCGATAGGATGAATCAAAAAGCCCTTTTAGGCGCTTCTGTTATTACGCGTCGAAGGTTAAATGCTACTCCCTCAGTTCAGCACGAACTTCTCTACAATCTAATTCGTTTATGAAATGGTCGCTGAAGACAACTCTTGGGTGTGTTTGCTGCTTTTACGGCGCACTTTGATCTGCGAGAGAATAACACCGGAAATAACAAATAAGCCGCCAACAATATGGTAGAGATGAACTTCTTCGCCTAGTAATGTCGATGCTAACGCCACTGCGACCACAGGCATTAAATTCATGAACATGGCGCTGGAGTCAGCACCGATTAAATCTATTGCTTTCACCCACATTAGTGGAGCGAAAATTGAGGCTGCAATGCCTGCGTAAGCAATCATCGGGAGTGCTTCTTGGCTAGGGAGAAGATGATCACTTGTCAACCACAGTGGTGCCAGCATGATCACTGAGAAAAATCCTTGCATGTAAACCAAAGTCAGGCTGTTAAATGGCATCTTCCAGCGTTTAAGTAGGACGCAGTAAGTAGCGTAAACGAAGGCGGCAAGTAACATTAAACTGTCACCTTGAGTCATGTCCTGATGGAAGAAATAGGTGATGTCTCCGTGTCCAAGCATAAAGGCTAACCCTAACAACGAAATTAAGCCGCCAACGATACTCAATTTAGAAATCGACTTACCTAACAGAGGCACACTCAGAAAGACGCTAATAAGCGGAACCAATGACGTAATCAGTGCCATGTTAGAAGCCGTGGTCGTTAAACCAGCGTAATAACCCAGTGATTGGTTTAAAACCATACCGAGCAGAGCGAGACAAGCCAATTTACTTAGATAAGGGCGAATAACGTGACGCTGCTTAATCACAGCTGGCAGACAAAACGGTGTCAGTATCAGCAATGCGATAAACCAGCGGTAGAAACTCATTGCACTCGGTTCAATCGCACTGGCTGCCATTTTGTTGACGATAGCATTTCCACCCCAAATCATGACGGTAAAAAACGGAAGTAAATAAACCATAAAAATCCTATCGCACAATAATTGATGACGATAGTCTGGCAGGTCTTTATAATGAAAAGTATCTCCTAAAAGACATAGTGAGCGATAGGAAGACAATTTTGAAAAAGAGTTCGCGAAACCTCCACCCTTCATTATCAATTGATAGGGCACCATCCGATGTATTTATGAATTTCGAAGCGTTTTTGTCGAATACAGAGACTCGAATTCACAGCCATCCCTGGGGGCAGGTACAGTTGATCAGTGGTGGCATCTTGGAAATTGATGCAGAAGACACACGCTTTTTAGCACCACCTCATTTGGCTATCTGGGTGCCTGCGGGAATTCGTCATACCAGTTATAACAGAAAACCGATCGAGTATTGCTCGCTAAATATTTCGCCGGAATTGACGGCACATTTCCCGACCAAAACCAGTTTGATTAAGGTTACGCCAGTCATAGCTGCGATTATTGAGGATTTTCGCCAACGAGATATCAATGTCGCGCATAGTGATGAAGACAAACGTCTAGTGCAGGTACTTCTCGATCAACTGGCAAAACAAGAAGTAGAGCACCATTTCTTACCGACTACCGATAACAAGTATCTGGAACCTATCCTTAAAGCGGTAGAAGAATCTCCCACGGATGAAATCAGTTTGGCAGAGTGGGCCGTAAAGGTGCACACCACCGAGAGAACACTAGCGCGTCATTGCCAGAGTGAACTAGGGATGAGTTTTACAGAATGGCGATTACGTGTCCGCTACCTGCATTCTATGGAGCTGCTACGCAAGGGACAAACGGTAAAAGAAGTCGCATTGACCCTAGGTTACAATCAGGCGAGCCCTTTTATTGCAATGTTTAAGAAATACTCCGGCATGACACCGGAGCAATATAAGAATCGTTTGTTATAGCAGGTATACCAATTAATTGAGGGTTGGCCTACCTTCGATCTATCATCGGAAAGCCTTATCCAAAGTTTAGAACGTCTCACCAAGTTTGGAGTCACTATCGTAGAATGATTTATATAACAATTATTTAAGCTTCAAGGTGCTTTTTCTAATCAGTTAGAAACGATTTACCCCAACTGACCACAAATTATGATTTGGTGAAAAATCACCAAAGTTGTGTCAGGCTGATCTGTTCTGGCACGTTCGTGCCCCAAATGCTTTAGTCTAACTGTCACTCGGATTGGTAGATGCTCCCGTTAGTCATACTTTTTGTAATTTGAGTCGCACTTCTCTACTGTTGATGCATACATCTCAAACTGAAGTCATACATACTAATGTCAAATAACCTTGTTTCTTGATTTCACTGTAGTAAGTAAAAGGGACTGTGATGATAAAAATAGATATTAAGTTTTTCGCATTATTAATTTTATTATTAAATACAAGTGCGTGCTCATACAATAAAAATAGCTATATTTATGACAATTTTATTGACGAGATTATAAACGCAGGTAGCACTGAAAAATTAGTAAGTGCTCTTACAGAGAAGTTGAGTGTTGGTGATGACGCTAATTATTCTGAAATATTGAACGAGTACGCTTCAAAGTATGTCTTTAACGATAAATATAAAGCTCGTTTGAGTCAGGGGTATAGAGAAATTTTTACGCCAGATGAAATGAAGGTATATGTATCAGCGCATAATTCAGAAGCTTGCCGCGCAATGTTGAATTTGGAAACTGTAATCCAAGCAAAATTAGTAAATCAAAATGTCGAAGCATTAGACAACACTATTTCTAAAGAGAAAATAGTAGCCTGCTATTCTTTATTAGAACACTCAACGACGGTAAAACAAAGAGAAGAAATTAAAGCCTTATTATCAATCACAGACGAGTTTGTAAGAAGTACCCATCCTCAACTTGTCGAAATGATTAAGAAGTATAAGCTCATTAAAGGTATTGTAAATCGTACAAAAAAAGAGATGGAATTCCCGGTTGCTGTAGATGAATTTCAAATTTATTTAGATGTTATAGCTGGCCATAATTACCTAGAAAATGTCTATGTTTATAAAGACACATTTTCAGAAAACGAAATACTAGATATTGATAAAAATGATTTAAGGGCTCGCGCTTGCGAAACCTCTGACGTACTGAAAATGGGGATTAATGAGCATTACACATGGCTGGATATAAACCACCAACATCTTATGACGTATGTTATTACAGAAGAAGATTGCTAAAGTGACACGGTATGAGTAGGCTACGCTATAAAGTGTATTTTCCATACTTCAGGTAGTGGATGGCAGTGACAATTGCTAACTCACTTTTGTCCAGAACCTTCACAGTGGGCACTTTCTAACGCAAAAGTGCCCCAAAGTTAGCTAAGTTAATGGCACTTTGTTCAATGTGCCTTCGCGCTTTCCCTATTTAAAGTAATCTGATAACTACTCTTTGGGTTTCAGAAGTTCACGCTTTTCGATTAAAAAATCCATTAACACGCGGATTTTTTTAGGCATGTTCTCTCGTGAAGGTATGTATAAATAAAACCCTGGAAACTCTTTACACCAAGGTGCTAGAACTCGAGCTAGCCTTCCTTCACTTATGTGCTTTTCTACCCACAAATCAATATGCTTCACTAAACCCACACCCTGTATTGCGGCCTGTAACATACTATAGTCATCATTAAAAATAGCATTGCCTTTAGGCTCGAAAACGACGGTGTGTTTTTCAACATCAGGAGAGGTTAGCGACCAATGGTCGATTGTTCCGCTCGAGGTAAAACGATAAGCAAGGCAATTGTGATCTTCTAAATCATCAGGAGTCTGAGGTAGTCCATTTCGCTCAAAGTATTCAGGAGAGCCCACTATTGCCGTTGTTAACGGTGGGGTAATAGGAACCGCGACCATATGTTCATCCAAGCTTATTCCTAAGCGAATGCCCGCATCAACGCCTTCTGCAACGATGTTAGAGAATCCATCATTCATGATTAACTCTAAGCGTATTTTGGGATAGAGGGTGAGGAACTCGCCAAGGTGAGGTTCAATAAGCAGCCGAGCTGCGGTTCTCGAAACGCTTATACGAATTAATCCTGAAGGTTCTAGATGGGATTCGTTCAGTTCACTCACAACTTGTTCAATGCTAGTCAAAGACGGTTGCAAAATATCAAGCAGACGCTGGCCTTCTTCCGTTAACGACATGCTTCTGGTTGTTCGATTAATTAATCGAACTTGTAGCTGTTGTTCTAACGCTTTTAGGTGCTGTGATAAGGCGGCACGGGTTATCCCCATTTCTGAGGCCGCTTTAGTGAAACTGCGATGGCGAGCAATATGTGCAAACCATGTCAGTGATGAAAGTAAAGAAGGTTCAATTCGCATTTGTTAAGTATAACTAAACAGTCATGTAGATAAAACGATATTTATCCGAAACAGTCTGTTGGCTAATATTACATCGAAGCTTAGGTCATCAGCCTGAAATGAACAGTTAACCTCTAACGGAGAATGTCGCTATGTCTAAAGTCACTTTCAAAAATCTAAATGGTCAAGGTATTGAGATTTCTGCGGTTATCAACTTCCCTAAAGATTTTGATGCAAGTAAAAAATATGCAGCTGTTGTTGTTTCACACCCTGGTGGCGGCGTGAAAGAGCAAACAGCAGGTTTATACGCGAGTAAACTTGCGGAAAACGGCTTAATTGCTATTGCTTTTGACCGTTCATACCAAGGAGAAAGCACGGGTCAACCTCGTCAAATGGAAAACCCATACATTAGTACTGAAGATGTGAGTGCTGTAGTCGACTATCTAACAACATTGGACTATGTCGATAACGACAAAATTGGTGCGATGGGTATTTGTGCCGGTGCGGGTTACAGCGCAAACGCGGCGATTAATGACCGTCGTATTAAAGCTTTAGGCATGGTTAGCGCAGTTAATATCGGTCAAATGTTCCGTAATGGTTGGGATAATTCGGTTAACGATGCTGATGCCCTTGGTTACTTAGAGTTTGGGTCGAATGCACGTACAACTGACGCTAATGGCTCTGAATACGCAATCATTCCTCTAGCTCCGATGCGTGAAGAAGATGCACCAAACGCAGAACTGCGAGAAGCATGGGAATATTACCACACACCACGTTGTGAACATCCAAATGCTCCGGGTTTTGCTCTAACCCGTAACTTAAACCAGATCATTACTTACGATGCGTACCACAAAGCGGAAGCATTTTTGACTCAACCAATCCTTGCTGTCGTTGGTAGTGACGCAGGCAGCAAGTGGATGAGTGATGACCTGATGGATCGAGCTGCGAGTTCAGATAAAACCTTGTATGTCATTGATGGTGCAAACCATATGTCGCTTTATGATGTTGCCGAATACGTCGATGACGCAGTATCCCAACTCGCTTCTTTCTTCCAACGCACTCTTTAATATTCCCCGATGAAAGGCTCGATTTCTTTGAGCCTTTCTACTCTCAAGGTATTGATTATGAACATGCAAAAAATCACTTTCAGAAATGCTGATATGGCTTGGGATATGTCTGCATTAGTTTTATTCCCAGAAGGCTTTAATGAATCAAAACGCTACCCAACAATGATAAGCGTTCACCCTTTTGGTAGTTGTAAAGAACAAACATCCAGCGCTGTCTATGGTAAGGCTCTTGCTGAGTTAGGTTACGTCGTGATCGCATTTGATGCGAGCTTTCAGGGAGAATCGGGGGGATTGCCTCGTTACGTAGAAGATCCAAGTCAACGTGTTGAAGATATCAGTCGCGTTATCGACTATGCAGTGACTTTACCTTATGTCGATGAGAATAGAATTGGTGGACTCGGTATCTGCGGCGGCGGTGGTTACATCATCAATTCAGCCCTAACCGAAAAGCGCTTGAAAGCTGTCGTAGGTATTACGCCTGTCAACTTAGGCCGCTTGTTCCGTGAAGGTTTTAGTATGTACGACCCTATCGCTAACCTTGAAGCTATGGCTACACAGCGAACAGCCGAAGCGCGTGGCTCAGAATTGCAAATCAATGAACTTCTTCCTCCAAGTGTTGAATTTGCAAAAGAAAATGGATTAACAGAACGAGACGTGTCCGAAGCTACCGAATACTATAAAACGCCACGTGGACAAACCGAAGGTGGAGCAACACGTATGTTGTTTTCACATGCACAAAAAACTCTGAGTTGGGATGCTTTTGCATTCGCAGAAACGTTATTGACTCAGCCTGTTATGGCCGTAGTCGGCCAAAAAGTAGGGGCGTTTGGTGCTTATCGTGATGGACAGGAAATTTATGGTCGCTCTGTTCAATCAAAAGACCGACAACTGGTTAATTTGGAAAACTGGTCTCACTATGAACTGTATGACCATCCCGAAGCAGTATGTATGGCAATGGACAAGGTTTCTGCATTCCTTGGAACACACCTAAAGTAATCCAACAAGTTAGAAGCGTTTTGTATGGTTACAAAGCGCTTCTTTTTTAATTCCGTAAGATTTAGTTTGAAGTGGGTTGGTCAGTAAATATGACACGATGGATAATTATAATTGCAGTACTCGCTATTGTAGCGGTCTTCACCGTTGCTTTTGTGGTGACTCGAGTAGAAAACTCGCAGTTTTCAAAGAACAAGTTATTAACGCAAGTTGGCTCTCTTCCCGTAGCGACTGAATCAAAAGTTGCTGTAGTTGTGTTCTCTCGCTCTGGGAGCACTGGTGTGCTAGCAAACCATATAGCAGATAAAAGGAGTGGACACCTCTACGAGATTACAGCGGAAGACTATGCACTAGGCATTCCTGGGTGGATAAGTGCGCTAAAGGATGCTCGCAGCAATATTGCTGATATCAGTCCTGAAACGATTGACCTATCAACTTATAAAACGGTTTATTTAGGCTCGCCTATCTGGTTATACAGCCCAGCGCCACCAATATGGCAGTTTGCTAAAAATAGCGATTTCACAGGTAAAAATGTTGTCCTATTCAATACCTTTAACAGCAAGTTTGAAGACAGTTTCACCAGAGATTTTGAATTATTAGTTCGTTCCAAAGGTGCGGTTAGCTTTAAACATCAATATGTTAATCGTGGACGTATGGGTGATCAAATTTCAACTCAGCAAATGCTAAACAACTTTGATAAATTGGAGTGAGGTTACTAGCGTCAAGACAGTCAAATAGCATAAAAATGATTTAGCATGATAGACATGCAAAGCTGTAAGAATGTTTCTCATATTCAAACTGCTAAGGCGTTGCCGGTTTTTAGTCAATGACACCTTATGGCTTCAGCTAAAGAAATACATAAATTATCTAAATAACTTCATGTCTTGTCAGTCGTCAGAGCATTCTCCTGTGAACAACACTTACGTGATGCACTTTAATCCCACGACTGATAGCGAGTTTAACTACGTGTTCATTCCAAGTGTTTAAACTGCAACGCCACCAGTCGCTGATAGAGCTCACAGCTTTGCATCAATGATTGGTGGTTACCAATATCAACCAGTGCGCCATTGTCTAAAACCGCTATCTTATCTGCATGTTGGATGGTCGATAAACGATGAGCAATGATCAGTGTGGTACGGCCTTTCATTAGCGCCTCAAGCGCTTGCTGAACATGATGTTCACTTTCGCTATCGAGGGCGCTGGTGGCCTCATCAAGCAGTAGGATTTTGGGATCTTTAAGAATGGCACGCGCAATCGCAATTCGCTGTTTTTGCCCTCCTGATAGCCTTACGCCGCGCTCGCCTAAAAAGCTGCGATAGCCTTCCGGCAGCTTTTCAATAAACTCATGTGCATGGGCTTTTTTCGCCGCTTCGATAACTTGTTCGTCCGTTGCCTCTGGGTTGCCGTAGCGAATATTGTGGAATACGTCGTGGCTAAATAAAGCGGGTTGCTGAGGAACGAGTGCCATTTGCTGACGAAGCTCTTTCGGGTCAAACTGGCGAATGTCCACGCCTCCAAACAGAACCTGACCTTGTTGTGGGTCGTAAAAACGTTGTAGTAGTTCGAAGAGTGTCGTTTTACCAGCACCTGACGGACCAACCAACGCCAATACTTTACCTTGCTCAGCGGTGAGATTTAATTCCTTAATGGCCGGTTGGTCGGGACGAGAAGGATAGTTGAAATTAACTGAGCTAAATGCCACCTCTGCTGAGATGGTTGTGCTTATTGGTAAAGCACGGTCTGGCGCACTAATATCGCTTTCAACTTGGAGAATCTCAATCAACCTTTCAGTGGCACCAGCAGCCCTCTGTAGCTCGCCAAGCACTTCAGAAATGGTTGCTGTGGAGGACGCGACCATAATGGCATAAAACACAAATGCTGCTAGGTCACCGGCGGACATTTTACCGTGGATGACATCGCTGCCACCTACCCAAAGCATGCCGGCAATCGCGCTAAACACGATCACAATGACACCAGATATTAAAATCGCGCGTTGCTTTACTCGCTGTCTACCGACCTCAAATGCTTTTTCTACCTCCACGGCAAAGGCGGCTTTCTCATGTTGTTCAGAGCTAAAGCTTTGTACCGTTTTAATATGCTCTATCGCTTCACCTGCATAGCTGCCCACATCTGCCATGGAGTCTTGGCTTTGGCGGGATAATGCACGCACTCGTCGACCATAGACCAAAATAGGCACCAAAACGAATGGCACAGAAGCCAGTACAATCAGCGTGAGTTTAAAGTTGGTCGCAAACAACATAATGATCGCGCCAATACACATTAACGCACTGCGCATGGCCATCGAAAATGAGGAGCCGATAATGCTCTGCAGCAAAGTAGTGTCAGTGGTGAGGCGCGACATAATATCGCCACTGCTGTTGGTCTCAAAATAACTAGGGTGCAGTGAAATAACATGGTTAAACACCGCGAGGCGAATATCAGCGCTAACGCGTTCACCTACTGATGAAACAAGATAGAAACGAAAGAAAGTACCGATAGCAATACACAGAGTGACACCGACAATAAATTGAATCGCACTCGTTAGTTCTTGCAATGACTGCTGAGCAAATCCTTGGTCGATCAGCATGCGCACTCCGTAGCCCACCGATAGCGTCAGGCTTGCGGTCGCGACTAGTGCGATCAAGGCTGCAGTAACTCGCCACTTATAAGGAGAAACAAAGGTGTTTAGCTTAAGAAGAATGCTGAGATTTTTGTTATTTTTACTGCTCATGAGTGGTCCACAAACCTTTAATAGTATTTGGAATAGTAAGTCACTTAGTCTGGTGAAACCAGTAGCGTTTACCTTTGAGGAACGATGAACGGTATTTACTATAACAATGAAAAGATAAACTGGTTATACAAAAAGTGGGTGGTAAATGTGTATAAGAGCTTTTTTCTTCTTGAAAGAGCCTGAGCTACTTTCACCGCTAAAACGACCATTTTTCCGAACGGACTAATCTGATGAGATTGTACAGACAGCGCTAATTTCTGGCTTTTCAAAACAGTTGAAACTAATACTTAAGTTAACCTTATGTTCTTTGCCAAATGATGTTTACTCTAATAGCTGAGTAGAATTAATAAGCATCTGCTGTAGGTAAATGTACTTAGATAAATGTTCAACTCTATAAAACGAGAAAGCGGATGTTACTAAGACAATTCATGTCCTTAAAACTGTTATTAAGTTCATCCATTCTATTCCTATTAACAAGCTGTGCGATTATCCCTGAAGACTTAGTTATGTCGAGCCCAGGAATGCATCTCACAAAGGCTGAAGCTACAAATCAACTGGCAATGGATGAATTAGCACTGCAATCGTTAATCATGTCGATGGCCGATGATTACATCGCTTCTGTTTCTGAAGTTGCCTTCCTGCACTTACGACCAAAAACTGAAAATAGTCACGAACGAGTGTTAGTTCAGTCCTTTATGCGTAACAGTTTAGGGGCTGCAACAGAAATAGCTGCAGGACGAAGCCCCGATATCGCATTACTCGATCTCCTTGTGTTATCAACATTACAACGCTCAACTTTCGAGAATTATTGGATACCCAAAATATGGGGAGCCGAAAGAGCTCAGGATGCTTTAAATCAATTAAAGAAAACAGAAGATCGCCTTTGGCAGCGCTCCTCTCGGCTGTTGACACCTTCGCAGCAACAGGTACTTCGTGACTTGATAGATGTTTGGCTCGAAGAAAATCCGGATAGGCTAGTCGTTGAGCTAACCCGATTTGACTCCTTCACAGATGCTCGTTGGATACCTCAGCATCGGCACCGACAAGAAGCCAAAGGTTTACTCGAAGAGATCGATTCTGCTGTGAGCACCGTTGATAGAGCATTGCTGTTTGGCGAACGTGCAATGTGGTATTCCAGTCGCTTGACTTATATTGCAGGCGAGCAGGTAGAACTATCGGCTTACCGTATACTTGCTTCTCCCGAGATTCAGGAGATGCTAGCTCGATACGATGAAGCGAAAGAGAGGTTTGAAGAACTCCAATCGACATTGGCTTCGTATCCGACCTCACTCGCTGAACTAGAAAAAAAGCTTGTTGAAGACATCCAGAAAGAGCGTGAGCTCGCGCTCAACCAACTTTTTGAATACATTGCCTATGAACGGGAACAGATCTTTGAGTCAGTTTCAAACAGTAGCAATAAAGCAGAACAGATGCTGCCTGCGACACTAGAGTTAGTAAAGGCATCTTCGGACCTGGCTGACAAAACCAACCAAGCGAGTATCAATATTGACCGTTTATTAGCGCGCTTTGATGAGAGTTCAACTGATTTAGCAGGAGGACCTCCAGTCAACCCACTGGAGCTAATTCAGGCGTCCAGCGATCTTGCCAATCAGTTACAGCAGCTAATCTCGCATCTACAACGCGATATCAATGAATTGGAAAGGCTATCTACCAACGTGCTGGACCATATCTTCTGGCGTATTGCCATTCTGATCCTGCTTGTTTTCATTGGCTTAGTCATCCTGCGGTTTATTCCAAGAAGGCTGAAATAAAATACACTGAATAGCCTCCGCGTCAGTAGACACTAGATAGCTTCTCTTGGAGCGTTCCCCCTTGGCTTTCTGTTTAAAAATTACTCACGAAAGATCAGCACGCCCTTATAAGATGTTAAATCTTTGTGCAATAAGTGAGATTTTTGTTGTTCTTTTACTAATGTCTAATATTCCTACCGATAGCAATACATGCTTAATAAGCTCAGTTCAAAAATTGGCTCCAAACCTCTTTCTTAGTGTGGCGTCGATGTTTGATGTGAATGTTTGGCAAGATACTTTTCAGTTTTCTTGCTTTCACTAGCGAAGTAAATCCATGTTTTCTTCGTTTATGAAATCAATAAAGGTGCTCGGTAGCACTTAGGGTGTTGTCTCGTATTGGTCGAAGGTCTGTATACCAAGCGAAACTCTGGTTGACATAGTTCAACTTCGAAACATAACAAAGGATAACTAAATGTCTGACACAAGTAAGACTTTTTACAGGGATGTGCGCAAAAAACCGCATGAATTTGAAAACCGAGAAGACTTTCTAAACCATGATTTAACCATCATGAGCTTTCGCCGCTGGGGTATTCATTTACCATCTCGTGATTACAGTATTGAAATCGAAGACTGGGTACCTGCATTAGCCGCAACCATTGGTAAAGTGGTTATGGTAACCGCTATGGTTGCCGCCTTTGCTGCTCAGTTCGGTTTATCTCCTGAGTTTGTCGCAGAAAACGTGCGTTACGAACTGCTTATCGCGGGCGCTCTGTTCGTTATCCTGTTTTCTGCCATCCTAAACCCGAACGCAAACTTAGCCGGTACTCACGGCCCCATGATACCGCTGATTCCAATGATTGCAGCAGCAGGGGGCCATCCACTGGCTCTCGGCTTGATGGTATGTGCTTTTGGTTTAATTCTCGCTTTTACCAAGGGTGGTTCTAAACTCATGACCCTCACTGGCATTGGGGTTCGAGGTGGGTTGCTGATTTACCTCGGCGCAGTTGGGTTGATCGGACAGATTAATAAGACTGAAGTGTGGGCTGCGAGTACGGACCAAAGTTACATTTCGTTTGTGGTCATTGGTCTAACGGTGTTGGTTTATGCCTACTTAGCCAAGATCAACAAACGTTGGCTGGCCATCCCGTTGTGTTCTGCACTAGCGGGCATTGTCGCTTATGCAATGGGCGCCGAGTTTGCTTTTACCACGGAGCCGGGCCTGCCTAATTTCAGTCCATTCTACTGGTGGGGTGAAGATACCGGCTGGCAACTAGGCTGGCCAACCCTGGAGCACTTTATTGCCGTTACGCCATTTGCACTACTAGCCGTCGCTATGTGGTCTCCTGACTATCTCGGTCATCGTGTTTTTCAAGAACTTAACTATCCAAAAGAAGCAAAAGGCGTACTAATGGATGTCGACGACACTATGGTCGGAGCGTCTGTTCGTCAGGGCGTTGGCTCACTATTAGGTGGCGGTAATCTAGCGTCTTCTTGGGGTACGTACATGATTCCTGCGGCAATTGCCAAACGTCCTATTCCAGGCGGCGCGCTGTTAACGGGTTTAATGTGTATTGCCGCAGCAGTAATTGGTTACCCGATGGATCTAGCAATGTGGGAGCCTGTTCTGCGCGTAGCGCTGATTGTCGGTGTATTCTTACCACTTCTTGAAGCGGGTATGCAGATG
Organism: Vibrio natriegens NBRC 15636 = ATCC 14048 = DSM 759; assembly: GCF_035621455.1. Classification (NCBI taxonomy): domain Bacteria; kingdom Pseudomonadati; phylum Pseudomonadota; class Gammaproteobacteria; order Vibrionales; family Vibrionaceae; genus Vibrio; species Vibrio natriegens. The sequence goes on from NZ_CP141823.1 coordinate 1,272,824, forward strand.
ATACATAAGCATAAAGATTCACTCAGTGCTGGTATCTGTATTTTTGCCTGTGCATTCGTTAACCCAGTCTTTGGTTGGGCAATAACTATGCTGCTGGATAACCTCGGACTTATCGGCGACCATGAGCGCGCCAACGAGCTATCGGGCAAAGATAAATACCTGATTCCTGGTGTTGCCTTTGTCGTTTGTGCTGGCTCCCTTGCTGTAGTTGGTCAGCTTCCGGGTATTCCCGCTCTGATCGGTTAATTGAATCTCGCTCTAAAGGCATAGGTGGTCGCCGCCTATGCCTTTTTTCATTTGACAAGCAATGGCTACTTACAACGAATGTCATTCTTTTCTGTTGTCCAAAAATGCATTTAATCAGACGTGTTAAATACGACTTTTAGCGAGTAGCAGGTCCACTTTGCCTTTTGCTGTTTTACTAACGGTTTGCATAAACTGAAAGCTTGGCTTGGTGATTCCTGATTGCTCTAACTCCTCGACCATTTGAAGCCAAAGTTTGGCTGTCATTTGTGCATCTGCTAACGCACGGTGAAAAACACCGTCGTTTTCGATGTTTTTGTAGCGAACCAGCTCACCAAGTTTGTGTGACGGCGCATCTTGAATCAGTCGTCTTGCCACCAGTAACGAACAAGCGAACTCACCTGAATAGCCTTTGTTTACTCTCTCAAGCTCTGCGTCGAGAAATCGTTTATCGAATGAGGCGTTGTGAGCGATGAGGTTTTCATTGGCAATAAACTCACTAAACGATGCCATCACCTCATCGCAGCTTGGTGCGGTGCGTAACATGTTATTGGTGATGCCAGTATAACTTTCAATGAATGAGCTTACTCTGAAGCCCGGATTCATGAGCTGCTGAAAACTATCGACAACCTCACCATCAACTAATTTTACTGCTCCAATTTCAATTGCGCGGTCACCAAGGTTAGGAGAGAGGCCAGTGGTTTCAAAGTCGAGCACAACCACGGAATTTGCTTGAGGCATGAAGTTTTCCAACTAAAAAATAATGTGCAGAGTATCCTAGAAAGCGCCAGAAAAATAAAGGCGATACGCTGCCATGAATTTACGTTGGGTGTCTGAATGGCATTGAATAATGCGTTGTAGTGTTAGCCTGATAAAAAGAAAGCTTCCACTTTCATAGTAGGGCACTGTATTAAAGTGGAAGCGGTAACTTATTGGAATGAAATTAAGATATGAGCAGCTTACACTGTGGGCTTGAGCTGTGACAGAACGTAATCCAGTCCGCCTACAACCGCTGCAACCTGAGCGTCATTACATTCTTCGCCAGTGACTTTTGGGCTGTCTGGGTAGACTTCAGTTGTCGTACCATATTGGCAGTTAGTCACACCGCCACATAATCCCAGTTTCACCATCGGGTAGTTGATCACACCAAACTGAACAACAGGGGAGCCAATGATTTCGCCTTGATCGTCCGCAGGGGCAATGTGCGTCACTTTTGCTACCGATTCAATCACTGCTTTTTGGAACTCTGGTTGCGGATTCTCAGTGTCTCCGACGGTGTAAAAGCCGTCTGGAATCAAACCTTCGATGTATTCAATACCATCGCGAGCGGCTAAAGCTGGGCGGAACTCTGTTTCATCCGAGTCAGTTGTCTCGTGAAGATCAATGTGCATCAATACATCACCCAGTGTCGCAACCAGCTGGATAAGGTTCGCGGATTCTTCCGCAGGGCTGTTTGCGTAGAAAGAGCGGTTCGGGTCAATCGCGTTTGGGTTCCAACGGTTAATCACCTCATAACCCCAAGGGCTCACGCATGGTGCAACAACGATATTGAAGTGCTCTGCGTAACGCTCCGCTTCTGTGTCCACGAATTTTAATGCTCCATGTACACCACTGGTTTCGTAGCCGTGCACGCCACCGGTGACAAGAACAACAGGTTTTACTGAATCCCAGTTGCGTGTTTTGATGCAAAATAGTGGGAAACGATCTTCGTCATATGAGAGCGCGCCGTATTGCTCGACATCAAAACGGTCGCGAAGTGCGTCGATTTTACTGACGACTTCTTCCTGATAGCTGCGTTTTACATCGCGTTCGGCTAACCAGGCTTTACGTTCAGCTGCGCCCCAAGGTTGATCTGGGGTACCAATTGGGTAAGTGTATCCGCTTTTCATCTATACTTTTTCTTTTGTTTACTCAAAGGTAAGACAAGACTAGACGTGTCTTATCTCGACAGCAATATAAAATACCGTCCGTTATCATAATCTTTGCCAGATAATCACTTTGCTGAGCATATTTGTGGTGATACATTTTAATTTTTACTAGGTTTAATGTAACTAATTGCATTTAAAGAGATAAAAAATGGCTGGAGCAAGTTTACTCACACTGTTAGATGACATTGCCACGGTACTCGATGACATCGCGGTGATGTCAAAAGTGGCGGCAAAAAAGACAGCAGGTGTGTTAGGAGATGATTTAGCATTGAACGCCCAGCAGGTACAAGGTGTTGCCTCTGAACGTGAAATACCTGTGGTTTGGGCAGTTGCCAAGGGATCGTTTAAGAACAAATTGATTTTGGTGCCCTCTGCACTACTTATTAGCGCCATTATTCCGTGGTTGATCATGCCATTGCTTCTGCTTGGTGGTCTCTTCCTCTGCTTTGAAGGCACAGAGAAAGTACTAGAGAAACTCTTCCCCCATGCTCACTCACATGAAGACAAAGAAGAGATGTTGGATAAAGGAGAGTCAGTAGAAGAGTTCGAGAAACGGAAAGTCAATGGGGCGATTCGTACCGACTTTATTCTCTCTGCTGAAATCATTGTGATTGCTTTAGGTACGGTTTCAGAAGCCAGTTTTGTCACTCAGGTTATTGTGGTGAGCCTGATTGCGATAGTGATGACCATTGGTGTTTATGGCTTAGTCGCAGGGATAGTTAAGTTAGATGACTTGGGTTTGTACCTTGAGGTGCGCGCGAAAGGAAAAGGCTTCATGGCAAAAGTCGGTAACGCACTGGTAACTTTTGCGCCGAAGTTGATGAGATTGCTAACCATAGTGGGTACGGCAGCGATGTTTTTGGTTGGTGGAGGCATCATTGTGCACAATGTGCCAGCTATTCATCACTTTGTAGAGCCAATTCTGATGGACTTTAGTGGTCACTCTTTTGCCACCGCAGTGTTACCGATTTTACTCAATGGTCTTATCGGGTTTGTTGCTGGTTTGCTTGTCGTTGGTGCCTGGACAGTGATAGAAAAGGTGCGTGGGAATTAAGATCACCAAAAAACAAAAAGGGTCATGACTTCTTTTATTGATAGAAAGTCATGACCCTTTTTATTTGAGCTAGTTAAGCGAAGCGCTTATTTAACTTGCCATTCAATCTGTTCGTTCGCGCGGATAGGCACAACGATGTCATTGCCAAACGGCATTGTTTCTGGCACATCCCAAGCGGCTTTTTCTAGGGTAATTGTGTCGGTGTTACGAGCAATACCGTAGAAGTCTGGGCCATTGAAGCTTGCAAATGCTTCCAGGTTTTCCAGTTTACCTTCTTTGTCGAATACCTCAGCATAAAGCTCAACGGCTGCGTGTGCGGTGTATGAACCCGCACAGCCACACGCTGATTCTTTTGCACCTTTTGCATGTGGCGCTGAATCTGTACCTAAGAAGAACTTCTTACTGCCGCTTGTTGCCGCTTCAATCAGCGCTTGCTGGTGGGTATTACGCTTTAGGATTGGCAGACAGTAGAAATGTGGCTTAATGCCACCGACAAGCATGTGGTTGCGGTTGAAAAGTAGGTGGTGAGCAGTGATTGTCGCCGCAACGTTATCAGACGCGTTTTTAACGAAGTTAGCTGCGTCAGCCGTGGTGATGTGTTCCAGAACAATTTTTAGATTTGGGAAATCATTAACGATAGGAGCAAGAACCGTATCAAGGAACTCTTTTTCACGGTCGAAGATGTCAACGTCGTGATGTGTGACTTCGCCATGAACCAACAGTAGCATGCCGACTTCTTCCATTGCTTCCAGAACGTGGTAGATGTTCTTGGCATTGGTCACGCCAGAGTCTGAGTTGGTGGTTGCGCCTGCTGGGTAAAGTTTTGCAGCAACAATTTTGCCAGTTGCTTTTGCAGCGCGAATTTCGTCTGGAGTGGTGTTATCGGTTAGGTACAGCGACATCAAAGGTTCAAATTGCTCGCCGTGCTGTTCTTTAAGGATTCTATCGCGGTAGGCTAACGCCATTTCAGTGTTGGTAACAGGTGGGACGGTGTTTGGCATGATCAGTGCGCGACCGTTGTAGCGGCTGATATCGCGAACGGTGTCTTTAAGAACATCCCCATCGCGTAAGTGAACGTGCCAGTCGTCAGGACGAGTAATAGTCAGTGTTGTCATTAATTGCTCCCACCATTGAAAAAGTTGTCTGATTGGAGCCTAAACGAAGCACTGGCATTGTTAGCAAACGCTTGCGCTTAGGCGACAGGATGATAGAGGAATTGACTTCACATTTCATCCCATTTTTCACTTTTCTACGATTGTGGAAGCGCGATAAGTTATTTCATCGTCAACCAAAGTGCATGAATCGTACCTGGCAGGAAGAAGAAAAAGGTCAGAATTAAGTTGATGAAGAAATCTTTATTGAAACCTCTTTCCATGAACACCGCGACAGGTGGAAGAAAGATACACAGTAAAATGAGAACGAGTTTTCTAGTATCCATGATAAGCCTCTAGTCAATTTGTCGTTGTTGTCAAAAGAGTGGCGAATTATGTGTCTTGTATCACACTTTATCAATCAGCGTTTGGTCAGCGTGTTGTAAAAAACGCAACGGTTAGATTTAGTTAAGTCAATGCCTTACATTAGTTAAGACTTCTCCTTACAATAGTGCAACAAATAAAAGCACTGCAGGAAGAAAGCCATGTCACAACCCATCTTATCCCAAATAAATGTCTTTCCGGTTAAATCAGTCGGAGGGGTTGCTCTCTCGTCTGCGTGGGTAGAAAAGCAAGGCTTGAGCTTTGACCGCCGTTTTATGATTGCCAAAGCAGATGGCTCGATGATCACCGCAAGGAAGTACCCACAAATGGTCACCGTGAAATCAGCGATACTCGCTGATGGTGTTGTGTTTAGCTCCTTAGGTATGGAGCCGCTTAAAATCCGTTATCAAGATTTCAAAATGCAGGAAACGTCGGCAACGGTTTGGAGTGACACGTTTACCGCTTATACCACAACGGACGAAGCCGACGACTGGTTTACCCGTGTTTTAGGGCAACGAGTCGAGCTGCTTTTCTGTGGTGAACAATCGAATCGAGTACGAGATAAGTTTGGTCATAATGTGAGCTTTGCTGACGGTTATCCGGTATTGGTCATCAGTCAGGCTTCTCTCGATGAGTTGAACAAGCGAAGCTCTGAGCAGCACTCAATGGATCAGTTTCGCACTAATCTGGTAGTGGCAGACACGACGCCGTTTGAAGAGGATTCTTGGAAACGAATTCGCATCGGCGAGGTGGAATTCGAGTCACTTAAGCCCTGTGAGCGTTGCATTCTTACGACGGTCAATACGCAAAGAGGCACGTTCCGCGAGAGTAAAGAGCCGCTGAAAACACTACAACAGTTCCGCGCGAATGAGCGAGGCGGGGTCTTTTTCGGGCAAAACCTTGTAGCGCGTAACGAAGGCATTATCCGCCAAGGTGACAAAGTTGAAGTGCTTGAATATAAGGAACCGGAGTTTTATGAGGATAACTCTCCTGCGCGTTTAACGTTAACTTGCGTCGAACGTGAAGAAATAGCACAAGATTTTGTGACATTTTGGCTAGAGCCTAGTAAAGGCAAGTTACCTAATTATCTGCCGGGACAACATTTACCAATCGATGTTGAAGTAGAAGGTAAAAAAATAGGCAGACGTTATACACTTTCATCGAGTCCTTCTCGTCCGGGGCGATATGCTGTTTCAGTTAAGCGAATTTCTGGTGGCCGTGTGTCGAATTCGCTATTGGATAATCTGCAGGTTGGCGACGTATTAGAAGCGGAAAACCCAGATGGGGAGTTTCATCTTAAGCCGCATCACACTCAGCGTCTGTTGTTGCTTTCAGCGGGCAGTGGCGTTACTCCAATGCTGTCGATGGTGCGTTACCTAGCTGATCACAATCAATTAGATGACGTCGTGTTCTACCATCAGTGCCGCACTGAAAATGACATTCCTTGTAGATCTGAGCTGGAACAACTGAAGCGAGAGCATCCGGGACTAGAGGTAAAATTCTGCCTCACTCAGCCTGCGATCGATTGGTTTGGATTGAAAGGTCGACTCAGCCTTTCGCACATCAAACAAATTAAAGATGCGGAGCAGCGTCAGGTGTTTGTTTGTGGTCCTGATGGCTTTATGCAAAAAGCGAAAAACTTGCTAATGAAAAAGGGGCTGCCTGAAGAGAACTACCATCAGGAAGCGTTTGGTGTCTCTGCGGTAACAGCACAGCCAGAGAAAAGTATCGAAATCGAGTTCAACGGCGCTAAGATTACGGGTACTAATCAGAAAACACTTCTAGACCAACTTGAAGATGCCGGAAAGGACATCAGCAACAGCTGCCGCGCAGGGTTATGTGGCGCTTGTAAAGTACAGTTGAAATCGGGGCAAGTTCACCATCCAGACGTACCCGCTTTGAGTGTTGAAGAGCGTGCTATGGGGACGGTATTAGCGTGTTGTGCCGTTCCGGAAACCGATGTCACAGTGACTGACTAGTCAGTTTACAATACGTAAGAAAAACGCTGCCCTTGAGCAGCGTTTTTTATAGCAAACATTGCGTTTAAATGTTGCTTAGTCGTAAATATTCGGGATTGGCTGACGTTTGTGCTGCGTAGCTTTGTAAATAGCAACCAGACGGTCACTCACTTGTTGAGACACTGGTTTGCCTTCCAGGAAGTCATCAATTTGCTCGTAACTTAGGTTCAACGCATCTTCGTCCGCTTTTTGTGGAGCGAGTTCTTCCAAATCTGCCGTTGGTGTCTTTTTCACGAGTAGTTCTGGTGCGCCTAATGTTGCCGCTACCTCACGTACTTGACGCTTGCTCAAACCAAATAAAGGCGCAAGGTCACAAGCACCATCACCAAACTTCGTGTAGAAGCCAGTAATGTTTTCTGCCGAGTGATCGGTTCCCAGCACTAAACCGCCAACGTAGCCGGCAATTTCGTATTGTGCGACCATTCGGGCACGCGCTTTTACATTGCCTTTCACAAAGTCGACTTTTGCCGCGTCGGTCGGCAGAAGGCCAGTTCCCTCTAGTGCAAAGCTAGAAGCAGCATGCATACCGTCTACACCTTGTTTGATGTTTACTGACACAGAGTGTGTCGGTTCAATGAAAGATAAGGCAAGTTGTGCTTCGTCTTCATCTTTTTGCTCACCGTAAGGCAGACGAACCGCGATGAACTGGTAGTCGTTACTACCACTCGCTTCATTGAGTTCATTAACCGCAAGTTGGGCAAGGCGACCACACGTGGTTGAGTCAACACCGCCACTGATGCCAAGCACGAGTGACTTACAACCTGCTTCTTGTAGCTTACGCTTTATGAAAGCAACACGGCGTTCAATTTCGAAATGCGGATCAATAGAAGGTAGAACGCGCATTTCATCACGGATGGATTGTTCCATTTAGGGTTCCTTTTCCTGCAAATATGTCAGACACCAACAGCGTTGGTAGTTACCAAAATCAGTAAGAGTGATGAGGTGAATATTCAATAAATGGTGACAAACCATCCAATTGAGGCTCACAAACATCACTTTGGTGTCAAAAAACTATAAAGATTAGTAGTATCATACCGAAATCATCAAATTAGAAAACTCTCTTAAACCAGGTAATCGCCGGATATGAAAAAAATTGCCATTTTTGGTAGCGCATTTAATCCACCTAGCTTAGGCCACAAAAGTGTTATCGAGTCTTTGGGGCACTTTGATCTTGTGCTTCTTGAACCCAGCATCGCACACGCATGGGGCAAGGAAATGTTGGATTACCCAACCCGGTGCAAGTTGGTCGATGCGTTTATCAAAGATCTCGGGCTTTCTAATGTTCAGCGCTCGAACGTAGAGCAAGCTTTATACCAGCCTGGACAAAGTGTGACGACCTATGCGTTATTAAACAAAATTCAAGAAATTCATTCGACGGACGATCTAACTTTTGTCATTGGGCCTGACAATTTCTTTAAATTTGCTAAATTTTATAAAGCACAGGAAATTACTGAGCGCTGGACCGTTATGGCGTGTCCTGAAAAAATAAAAATTAGAAGCACAGATATTCGAAAAGCGCTGATGGAAGGAAAAGACATCAGCGCCTTTACTACGTTAACAGTCAGTGAACTATTGCTCAACGAAGGTTTATATAGAGAAACTTTATCTGGTAACTGAGAGGTTAAATGTTCATGGTCAGATTAGCCGTATTTAGTACGTGCGCGCTGCTTGTATATTCGCAAGCAAGCGTAGCATGTAACTATTTTTCTGATCGATCGGTCGTTTTTGCTGACAATACCATGCCTATTTGTGAAGAATTTTTTGACAGCGTAGGTGTGTTAAGTACTGACTCGTTGAATTGGTATGCACCAGAAATCGAACTGGATGGACCCACGAAAAATTATTGGGAAGAGTGGGCGTTTACGCCGAATGAGACACCTATCCTTACTCAAAATCTAGAGAAGAACTATTTTGGTCTTGGTATCTGGATGCCTGAAGATCTTCTAGACGATGAAAGTGACATGACGACGGAAGAGTGGATTCGCAATCACGGTCTGATGTTTAGTATCGGTTTTGGTGATAAGGGTGATGGTGAGCCCAGAATGCGTTTGGATTATCGTTGGCACGAATACTACGACGCTGACTGGATGATGCAGATTGAACTACCATTTTGAACAATGAAAAAAGCGTACCTTCGATGAGGTACGCTTTTTTGGTTTTTCAGCACAGGGTTGATTAGTGTGGGGTTGTTTTAGTTATTCGCTACTTTCGTTAGCAGTTATAAAGGCTCGCCAAAGACCAAGAAACAAAGTTGCTCATACTCTTCGCTATTTCCTGCAAAAAGTGCTTCAACAATATCAGCATCTTTTTTCCCTGATAATTTCATCTTTCTTGCTTCTCTCAGCGTGAGCACCAGACATAGCTCTCTTGAGATACGTACGTCACCTCCGGGCTTCCACTGATTGATGACTTTGCTTAAAGCTGAGCTAGAAAGGGCGGGAGAAATCGTAACCACTTCGTGTTTTACTACTGCAAGTAAATCTAGCTCGATATCCGAACGGGACTCTACAGTCGACAGTCTGTCGAGTAATGCTTTGAGTAGAACTGATGGTGTAATGAAGCCCGCCTGCTGAGGAAAATCATCACTCAACCGCACAGAAAAATCACAACGATGCACACGAGTGTTAGGTAAAAAGGTGAGGGAGCTCAAACATCCCTGAGGAATCCAAAAAATCTGACCCGGTTCAATGGCATACTCCTGCTTACCCAATTTAATGATCACTAATCCTTCAATCACAGATAATAAACTGTGCTTTAGCGCTTTTTTGCGTGCAGTAACATTAAGAAAAGGGTAATTAGCGTCGTGAAATTCAATTGCGTAGTTCATTATTATTACCAGTGATTTTTGGGCGCTAAGCGTAACGCTAAACCTATAGGATTCCAACCGGTTAAAAAAATTTTTTAGCCATACTTTTGTTAGGTGAACTGGTATGACCATGAGAAAAGTATGAGCTGAAATGCTGCTATACAGTAAAACTATGCGTAAAATGTGCCAGCTTTTTTAGATATGTAATGAATAATGACTGCCAATACCGACCCTTATATTGAAATTCGTCCTTATAATGACGAAGAAATTCCAGCAGCGCTGGATCGTCTAATCCAAGATGATGAATTTATCACCGCGATTCTTGATCACCGTTTTGCCAATAAAGCAGGATGGTTTAAAACTCTTATGAGTCCGATTGTTCGCCTTTACCTAAAAGCAAAGTGGAGTAAGCTTGACTCCGTAGAAGGGATCCAGATCGAAGTGAAAAAGTATCTTGAAGATATGCTTGATAAGACAACGGATGGCGTCACTTTCTCTGGTTTAGATAAACTGGACAAAAATACCTCTTATCTATTCGTTTCTAACCACCGTGATATCGCGATGGACCCTGCGTTAGTCAACTACGGCTTACACCAAACTGACCACCGCACTGTCCGCATTGCTATTGGTGATAACCTCCTCAAGAAGCCGTGTACGACGGAACTGATGCGCTTGAACAAGAGCTTTATTGTTAAGCGTTCAGCAAAAGCACCGCGCGAAATGATGAAAGCGTTAGGACAGCTGTCGAGCTACATCAAGCATTCTCTCGACACGGGCAACTCTATTTGGATCGCGCAGAAGGAAGGCCGAGCAAAAGACGGCAACGACTTCACTGATCCAGCTATTCTTAAAATGTTTCATGTTGAAGGTCGTAAGCAAAAGATCAGCTTTGGAGAGTACACTCGCTCTTTGAAGATCGTGCCTGTTTCTATCTCTTACGAGAACGACCCTTGTGACCTTGCGAAGGCGAAAGAGTTATTTGCTAAAGCAGAAAGTGGCCGCTACGAGAAAGGTGAATTTGAAGATATTGAAAGTATCATTCAAGGTATTATCGGTTACAAAGGTCGCATTCATGTGGCTTTCGGCGATGTGATTGAGCAAGAATTTGAAACACCAGAGTCTCTTGCTGCTGAAATCGACCGTCAAATTCACAACAACTACCGACTCTATCCAATGAATTTGCTCGCTGCTGGTCGTGATGATTCAGAGGTGCCTGAAAAGGTAAAACGTCAGTTGGCGGAAAAGCTTGAAGAGTTGCCAGAAGGCGCGCGTCCTTTCCTTGTTGCGAGTTATGCCAACCCGGTAAACAATCAAGAGTAGATTGGTTGGTTTATTTCTGAATCAAAATACCTCGGGCTCTGCCCCGGGGTTTTTTATATCTGTTGCTAAGGTGCGACAGCGCCGCCTAAGGTCAGGTTACTTGGCCATTTAGTGATTTGATTCCCACCCAGAAAGATATTTCCTTTTACAGTCATAGTGTCAGGAAACGCTTTGAGTGCCGAGCCACCAATGTAAAGATTTCCATCGATGATTAAGCCATCAGGCAAAGCCGTTAATGGTGTGCGGATTACACTTAAATCACCATAGACACGAAGTCTTGCAGGAAGCTTTTTTAGTGGAGTGTCAGTCAGGTTTAAATATCCGCCGAGTTTTACGCCTTTTGGCCAGTTTTCAACTTGGCTACCTAATAAATTGGCATAGCCTTTTATGCTGGTACCAGGCCTGACGGTTTTAAGTGCACTGTTTGTTGCTTCTAAACTGCCACCGACATTGAGACCATTCGGTAGCCGCATGATAGACGTTTGGGAAATGTTCAGGTTGCCTTTAATCGACAAATCAGATGGTAATTGAGTAAAGGGTTTGTTGCGTAGATCTAGGTTGCCATAGTTGTCTAGGTAAGCGAGCTTGGTGTAGTAATCCAGTTCGTACGCCATTGAAGGTGTGTTGAATGTTACCAGTGCAATAATAAGTAGGATGAAACGCATGGCTGATGACTTTGCTGGATATAAAACCCACCAAGCATATCTCAAAGCGCTAAATACGGCTATTCCAAGTGTTAACACTTGAAGGAAAGTAACACTTAAATGGAAGTAAGTAGAAAGCGAGCAGAGTGCTCGCTTTGGAATAGGATTAACGCGCTAATGAACGAGTTTTTAATTCAAAGATCAGCTTTTCTGCACTGACTTCGAACTTGAAGCGGGCTGATGCTTCTTTAGACTCTTCTGTGATTTCACTGACATTATATTCAACGTTAGCACATACTGATTTAGCTAGTTCAATGTAGGCAGCTATTTCAGACTCTAATGCCGCTTTAGACTCTGCGAAAATCGTTACGTCGGCAACTTCGTCGCCTTCTTTAATGACAAAGCCAATTTCACCCGCACAGCCACATGCTTCGCAGACTTGGTTTCCTTCTAATTCGATGCT